>NZ_JAEPIV010000019.1:0-118739 GCF_016632405.1 Azospirillum aestuarii
TGGTCACCCACCTCGATACGCCGCCCTCCTCAGACCGTCATCACCCAGATTCCAGCATAGCTCGGGGTCGCCTCTACGATGCGAGCCGACGGCCGGAACCCGTGGCCGAGGCCCTGTGTTGGGCGCACGCGCGTCGGAAATTCTTCGAATTGGCCGACATCGCCGCCAACAAGCGGCGCGGCAAAGGAGCGCCCCCGATTTCCCCGCTGGCGCTGGAGGCTGTGCGGCGCATCGACCCGCTGTTCGACATCGAGCGCGAGGCCCTCGGGCGCTCGGCGGCCGACCGTCTGGCGGTGCGCACCGAGTTGTCCAAACCCTGGGTCGAGGAACTGGAGAGTTGGATGCGGACCGTACGGGCCGGGATGTCGAAGCACGCGCCGGTGGCCAAGGAGATGGACTACATGCTGACCCGTTGGGAAGGCTTCACCCGCTTCCTGCACGACGGACGGGTCTGCCTGACGAACAATGCCGCCGAACGAGCGTTGCGCGGCATCGCTCTGGGCAGACGGGCATGGCTGTTCTGCGGCTCGGATCGAGGCGGGCAGCGCGCTGCCGCCATGTACAGCTTGATCGTGAGCGCCAAGATGAACGACATCGATCCCCAGGCATGGCTGGCCGACGTCCTGGCCCGCATCAACGATCTGCCGCAGACCAAGCTGCACGAGTTGCTGCCCTGGGAATGGAAGCGGCTGCACGAGACGACCACGGCGACCTGAGGAACCATGGCCAGAACCCGCAACCTCGTGACCATGGAGCGCGTCGCCGAGATCCTCGGCGAGGACGTCGAATGGCTGATCGACATCGCCATCGAGTTGGAGCCAGAGGACGGTTGCCTGACCGTGTTCGGCCCAGGCGAGCAATGGTTCTATGCCCTGACCGAGGATGGCGTCGAGAACCTCAAGGAACTGATCCAAATTCACCGAACGGGACGCTGAACGCTTCGATCCGCACCCGCGTCACTCGCCGGATGCATACCAATGATACGCTGACCGGTGGCGATGGGGCTGACACGCTGATCGGAGGCGATGGCGACGACCGCTTCTACTTCGATGATGCCGACGCGCCATTGCAGGGTGGTGCCGGCTTCGATACCGCCGTCGTTCAAGGCAGCGCCGGCGCCAGTCTCGATCTGGCAGCGTGCAGCATTGAGCAAGCCTATGGCGGAGGCGGAAACGACAGCCTGATCGGCACCGGCGCCCTCCTCGGACTTGCGATCAACGGGCGTGACAGCGACGACCTCATCCTTGGCGGTGCCTTCAACGATACATTGACCGGCGGCAATGGCAGCGACACCCTGATCACCGGAGACGGCGACGATGTGCTGTACATCGACGCGGACGATGCTCTGGTGACTGGCGGGGCCGGGTTCGACACCGTCTATGTCCAGGGGGACGGAAACCTCACCCTCGACCTTACCGCCGACGGCATCGAGCGGGTGTTCAGCGGCGCCGGCGATGACCTCCTGGTTGACAGCGCGTTTGACGACACGCTGCGTGGTGACGCCGGCAACGACACGGTCTATGCCCGATATTCCGGCGGCGTGACGCTGGATCTGTCGGCCTTCATCGAGTTCTTCAACGGCAGCGACACCGTGACGGCGGTCAACACCTCCTCCGCGGTGGAACTGATCGGTGGGGATGGCGACGACTCGCTCACGGGTGGTGCCTACGCCGACAGCCTGCGTGGTGACAACGGCAACGACTGGCTTTGCGGGGGTGGGGGAAATGATACCCTGTCCGGCGGTAGCGGAAACGACACGTTGGTTGGTGGTTTCGGCGATGACTCATTGGTTGGCGGAAGCGGTGCCGACCTGTTCGTCTTCTCCAATGGCGGCGGCAACGACATCCTGCGGGATTTCAATGCCGGGCAGGGCGATCTCATCGGTTTGGCGGAAGGTCAAACCTACACTTTAGCCGCCGATGTGGGCGGCAACGCACGGATCGTTTTCGGCGCCTCGGATACGGTCACTTTGGTCGGCGTGCAGATCACCGCGGTTTCAAGCTCCTTGTTTGTGACCGTGTAATCTTGTAACGGGGAAGGTGACGCACCTTCTCCGCTCCACTACTGGGAAACAATTCAACACGGGCGCAGAACAGACTTGTCGCATGGAATGAAGGTTGTACGATTGGAGTCCGAAATGCGGGTTCCTGTCCATGACGAAGAGGAACGCACGTCAGCAGTGCCGCGCCCCCAATTCCCGTCGCCACGCGCAACGTCAGAACGTTGTTGGCGAGTAATACCAGCGGCTTTGAAGGGTGACCCGTAACAGATGGATTCCCTTTTGGTCCGCAACGTGAGTCGCTATCGGCTCTCGGAAGGAGGAGGCATGGCGGCGGTGGCAATCATGCGGTTGGAGCATATTAAAAAACTGTGAGCATTTTCTCGGAGCCTCTGAAATGAGATTCCGGATCATTGAAGATTGCCGCGACGAATACCCGGTCCGGGTGCTCTGCGATGCGCTCGGCGTGTCGCCGTCCGGCTACTATGCTTGGCGCACGCGACCGGAGAGCCCGCGCTAGGCGGCGAACCGTCAGTTGCTCGATGACATCCGGCGGCTTCACGCCGATCACCGCGAGCGCTATGGAGCCCCGCGCATTCATGCCGCCCTGAACGCACGAGACGGCGAGGCCGTGGCGAAGGCGCAGCATCGAGAGTGCTCCCGTTCAACCGCGCCCTTCTAAACAGGAACGGGTCGATTGGGTTCAGCGACGCCGCTGAAAGGCACGATTGTTAAAGTGGAAACAGCCTTGGGGCAACCACCCGCAGCCTAAAACATGTGGCCGAAAACGCAGAAAACGCATGGGGACCGCCCCACGAAGGGCGGCCCCCATGCCGTCAAACGCGTAGGCTGGTCAGCGACCGGTCAGCGCGGGGCGATGACCATGACCATCATGCGCCCTTCCATCCGAGGCATCTGCTCGACCTTGGCGATATCCTCGAACTGGTCGCGCACACGGATCAGCACGTTCATGCCCAAATCCTGGTGCGCCATCTCGCGGCCACGGAACCGCATGGTCATCTTGACCTTGTCGCCCTCTTCGAGGAAGCGCCGCGCAGCCCGCATCTTCACGTCGTAATCGTGGTCATCGATGTTCGGCCGGAGCTTAAGCTCCTTGATCTCGATGATCTTCTGCTTCTTGCGCGCCTCGTTGGCCTTCTTCTGCTCCTCGAACCGGAACCGGCCGTAGTCGAGGATCTTGCAGACAGGCGGCTCCGCCTGGGGAGCGACCTCGACGAGATCGAGTTCAGCCTCCACCGCAGCGTCGAAGGCGTCGCGCAGCGAGACCACGCCGATCATCTCACCGTTGGCCCCGACGAGGCGCACCGTGCGTGCCGTGATTTCCCGATTGATGCGCGGGCCTTCGCGGACCGGGTCCGCATCGTAGAGTTTAGCTATGTCCTGTCTCCAACGGTCTGTCCGGCGAGGAACCGGAATGGGTGCTGACGGCCCTGACGCCGTCCCTCAATTTAAAGCATCGGCGGCCACGGTCAATAGCCCTCGCGCAGTAGGCGCTTGCGCAGCAGCTTGCGCCGCCGCCGGACCGATTCCGCTGCCTGCCGTGCCCGGCGCTCCGAGGGCTTCTCGTAACGCCGATGCAACTTCATCTCACGAAAAAGCCCTTCGCGCTGCATTTTTCTTTTCAGGACGCGCAGGGCGCCCCCCACATCGTTGTCGCGGACTTGAACGAGCATAGGGCGGCTGTCCTCGCGGTGGTTCCTGTGGAAAGGCTTTTTTCGTTACGGATGAAGCGGTTAGCCCAAAGTGTCGAGAACGATCTGGCGAATCTCGCGCGGGGTGAGGCGGGGCCACCCCGGCGCCCACGCCGGCTCGATCGCGGGGACGGGCTGTTGATGCTGGGGCTGGGCGGCCTGTGCCGCCCCGGTCGAAGGAAGTTTGATGGTCATGCGAATCCTCTTGCCGGTACGGGCGGAGCCCGCCGGCCATGTTCTTCTGTGCTGGAATCGGGGGTCTGCGGCGCTCAGAGCGCGCGCAGGTCCTCGGCCGAGACCTTGCCCCGCTGCGGGTCGCGGACGGCCTCGAACGACAGCTTCTGCCCTTCGTTGAGTTGGCCGATGCCGGAGCGGTCGACGGCGGAAATATGGACGAAGACGTCCGCCGAACCGTCATCCGGCTGGATGAAGCCGTAGCCCTTGGTGGAGTTGAACCATTTCACGGTGCCGTTAGCCATGGGTCTGTTCCCTTGCTGGTGTTGCCCTACCCGACATCGGGAAGGGATCAAATTCACTTCGGGAAAAGAGACCCAAACCGGTTGGCCATGGCTGAGGACAGCAGGCCCCGAAACAATCTTGATCGACTTCAGGTGGGAAGACCCCTCGGCTTTTACAAGCGAGTACTGAGCGGTGTCGTCCCTTTTCCGGAAAAGAATGGGGATCATGCAGGACGCTGGCGGGCGTCTGCAGCGGCAAGGCCGTGATCACATCACGCGTGGACGGCGACGGGACGGTTCGCGTCTGCGTTGAACGGCACGCTGATCGTGGTGGCGCAGCCCTGCCGGCCATCGAACGATATGGTGCCGCCGACCTGCCGGACAAGCGCGTCGACCAGCGTCATGCCGGTCCCTCCCATGGGCGGCATGTCCGGGCAGCCGATGCCGTCGTCGGCCACGGTCATCGTCAGACGGTCGCCCATCTTCCGCAGCCGGACCGTGACCGTTCCGTTTCCCTCCTCGGGAAAGGCGTGCTTCAGCGCGTTGACGACGAGTTCGTTGGCGATCAGGCCGAGCGGCGTCGCGAGCTCGATGGAACAGGCGACGTCGTCCGTGTCGGCTTGGATGGCGATCGCCTCGTTCGGATGAAGCTCCTGAAGCGCGTCGCAGAGCTGGCGCAGGTGCGTTCCGAAATCGACGTTCGTCAGGTCCCCGGAGGTGTAGAGCTGCTCGTGCAGGCGCCCCATGGAGGTCACCCGCCCGGCCAGCGCCTCGATGCGGCCCCGCGACAGGTCCCCCTTGGGCAGACGGCGCATTTCCACCATCATCAACCCATAGATCACCTGCAGGTTGTTCTTCACGCGGTGGTGGACCTCGCGAAGCAGCACCGTCTTCTCGGCGACGGTGCCGCGGAGCCGCCGGTCCGCCTCCTGCAGGTCGCTCACGTAGGTGTGCAGCGCGCCGGACAGCGTGGCGGCTTCCGTGTAGCGGCCGGTCTGGGGCAGGTCGGGCATCGCGCCGTCCGCGCCCGCCGCCTCCACGGCCCTGGACATGGCGCGCAGGGGAGCCGACAGCCACGTCGCCAGAACATGGCCGACGAGGACCGCCAGCAGGCTGGCGCCGATTCCCCACGCGATCACCCGGTTCCGCAGTTCGGCGACCGGCGCCATCGCCTGATCGACCGGTTGGCGGAGCACGACGCTCCACCCCAGCCCGGGATAATCCCGGTAGCCCTTCGTCGGCACCACGCTCGTCAGGAAGCGGCGCCCGTCCGGCCAGGATTCGACTCCGGCGTTCCGGTCCCGCGCCGACGCAAAGGCCAGCGGCTTACCCACCAGGGGCTTGGGACCCAGAATCACCGTGCCGTCGGCGGAGAGGATCATCGCCTCGACCTCGGCATCCTGTGAAATCTGGCCGAGCACGGAGCGTTCGACCTCCGACGCCCAATCCCAGCTGAGATGGGCGGCGACGACGCCGGTCAGCGTCCCCCGTTCGTCGCGCACGGGTGCGGCAAGGTCGACGAAGCGCGGGATCTCCAGCCGGTTGGCGTACAGAATCTTGCCCAGAACCACCGCGTCGTGCACATCGCCGACATAGGGGCGGTCGAACCCCTGCTTCCACCAATCGCGCGCGCTGACATCCATGCCTTCATAGACACGGCCCGTCGCCGCTTCGAGGAGACCGGTCGGCTGGATGAAGCCGATCCAGGCATAGTCCGGGTAGCTGTCCTGAAGCTTCTGTAGGACGGCGCGCCGTGAATCGCGGGACGCGTCGGTCGCACGGATCGTCTCGAGGCTCGTCACGACGAGGAGGTCGCGGTAGCGCTCGAACATGCCGCGGTCGAGCTTGTCGGCGACCTGACCTGCATACAGGTGCAACTGCTCGCCGATCATGCGCTGAAGCCGGTTTCCGGCTTCCACCTGCAGAACCGCGGCGGTGCCGGCCGTGAATGCCAGCCCGACACCCCCCAGACACGCGATCAGCATCGCCCTCAGACCGATCTTCAAGGTCGCGGGTTTTCCTTTGGTGAAGGCTTCGCCCGGCGCCGCCGTGCCGGTTCACAGCAGTAAGAATGCGCACATCCCCGCGGAACGAACAAGGGTTGCCCGCTCCCCGAAAGAGCACCCGAAGGTGCCGCTGAAACAACCATAAAACGTTCGGCTTTGTTTTTGCGGGCGTCGCCCGCTACAATCATACCTGGAGCTGAAGCGTATCGCCCCGCCCCTCGGGAGTGTTTTTTTCTGTACGGTGAGCCGCCATGACCGAACCCCGCCACATCCTGCTGGTCGATGATGAAGCCATCGCGATCATGGCGCTGGAGCATGGCCTGATGGACGAGGGGTTCCGGGTCACGACGGCCTTCAACGGCCAGGAGGCCTTGAAGATCTGGCAGGATGCCTCCTTCGATGCCCTGGTCACCGACCTCAGGATGCCGGTGATGGCCGGCGACGAACTCATTCGCAACCTGCGGAGCGAGCAGCCCGGCTTGCCCGTGGTGGTCGTCAGCGGCTACGCCACCGGCGAGATTTCCGAAAAGCTGAAGGTGAGCTTTCCGGACCCGATCGCGATCATGCCCAAGCCGGTGCGCGTCGAGGAGATCTCGGACGCGCTGAAGCGGATGCTGGCGACCGCCCCCGGCGCCTGACCCCAGCGCATCACGGCACGACCGAGGACCATGGACACCGTCACCCAAATGCTACTCGGGGCTACGGTCGCGCAGGCCGGCTTCCGCCGCCGGCTGGGCCGCCGCGCCCTCGCCGTCGGCGCGGGCATCGCGCTGATCCCCGACCTCGACGTCGCCGCCGGCTGGATCGGCGGCCCCTTCGCCAACTGGGTCCATCACCGAGGCCTGACCCATTCGATCCTGTTCGGCCCGTTCGCCGGCCTGCTGCTCGGCTGGCTGGTCTGGCGCTGGCAGCGCCGACGCCATGGTCCGGACGGCCCATGGGGCGGCGGCGACGCGCTGCGCGCCTGGATCTGGCTGGCCATCCTGGCGCTGATGACCCACCCTGTGATCGACGTCTTCACGTCCTACGGCACGCAGTGGCTCTACCCGCTCACCGACACGCGCTTCGCGATCAACGCGATGCCGATCATCGACCCGATCTACAGCCTGATCCTGTTGCTCTCGTTGGCGGCCGGCGTCGCGCTCCGCAGGCGGGCGGCCCTGGCGCAGGACATCGCGGGCGCGGCGCTGATCCTCGTGTCGGCCTACACGCTCGGCGGCTGGGCCATCAACGACCGCGTCGAGGCGATCGCCAGGGCGCAGATCGGCGGCACGGCCCCGGCAGCCGCCGAGGTGACGGCCTACCCGACCCTGTTCCAGCCGCTGCTGCGCCGGGTCGTGGCGGAAACCCCGGACGCGGTGCTGGTCGGTTTCCACTCCGTGCTGAGCGACGGGAAGATCCAGTGGGAGCGGTTCGAACGGAACAGCTCCCCGGCCATCGAGGCGGTCGCGGCGACGCCGGAGGCCAAGGTCTTCCGGTGGTTCTCGATGGACAACCTCCACTGGCGCGAGCAGCCGCTGGAGTCCGGGAACAGGCTGGTCCAGGCGCTCGACCATCGCTACGGCATGCCGGGCGTCTCGTCGCTCGGCTTCTGGGGCATCCGGGCCGTCGTCGACCCGGCGGGGAGGCTGGCGGGGCCGGTGGAGACCTTCCAGACCCCCCGCGACGCCTCGCGGGCGGCGTGGCAGGACCTGTGGGTCCGCATCGTCGGCACGGGTCCGGCGGACCGGACGGTCCGCGCCGATTGAAGCCGCGCCGGCTGAGCCCGCGAGTCCGTTACGCCGCCAGCGCGACGCCGAGATGCCGCTCCATCAGGGCGTGGTCGTCCCGCAGATCGGCGGCGGCCCCCTCATGCACCACCTGCCCGCGTTCGAGGATCACCACCCCCTGCGCGAAGTCCAGGGCGCGGTCCACCTGCTGCTCCACCAGGATCAGCGTGACGGTCAGCTGCGCCAGCGCCTGCATCAGCTGGTCGCAGATCACCGGAGCCAAGCCCTCCAGCGGCTCGTCCAGCAGCAGCACCGTCGGCCGGCCGAGCAGCGCGCGGGCGACGGACAGCATCTGCTGCTCGCCGCCGGAGAGCGCGCCCCCGCCGTTGCCCCGCCGCTCCTTCAGACGGGGAAACAGCGCGTAGGCCTCCTCCAGGGCGGAGCGCGGCCGACCCTTCAGCCCGGTGACCAGATTCTCCTCCACCGTCAGCGAGCGGAAGATGTCGCGCGTCTGCGGCACATAGCCCAGCCCGGCCGCCGCCCTCGCGGAGGAGTTGAGGCCGCTCAGTTCGACGCCGTCCAGCCGGATGCTGCCGGCGTGCAGCGTCGTCTGCCCGACCAGGGTGGCCAGCGTCGTGGTCTTGCCCATGCCGTTGCGGCCCAGCAGGGCCAGCCGCCCGCCGGCCGGCACGGTGAAGGACAGGTCTTCGACGATGCGGGTCTCGCCATAGCCGGCGGTCAGGCCGGTGATCTCCAGCGTTCCTTCAGTGCGGCGCATTGGCCCGGCTCCCCAGATAGACCTCGCGGACGCGCGGATCGGTGGCGATCTCCTGTGCCGTGCCGCTGCACAGCAGGCGGCCCTGCGCCAGAACGACGATGCGCTTGGCGAAGCGGAACACCAGATCCATGTCGTGCTCGATCATCAGCACGGCCAGATCGGCCGGCAGGCGGTCCAGCGCGTCGAGGATGCGGTGGCTTTCCGAATGCGGCACGCCAGCCGCCGGCTCGTCGAGGATCAGGAGCTTGGGCTTCAGGGCGAGCGCCAGCGCGATCTCCAGAAGACGCTGCTGCCCGTAGGCCAGCGCCCCGACGGCGGTGTCCGCCACCGGGACCAGCCCCATGCCGTCGAGCAGGCCCGCCACCTCGTCGGCCAGCCCCGGCGTGCGCCGGACCGAGGCGAAGACGCGGAAGGTCTTCCGCTCGCGCTCCAGAACGGCCAGCTCCAGATGCTCGTGCACCGTCATCGAGCGGAACAGCCGCGCCACCTGGAAGGAGCGGATCAGGCCGAGGCGCACCCGCGCCTGGGCCGACAGGCGGGTGACGTCCTGCCCGGCCAGCCGGATGGTGCCGGAGCTGGGCGCCAGCACGCCGGTCACCAGATTGACGAAGGTCGTCTTGCCCGCCCCGTTCGGCCCGATCAGCGCGCAGCGCTCGCCGGGATGGAGCGCCAGGGTGATGTCGGCGGACACCTGAAGGCCGTCGAAGTTCTTGCTCAGCCCCTTGACGTCGAGAAGCGCGGTCATTCCCGGTTCCCCTTGATGAAGCGGTCGGCGAGCGAGGCGATCCCCCCCGGCAGGAACAGCACCGTGCCCATCAGGAACAGGCCGATGAACAGCATCCAGTGGAAGGGGTCGATCGCGGCCATGACGTGATGGATGGTCATGAAGGCCACCGTGCCGATGACCGCGCCGACGAGCCGCCCGGCGCCGCCGAGCACCAGCATGACCAGCGCCTCCGCCGACCAGGAGAAGCTGACGCTGTCCAGCCCGACGATGCCGCTGGTCACCGCGGTCAGCGCCCCGGCCACCCCGGCGAACACCCCGGCGATGGCGTAGAGCGTGACCAGATAGCGGCGCGGCGAACCGCCCAGGGCGGCGATGCGCAGCGGGTCCTCCTTCACCCCCCGGCAGGCCAGCCCGAAGGGCGAGCGGACGATGCGCCGCGCCACCAGGAAGCCGACCAGAAGCACCGCCAGCGCGAACAGGTAGGAGGTGCGCCCGAACATGTCGAAGCGGAACAGGCCGAACAGCGGGCTGGGCTCGATGCCCGACAGGCCGTCGCTGCCACCGGTGAGGTCGCGCGCCTTGTTGACCACCTCCTGGACGATCTGCACCACGGCGATGGTCAGCATCAACAGCGTCAGGCCGCGCGCGTGCAGGATCAGCGCGCCGGTGACCAGAGCGACCAGACCGCCAGCCAGAGCGCCGACGGCGAGCAGGACGAGCGGGTCGCTCACCAGATGCACCGCGGCGATGCCGGCGGCGTAGGCCCCGCTGCCGAACATCGCCGCCTGCCCCAGCGTGGCGATGCCGCCGAAGCCAAGCACGAGGTCGAGCGACAGGACGTAGAGCGCCGTCGCGGCGATCCGCGTCATCAGGCCGAGATCGTTGGGGAACAGCCAGAAGGCGGCCAGCCCGGCGGCGGCCAGCAGCGGAACCGCGGCACCGCCGAGCGCCCGGCGGAACCGCGGCTCGCGCGCGGAGGCCTGCGGGGTCTGCCCGGTGGCCACCGCGCCCGTGTGACTTCCGCCCATCAGGCCGCCCTCCCCTGGAAGAAGCCGTGGGGCCAGCGGAACAGGATCAGGATCAGCGCGGCGTAGAAGAAGAACTCGCCGAAGCTCGGGATCAGGTATTTGCCCGCGGTGTCCACGATGCCCAACGCCAGGGCGGCGGCGGCCGAGCCGAGGATGTTGCCCGCCCCGCCGACGGCGACCACCGCCAGGAACAGGACGATGTAGCGGATGGCGTAATAGGGCTCCAGCGGCAGCAGTTCCGCCCCCAGCACGCCGCCCAGCGCCGCCAGCCCGGTGCCCAGCGCGAAGGTCGCGGTGTAGAGGCGCTCCGTCCGGATGCCCAGCGCCGCGGCCATGTTCGGGTCGTCCACGGCGGCGCGCAGCTTGATGCCGAAATCGGTGCGCTCCAGCAGCCACCACAGGCCCAGCACGGTCGCCGCCCCCATGACGATGACGAAGGCGCGGTGCACCGGGATCGACTTCGGCCCGATCGCCACGGTGCCGAGCAGCGCGTCCGGCAGCGGGATGCGCTTCAGCGTCGGGCCGAACAGGTAGTTGATCCCGGCGACGATGACGAAGGTCAGGCCGATGGTCAGCAGCACCTGGGCCAGCTCGTTGGCGGAGCCGTAGATGCGCCGGTACAGCAGCTTCTCCAGCGGCAGCGTGGCGAGCACGGTGAACAGGATCGCCGCCACCAGACCCACGGCGTAGGGCAGGCCCAGCCCCTGCGCGGCGTAGGAGGCGACGTAGCCGGCGACCATCGCGAAGGCGCCGTGAGCGAGGTTGACCACGCGCATCAGGCCGAGCGTGACCGACAGGCCGACCGAGATGATGAACAGGATCATCCCGTAGGCGACCCCGTCCACCACGATGCCGAAAAGCGTTTCCATCAGGAACTCCAGCGCGGACAAGCCCCCCTCCCGTCGGGAAAGGGGGCCGTCGATGGTCCTACTTGCCGACCTTGAAGCCGTAATCGGGCTGTTCGGGGAACCCGGCGACCTCGGTGTTCTGCAGCCGGCCGTCCTTGCGCTCGGTCACGCGCAGATAGATGGTCTGGGTGACGTGGCGGGACTCGGGGTCGATCCGCACCGGCCCGCGCGGGCTTTCCCAGGCCATGCCCTTGACCGCCGCCACCGCCTTCGCTCCATCGCTCTTGCCGCCCGTCGCCTCGACCATGCGGTAGATGACGTGCGCGCCGTCATAGGCGCCGACCGAGGTGAAGGTGACGATGTCGGAGGAGCCGAACAGCTCCCTGTGCTTGGCGAGGAACCGGCGGTTCAGGTCGGAATCGTGGGCCTGGCTGTAGTTGAAGGTCGTGGTGATGCCGACCGCCGCGTCGCCGAGCACCGGCAGATCCGGCTCCTGCGTGATGTCGCCGGGACCGAAGAACCTGATCCCCGCGGCCTTCAGGCCGGTGTCGCTGAAGGCCCTGGCGAAGCCCAGCGTCGTCGGGCCGGCGGGCAGGAAGGCGTAGATGGCCTCCGCCCCGGAGTCCTTGATGCGCTGCATGAAGGGGGCGAAGTCGGTGGACTTCAGCGGCATGCGGATGCTGTCGACCACCTTGCCGCCGGACTTCTCGAAGGTCTGCTTGAAGGCGGTCTCGCCGTCGATGCCGGGGCCATAGTCGCTGACCGCGGTGGCCACCTTGCGGATGCCCTGCTTGGCGACATGCTCGGCCAGCGGCACGGTGTTCTGCCACAGGGTGAAGGAGGTGCGGACGTAGCGCGGCGACTTCTCGGTGATGGCCGAGGTCGCGGCGTTGAAGATCACGCAGGGGATGTTCGCCTCGTCGATCAGCGGGGCGACGGCCAGCGCGTCCGGCGTGAAGAAGAAGCCGGCGAGGTAGCCGACCTTCTCCTTGACCACCAGTTCCTGGGCCAGGGCCTTGCTCTGCGCCGGGTTGGCCTGGTCGAGGTCCTTGTAGACGAACTCCACCGTGTTGCCGGCGACCGTCTTGCCATGCTGGGCCTGATAGACCTCGATGGCCTGCTTGAAGGTCTGGCCGACCGTGGCGAAGGGGCCGGAGAACGGCGCGATCACCCCGACCTTGATCGTGTCGGCCCACACCGGGCCGGTGCCGAAGGCGCACAGGAAAGCGGTGCCCAGCAGGGCCTTGCGAAATGTTCCGGACATGTTTCCTCCTCGTTTTGAAAGCCCCCGTGTTTTTCGTCGTTGATTGGGGGGCGTCTTGGCGTTCGCCGGGGCCGGCCTTGCAGGCCGCCGATACCGTCACCACAGCATGATTATCAGTGATCGCAGCGCTGCGCTCATTCGTTGGGCGAAAGCCCCATTCGTTTTTTGAATAGCGTTCGGGGCGCCTTTGCAATGCGGCACGCACATACGAAACGGCGACCGCCGGTGCCAAGCCGCAAAGCCTATGGGCAGGCTATAGTAAAACTCAATGCCCCAGGGCTTCGACGGTCCGACCCGTGCCGCTCGACCGGTCCTCGGGATGGACGAACTGCTTGACCAGCAGGGCCAGGGCGGCGACCAGACCCGGAATGGCGACGATCGTGAAGATGCTGGTGAAGTCCAGTTGCCGGCGGGCCAGTTCGGCCACCAGGAACGAGCCGCCGATTCCGCCGAAGCGGCCCAGCCCCAGCATCCACGCCACGCCGGTGGCCCGCCCGTGGGTCGGATAGAAGCTGGCGGCCAGCGCCGGCAGCGAGGTCTGGGCGGTGTTCATGATGGTGCCCGCCGCGAAGACCGTGACCACCAGAAGCCCGACGTTCCCGGCCACCTGCCCGATGGCGTAGACGGCGCCGTAGGTCAGCACGAAGCCGAAGGCGATGATCCTGTTGGCGTTGAAGCGGTCCATCAGCCAGCCCGACAGAATGGCCCCGACGCCGCCCAGCGGGAACAGCGCGGCGATCAGCGCGGCGTCGCGCGGCGCCAGCCCGGCGTCCTTGAACAGGATCGGCATCCAGTTGATCAGCGCGTAGAAGATGACCAGCCCCATGAAGTAGGCGATCCACAGCATCACCGAGCCGACCAGATAGCCGCGCGACAGCACGACCGCGATGCCGTTCCGCGCCTTGGTGGCCGGGGCCTTCTCGGTCATCACGAAGCCGGCCGCCCCGGCCGCCGTCTCGGAAATGCGGCGCAGCACGGCGCGGATGCGCTCCACCGGGTGATTGTGGGCGACCATGTAGCGGACCGATTCCGGCAGCAGGACCAGCAGCACCGCCGCCAGGACCAGCGGCGCGATCCCGCCCAGCACCAGCACGCTGCGCCAGCCCCACAGCGGGATCATCCAGGCGGCGAGGAAGCCGCCGAAGGCCGCGCCGAGCGGGAAGCCGCAGAACATGGCGTTGGTGACCATGGCGCGCCGCCCTTCGGGGCAATATTCGCTCATCAGCGTGACGGCGTTGGGCATCGCCGCCCCCAGCCCGAGGCCGGTGACGAAGCGCAGCATGACGAGCTGGTCCAGGTTACCCGAGAAGGCGGAGGCCAGACAGGCGGTGCCGATGACCAGGACGGAGCCGATCAGGATCACCTTGCGGCCGAAGCGGTCGGCCAGCGGCCCGGCGGACAGGGCGCCGAAGGCCAGCCCGAACAGCGCCGCGCTCAGCACCGGCGCCAGGGCCGGCCGCGCGATTCCCCATTCCGTCGTCAGCGACGGGGCGATGTATCCGATGGCCGCCGTGTCGAAGCCGTCCAGAAGGACGATGAAGAAGCACAGCGCGAACACCAGCCATTGGTATCGCGAGAAGGGGTGCTCGTTGAGAAAGGCTTGAACGTCGACGCTGCGCGCGGTTGGCATGGGTTTCCTCCTCGGGGCGGGTCTTCGCGGGACGTTTTTCTTGGTCTTGCGTCCCGCGTCCTTGTTGTTTGGGCTGTGGGGCCGGCGACGCGTTCCCCGATCAGGCGTTCAGCGATTTTTCCAGACGGTCGAGCGTCCGCATGGCCGGCAGGCACTGCGCCACGCTGGCGTTGGGCTCGCGCTTGTCGCGGATGGCGGCGAAGAACTCGCGGTCGATCAGCTCGATGCCGTTGTTCGACACGGTGAGGCCGCTGAGGTCGATCTTGTTGTCCTTGCCGTCGTACAGATCGTCGTAGCGGGCGATGTATGTGCCGTTGTCGCAGATGTAGCGGAAGAAGGTGCCCAGCGGCCCGTCGTTGTTGAAGGACAGCGACAGGGTGCAGATCGCCCCGGACGGCACCTTCAGGCCGATGCTCATGTCCATGGCGATGCCGAGCTGCGGGTGGATCGGCCCCTGCAGGGCGTGCACCTGGCTGGCCACCTCGCCGGTCTGGTACTGGAACAGGTCCACGGTGTGGCAGGCGTGGTGCCACAGCAGATGGTCGGTCCAGGTGCGCGGCTTGCCCAGCGCGTTCATGTTGGAGCGGCGGAAGAAGTAGGTCTGCACGTCCATCTGCTGGATCGTCAGCTCCCCCGCCTGGACCCGGTTGCGGATCCACTGGTGGCTGGGGTTGAAGCGCCGCGTGTGCCCGGCCATGGCGACCAGACCGGTGGCCCGCTGCACCGCGACCAGCCGCTCCGCGTCGGCCAGACTGTCGGCCATGGGGATTTCCACCAGCACATGCTTGCCGGCCTCCAGGCACTGGATCGCCTGCGCGGCGTGCACCGGCGTCGGAGTGGCCAGGATGACCGCCTCCACGTCGGGCCGCTCCAGGCTCTCGGCCAGGTCCTTGGTCCAATGCGGAATGCCGCGCGCCTTGGCGAAGCCCTCGATGTCGTCCGGCTCGCCGCCGACCACCGACACCACCTCGATGCCGTCGATGGCGGCGACCGCCTCCAGATGCTTCACGCCGAAGGCGCCCGCGGCCCCCGCCACACAAATCCTCATCGCGTCCTCTCCCGAAGTCCCTTGCTCGGGCTGGCGAGCCCCCGCAGCGGCGGGTCCGGCCCCACGCCCTTAATCCCTCATGATCGAATGGGTATCATCCCAAACGCCGCTTAGGAAATTCGTTCATCGAAGAGCCCATTTGTTTTTTGAATAACGGCGGGGTGGTTGGGGGGAGGATATCCTGGTCGAGGCCGCCCCAAGCTGACCCCTTCCATTGCGCCACAGCGCCGATACAAGCACAGCCCCGTATGTCTTATACCCATGATTCGACATGAGATTACGCCTGACGCGACATCTTCGTACCGACCCTGGGGGCTTCCCCTCCCCCGGCATCCCATGGCAAGGCCCAACCGCAGAACGCACCTATAGCAAAACCAAATGGTAAGGACGGGAGTTCGAAATAGGATTTGCGCTCGCACCGTCGGATGATGGGCCATCGGAATCGGACTGCCCACAATCAGGCTGCCCACCACCAGACTGCCCATACCGGGGAGCGGACATTCATGGCACAGAACAAAAGAGCGCTGGTGCTCAGCGCCCACTCGGCGGATTTCGTGTGGCGCGCCGGCGGCGCTATCGCGCTGCATCAGAAGAAGGGGTACGAGGTCACCATCGTCTGCCTGTCCTACGGCGAACGCGGCGAATCCGCCAAGCTGTGGAAGCAGGAGGGCTGCACGCTGGAGCGTGTGAAGACGGAGCGCCGCAAGGAGGCCGAGGCCGCCGCCAAGGCGCTGAACGCCCACGATATCCAGTTCTTCGACCTCGGCGATTACCCGCTGGAGATCGACCGCGAGGCCAAGTTCCGTCTGGTCGACGCGATCCGCAAGGTGCAGCCCGCCTTCCTGATGAGCCACTCGCACTACGATCCCTACAACACCGACCATTCCTACGCGACCAAGGTCCTGATGGAATGCCGGATGATCGCCCAGGCCTGGGGGCACAATCCGGGGCAGAAGGTGCTCGGCGCCCCGCAGCTCTACCTGTTCGAGCCGCACCAGACCGAGCAAATGGGCTGGAAGCCGGACGTCTTCCTCGACATCACCGAGGTGTGGGACAACAAGCGCGCCGCCATCGAATGCATGGCCGGGCAGGAGCATCTCTGGGATTATTACACCAACCTGGCGCAGAACCGCGGCAACCACTTCCGCCGCAACTCCGGCGGGCAGGCCGGCGGGCGCAACGCCCGCTATGCCGAAGGCTTCCAGTCGGTCTATCCCCGCACCGTGGATGAGCTGTGATGAACGTCGTCGTCCAAACCATCGAGCGGGCCGACCCGGCGGTGATCGCCGGACTGGCCGAATGCGGCGTCGCCACCGTGCACGAGGCGCAGGGCCGCAAGGGCCTGCTGTCCTCCGCCCTGCGGCCGATCTATCCCGGCGCCCAGATCGCCGCCTCGGCGGTGACCGTCCTGGCCCCGCCGGCCGACAACTGGATGCTCCACGTCGCCATCGAGCAGGTGACGCCGGGTGATCTGCTGGTGCTCGCCACCACCTCGCCGTCGGACGCCGGCTATTTCGGCGACCTGCTGGCGACTTCGGCCAAGGCGCGCGGCTGCGCCGGTCTGGTCATCGACGCCGGGGTGCGCGACGTCCGGACGCTGACCGACATGGGCTTTCCGGTCTGGTCGCGGGCGGTCTGCGCGCAGGGCACGGTGAAGGAGACGCTGGGGTCGGTCAACGTGCCGGTGGTCTGCGCGGGCGCGCTGGTGAATCCCGGCGACGTGATCGTCGCGGACGACGACGGCGTCTGCGTGGTCCGCCGCGAGGAGGCCGCCGAGGTGCTGGCGAAGGCGCAGGACCGGCTGGCCAAGGAGGAGGAGAAGCGGGCGCGGCTGTCGGCAGGCGAACTCGGCCTCGACATCTACGGCATGCGCGGCCCGCTCGCCGCGAAGGGGCTGCGCTATGTCTGACGGCGTGCGCTGCCTGTGGATGCGCGGCGGGACCTCCAAGGGCGGGTATTTCCTGGCCGACGACCTGCCGCCCGGCACGGCGGCGCGCGACGCCTTCCTGCTGCGGGTGATGGGCTCGCCCGACCCGCGCCAGATCGACGGGATGGGCGGCGCCGACCCGCTGACCTCCAAGGTGGCGGTGGTGCGCCGGTCGGAGCGTCCGGGCGTGGACGTGGACTACCTGTTCCTTCAGGTGTTCGTGGACAAGGCCATCGTCACCGACGCCCAGAACTGCGGCAACATCCTGGCCGGCGTCGGCCCCTTCGCCATCGAGCGCGGCCTCGTTCCCGCCCGCGACGGCGTGACGCCGGTGACCATCCACATGGAGAACACCGGGCAGGTGGCGGTTGCCGCCGTGCCGACGCCGGGCGGGGCGGTCACCTACCGGGGCGACGCGCGCATCGACGGCGTGCCCGGCACGGCGGCGGCGATCCCCATTGAGTTCCGCGACACCGCCGGCTCCTCCTGCGGGGCGCTGCTGCCGACGGGGAACGCGGTGGACGTCATCGACGGGGTCCCGGTCACCTGCATCGACAACGGCATGCCGGTGGTGGTGGTGCGCGCCGCCGACCTCGGGGTGCGCGGCGACGAGACGCGGGAGGAACTGGACGCCGACGCGGCGCTGAAGGCGCGGCTGGAATCGATTCGGCTGAAGGCCGGGCCGCGGATGAATCTGGGCGACGTGACGGACAAGTCGGTGCCGAAAATGACGCTGGTCAGCGCGCCGGCCAACGGCGGGGCGATTTCCACCCGGACCTTCATCCCGCACCGCTGCCACGCCTCCATCGGCGTACTCGGCGCGGTCAGCGTCGCCACCGCCTGCGCGCTGGAGGGCTCGCCCGCCGCGTCGCTCGCCGTGGTTCCCGACGGCGCCACCCGGACGCTGAGCGTCGAGCACCCGACCGGCGAGATGACCGTGGTCCTCGACCTCGACGGCGCCGGAACGGTGACCCGCGCCGCCCTGCTGCGCACCGCCCGCAAGCTGTTCGACGGCACCGTCTACGCCGACTGATCTCTTTCCCCGAAGGGAGCCTTCCTATGGACGCCGACTACCGTCCCTTCCACCCCAACCCGAGCAAGCCGGCCTACACACCACCGCCCGGCGCGGTGGACGCCCACTGCCACGTCTTCGGTCCGGCCGACCGCTTCCCCTACGCGCCGGAGCGCAAATACACCCCCTGCGACGCGCCGAAGGAGCGGCTCTTCGCCCTGCGCGACGAGTTGGGCTTCGCGCGCAACGTCATCGTCCAGGCGACCTGCCACGGCAAGGACAACCGGGCGCTGGTCGACGCGCTGAGGGCCTCCAACGGGCTGGCGCGCGGCGTCGCCTCCGTCGGCCCGTCGATCACCGAGGGCGAGCTGGCCGAGCTGCACGAGGCCGGGGTGCGCGGCGTGCGCTTCAACTTCGTCAAGCGTCTGGTGGACGCCACGCCCAAGGAGGTCTTCCTCGGCATCGCCGACCGGATCGCGAAATTCGGCTGGCACATCGTGGTCTATTTCGAGGCGCCGGATCTCGACGACCTCACGCCCTTCCTGCGCGAGCTGCCCACCACCATCGTCGTGGACCATATGGGCCGCCCGGACATCGCCAAGGGCGTGGACCATCCCCAGTTCCAGAAATTCGTCGCCCTGATGGATGAGAACCCCAAGGTCTGGAGCAAGGTGAGCTGCCCCGAGCGGCTGAGCGTCCAGGGTCCGCCGGCCTACGACGACGTGGTGCCCCTCGCCCGCCTGCTGGTCGACCGCTTCACCGACCGCGTGCTGTGGGGCACCGACTGGCCGCACCCGAACATGACCTCGCACATGCCCGACGACGGGCATCTGGTCGACGTCATCCCTCGCATCGCCACCGACGAGGCCAAGCGGACGGCGCTTCTCGTCGACAACCCGATGCGGCTTTACTGGTCCGAATAAGTCAGAAACGATCCGGAGGAAACAAACCATGAGCGCGCCGACGCCACACGAGCCGATACCCGGCACCACCATCTTCGACGGCCGGATGGCCATGAAGGGCTACCCGCTGAACAAGATGTGCTACTCGTTCAACGAGGCGGCGGCCCGGCAGGAGTTCCTGGCCGACGAGGACGCCTACTGCGCCAAGTTCGGCCTCAACGACGAGCAGAAGAAGGCCGTCAAGGACCGCAACGCCCTGGCCCTGCTGGCGGCGGGCGGCAACATCTACTACCTCGCCAAGTTCATCGGCATGCTCGGCCTGAACGTCCAGGACATCGGCGCGCAGCAGACCGGCATGACGGTCGAGGAATTCAAGGCGAAGCTCAAGGCGGCGGGGAACTGAGACCATGGCCAAGATCGTCGGTGGCGTCACCACCTCCCACATTCCCGCGATCGGCAACGCCATCGCCAACGAACTGTTCGAGGACCCCTATTGGAAGCCGTTCTTCGACGGCTATCCCAAGGCCCGCGACTGGCTGGCCGAGGTCAAGCCGGACGTGGCCATCGTGGTCTACAACGACCACGGGCTGAACTTCTTCCTGGACAAGATGCCGACCTTCTCCATCGGCGCGGCCCCGGAGTACCAGAACAAGGACGAGGGCTGGGGCCTGAAGCCGCTGCCGCCCTACCCCGGCGATCCGGAGCTGTCCTGGCACATCATCGAATCGCTGGTGAACGACGAGTTCGACATCTGCTCCTGCCAGGAGATGGCGGTGGACCACGGCTTCACCGTGCCGATGGCCCTGCTGTGGCCCGACCAGACCCAGCGGCCCGTCCGGACCATCCCGGTGGCGGTCAACACGGTGCAGCACCCGCTGCCGACCCCGGCGCGCTGCCTGAAGCTGGGCGAGGCCATCGGCCGCGCGGTGGCGTCCTACCCCAAGGACCTGAAGGTGGTCGTGCTGGGCACCGGCGGCCTGTCGCACCAACTCGACGGCGAACGGGCGGGCTTCATCAACAAGGACTTCGACCTGATGTGCCTTGAGAAGATCGTCGACGAGCCGGAGGCGCTGGCGAAATACTCCATCCACGATCTGGTCCGTCTGGCCGGCGCCCAGGGGGCGGAGCTGATCCTCTGGCTGATCATGCGCGGCGCGCTGGGCAGGAAGGTCTCGAAGGTCCACAGCAACTACCACATCCCGATCTCCAACACCGGGGCCGGCCTGCTGGTCCTGGAAAGCGCGGCCTGATCGGGAAACCGCCGCCGTTGGCCCCCATCCGCCGCCGCGTTCCCCGGCGGACGGGGACCATAAGCGCAAGGCCGGTGCAGCGCGCGCTGCACCGGCCTGTTTTTGCTTGCCGTCTGGTCGATCACCGGGTCAGGGACGCCAGCGGAAAGCTCTCGTCGGCGGCCTGGTCCGGCGTCAGGGCGGCCTTGCGGTCCAGCAGCTTGCGGCCGACCATGTGGTCCGCCGGGCGGTTGACGGAGTCGATGGCGATCAGGGCGCCCTCGCGGAAATAGAAGGCCGAGAAGCGGCGGTCCTCCGGCGCGCCGCGCAGCACCATCCGGTCGTGAGCGGCGGATAGGCCGACGATTTGAAGCTTCGCGTCATACTGATCGGACCAGAACCAGGGCGCCGCGGTGAAGGGACGCTCCCGCCCCAGCAGCGCGGCGGCGGCCGCCTTGCCCTGCTCGACGGCGTTCTGAACGGACTCCAGCCGCAGCAGCGTCCCCGTGCTGGTGCGCCGGGCCGTGCAGTCGCCGACCGCGACGATGGCCGGATCGTCGGTGCGGGCACAGTCGTCCACCAGGACACCGCCGTCGCAGGCCAACCCGCAGCCTTCGGCCAGCGCCGTGTCGGGGACGATTCCGACGCCGACCACCACCAGATCCGCCGGGTGCGACCGCCCGTCGGCGGTGCGCACGGCGACGACGCGGCCCCCCTGCCCGTCCAGCCCGACCACCTTGGCCCCCAATTCGACCATCACACCCTGCCCGCGGTGCAGGTCGGCGTAGAAGGCCGCCAGGAACGGCGTCGCCGAGCGGGCGAGCAGCCGGTCGGCCGCCTCCAGAATGGTCACCTCCAGGCCGCGCTTGCGCGCCGCCGCCGCGACCTCCAGCCCGATGTAGCCGCCGCCGATCACCACCACCCGCGCCGCGCGGTCGAGCGCCGCGCGAATCCGCCGGGCGTCGTCCAGCGACCGCAGCCCGAGCACGCCGTCCAACCCGTCACCAAGGATCGGCAGACGGCGCACCCGCGCGCCGGTGGCCAGCGCCAGCCCGCGATAGCCCAGGCGGCGCCCGTCCTCCAGGCGCACCTGGCGGGCCGGGCGGTCGATGGCGACGACGCGCGTGCCGGTGAGCAGGGCGATGCGCTGCCGTTCGAAGACCTCGGCGCCGCGGATGGCGAGCTGCGCCTCATCCATCGTGCCGGCGAGAATCGCCTTGGACAGCGGCGGTCGGTGATAGGGGGCCGACGCCTCCTCGCCGATCAGCGTGATGGGACCGTCATAGCCCTCGGCGCGCAGGGATTCGGCGACCTGCAGCCCGCCCTGCCCTGCCCCGACGATGACCATTCCCGCGTCCGCGGGCCCCGACTGCGCCGCGCCGCCCATCAGCTCTGGGCCTCGGGCAGGCGGATCACGATGCCGTCCAGCGCGTCGCTCACCCGGATCTGGCAGGACAGGCGGCTGTTGCCGCGGCGCTCCGACGCCGTGCAATCGAGCATCTCCTGCTCCGTCTCGCTGGGCGGCGAAAGGGAGTCGACGAGCGCCTCGTCCACATAACAGTGGCAGGTCGCGCAGGCGCAGGAGCCGCCGCACTCGCCCTCGATGCCGGCGACGCCGCTTTGCACCGCGCCCTGCATCAGGGTCCAGCCCGTCGGGATGTCCACGACCTGCTCCAGGCCGTCGTGCTCGATGAAGGTGACCTTCGCCATGGCCGAAACTTCCTTTGAAAAACCGTGTTGCGCGTCGGGGCGCGGCCGGGGCCCGTCCCCCGGCCGCGCCGTCGTCCCTGGTGGTCAGCCCACCGCCAGTTCCAGGCGGGTCGGACTGCGGAAGGTGGTGGAGGGCATCCAGGGCAGCTGGTCCTGCACCCGGACGAACTCCGGCACGCGCTTCAGGAACTCCTCGCAGGCGACGCGGGCAGCCAGACGGGCAAAGGCCGTGCCGAGGCAGGCGTGGACGCCGCCGCCGAATCCCAGATGCCCCTTCGGCTTGCGGTCGATGTCGTAGAGGTGGGCGTTGGCGAAGCGCCGCTCGTCGCGGTTCCCCGACCCGTAGGCGAGGCAGACGAAATCACCGGCGCGCATCGTCTGGCCGTGCAGCTCGACGTCCTTCTGAAGGCAGCGGCGGAAGCGCTGGGCCGAGGTGTTGAAGCGCAACGATTCCTCGATGGCATCGGGGATCAGCGCCGGGTTGGCGGCGAGCCGGCGGCGCGCGTCGGCGTGGTCGGCGAGGTTCAGGGCGAACATCGCGAGGAAGCCCGACAGGGATTCGATGCCGGCCATGATCAGCGTGGTGATGGTCATCTGCACCTCGCGGTCGGCCAGCTTCTCGCCGGCGACCTCGGCCTGGATCAGAGCGGTGATCAGGTCGTCGCCGGGCTCACGCTTGCGCAGCTCCACCAGCTCCTTGGCGTACTCGCTCATCCACTGGAAGGCGGCGAGATGCTCCGGCCCCTTCTGCCGGGTGCGGGGATCGGACTGCACCATCAGCACGGCCTTGTCGCGCACCATCCGCTCGTTCTCGCGAGGCAGGTTGAACAGGCCGAACAGCACGTCCACCGTGACCTTGCTGGAGACGTCGCTGACGAAGTCGAAGGTCCTCTCCCCCTGCACGGCGTCCAGCGCCCGGTTGGCCGAGGCGCGCACCGGCTCGGTCAATCCCTCCACCGCCTTCTTGGTGAAGGCGAACTGGACGATGCTGCGCAGGCGGTCGTGGCGGGGCGGATCGGTGGTGCCCAGCGTGTTGCCGGCGCGGTTGGGCATCTCGTCCATCAGGTTGCCCTTGGCCGAAGAATAGGTTTCCCAATCGTTCAGCGCGGTGACGATGTCGTCATAGCGCGACAGCACCCACATGTTGGCTTCCTCGCTCCAGAAGCAGGGATGCTCGTCGCGCAAGGTCTTGTAGAAAGGAAACGGGTCGGCATCGACGGCCGGGGAGTAGGGATCGAAACGAAACATCGGGCGCAGTCCTCCGACACCCGCGGCGGCGGGCGGCCAATTGGCGGTTTTTGGTTTGGATCGACGCGAACCGTTCAGGTCGCGAACAATTGCATCCTAGACGGGTTCGCCTTTGCGGCGGAATGGACGAAGTGGAAGGAAAATTGTACTTTTCCGACAAACGAAGGCGCGGGGAGGACGGCATGGAGCAGGATGCGGACGAGCCGGCGCAGACGCCTTCCGGGATGGTCCCGCTGTTCGCCCTCTACGGCGAGGAGGCCCGGCTCACCGACGCCGAATTCATACACATCGAGGACATCGAAAGCCGCAGCCGCCTCTATGACTGGGGCATCGGCTCCCACACCCACCGCGGGCTGTTCCAGCTGGTGGCGGTGCTCGACGGCGGGGCGCGCGTGCAGATCGACGACCGGGTGGCGGAGGTGGCGGCGCCCTGCGTGATCGTAGTTCCCCCGGCGGTGGTGCATTCCTTCCAGTTCCGGCCGGGCAGCCACGGCTATGTGCTGACGGTGGCCGAAGTGATGCTGTTCGACGGGGCGAGCGCGCAGAGCCGGCCGCTGTTCGAGGCGCTGTTCCTGCGCCCCTGCCTGATCGATTTCACCGACGCCCCGGCGGCGGCGGAGCGCGTCGCCACCCTGCTCGATCAATTGATGACGGAGTTCCGCTGGCCGCAGCTCGGCCGGTCGGCGATGTGCGAGTGGCTGCTGCGCGGCGTCCTGCTGCTGCTGGAGCGCCAGCGCGCGGCGGCGGCCGGGGCCGACCCGGCGGAGCGCGTGCGCACCGAGCTGTTCGCCCGCTTCCGCGCGCTGGTCGAGGAACGCTTCACCGAGCATTGGGCGATCCCGCGCTACGCGGACGCGCTGGGGATCACCGAATCGCGGCTGAACCGCCTGTGCCGGCATCTCGCCGGCCGCTCCGCCTTCGAGGTGGTGCAGGACCGCCTGCTGCTCGAAGCGAAGCGCCGTCTGGTCTACATCGCCGCACCGGTGTCGATGATCGCCTATGAGTTGGGCTTCCAGGACCCCGGCTATTTCAACCGCGTCTTCAAGAGGCTGACCGGGAAGACGCCGGCCGCCTTCCGGCGCGAGGCGCGCTCCGAATAGCGCGGACTGTTTCTCACCGCTCGACCGTGTCGAGCCGCGCCAGAATGGCGTCGGCGAGCGCCCGGTAATCGCCCTCCCCGATGGCGCGGGCGTCGAGCTTCAGGTCGCCGACGCGCTGCTGCCAGTCGACGGCGGCGCGGGCCATGCCGCCGGCCAGCCCCAGCTCGTCGACGGTGCGCGCGACCTCGCGCATCTCGGCGGCGCGGCGGACGCCGTGGGTCATGACGCGCTCCTGCATGTAGGCGGCGCGCTCCTTGAAGCCGAAACCGGGATAGGTGACGTCCAGGGAGTCCAACACCACCTCGTCCACCCCGGCCTTGCGCCCGGCCAGCACGCATTCGAGGAACAGCGCCTCCAGACCCTTCATCATCACGCTGCGGATCATCTTGATCGAGGAGGCGGTGCCGACCGGTCCCGGCGCCTCCCTGGCGCTCATCTTCAGGGCCGACAGGGCGGCCAGGGCCTCGGCGGCGTGCGGACCGGCGACCAGCAGCGGCGTCTTGTGGAGCTTCGGATGGACCGGCGCCATCACCGCCAGATCGACGTAGCGCCCGCCGGCCGCCTCGACCGCCTGCGCCGACTCCCGCTTGGTGCCGGGCGCGCAGGAGTTGCCGTCGAAGAACAGGGCGCCGGGTGCGAGATGGGCGGCGGCGTCGCGGGCGGCGGCCTGCGCCTGATCGGCGGTGACCAGCGAGAAGACCAGCGCGGCCCCGGCCAGGGCGTCCTCCACCCGCTCGGCGCCGGTCACCCCCGCCGTCGCGTAGTCGGTCCACTTGCGGGCGCGCACCGCCGCGTCGGCGGACCCGGTCTTGACGTCGAAGGCGGCGACCGTGTCCGCCAGCCCGGCGCCCCGCCAGCCGGACCGGAAGGCCGACGCCGCCTCCCCGAATCCGATGAAGGCCACCTTGGCCGTCCGCTGGTCCCGCACCGTCATCGTTGCCTCCGTCCGTCCGTGCGCTGGGAGTCCATCTCCCCTCCAATAGGCATGGCTAGCACGCCGGCACGCTGGCGGCGTCATTCAATGACGGATCACCCTATCCAATTTTTGAATAGCGCTCCGTCGGTGTTTTGAATGGCCGCTCACGGGCGGGGGACCGGCGAGACGGCCTGCTTCCCGGCCTCGCGCAGCAGGTCGAGGAAATGCGCCTGCGTCGCGGTCGGGCGCCACCCCCGGCGCACGGTGAGGCCGATGGTGCGCTCGGTGTTGGCCAGTTCCACGGGCAGGATGACCAGCAGGCCCAGCTCATGCTCATGCCGGATCTGGTGCGCCGAGATCAGCGTCAAACGGTCGCTGCCCAGCAGCAGGCCGCGCACCAGGATCTGGGAGCCGGTTTCGACCAGCCCACGCGGCGGCCCGTCGGCGAACAGCGCCTCGAACCGGTCGCGCGTCGGCGTGCCGCGGCGCGGGACCACCCATTGGCACCCCGCCAGCTCCTCCAGCGTCAGCGTCGGCCGGCGGGACAAGGGATGGAAGGCGCGCGCGACCACGACCAGCGGGTCCTCGAACAAGGGTTCCTGCACGACGTCGTCGATGGGCAGCGGGTCGCGCAGCGCGCCGATCAACACGTCGATCTCGCCATGGCGCAGCCCGTGCAGCAGATCGTCGTAGGGGCCGTCGAGAACGTCGAACTGGACGTCCGGACGCTCGCGCACCAGAGCGTTGACGGCGGTCGGCAGGATGAAGGGGCGCGACAGCGGCATGCTGCCGACGACGATGCGGGCGGTGTCGCCGCCCAGCCCCTCGCCGACCTCCGCGAATCCCTGCTCCAGCTCCGTGATCGCCAGCTTGACATGCTGGACCAGCGCCTTGGCGGCGGGGGTCAGCGCGATGCCGGCGGCGGTCCGCGCGAACAGCGCCATGCCCGCCAGCCGCTCCAGGTCGCGGGCGGCGCGGTGCAGGGTGGGTTGCGAAATGCCGACGGTGCGCGCCGCGAGGCTGAAATTGCCGGCGTCGGCGACCGCGGCCAGCGCCCGGATCTGCGCGGCCGTCAGCAGCTGGTCGAAATCCGCCACACCGCGCAGGCCGCCCTTGCGCCCGCCGATGCGGACCGCCTCGCGCGTGCCGGTGCGCAGGCGGTCCAGCGCGCGCTCCACGCGGTCGAGGAACAGCACGCCCATGGCGGACACCGCCATGCCGTCCGGCCGCCGCTCGAACAGGGGGGTGCCGACCTCCTCCTCCAGCTTGGCAATGGCCTGGGTGATGGCGGGCTGGGACAGATGCACATGCTCCGCCGCCTGACTGATGCTGCCGCGCCGCGCCACCTCGCGGAAGGCCCGCAAATGCCGGATGTTGGGAATGCCGTTCATCGGACCTTCCTGCTCCACAGCGTTGCTGCCGGAGCAGCCATAGCAAAACTCAATGGCTCCAGCTTATCGTCGGGGCACCAGTCCGTAAAGAGGCCGGGCCGTGCGAAGCGTTACGCCCCCGCCACCCGCTTGACCGCCTCCATCATGCCGACAAAGCCCTGGGCCGAGCGGTACGGCCCCCGCGGATCGGCCGCTTGGGCGAAGCAGGCGCGAAGCCGGTCCCAGTCCGGTGTCGGGCACTGCTCCTCGAACCAGGGGCCATGCTTGTGCCACGGGGCGAGCGCCGCCGCGACGTCGGCCGGCAGAACGCGTCCGTCGTCCTGTTCCCGCTCCATGAAGGCCAGGGCCGACCGGCAGCCGCCGGCCATGTTCTCGGCGAAGACCCCGAGGCTGTCCGGGTGCAGGTGGGGACGTCCGTCCGGGTCGATGTAGAGGATGGGAAATGCCGGAGCCAGCCGCGGGAACAGGGTGTTGGACCAGACGGTCCCGCCCCAGTAGATCTGGGCGATCCGGGCGAAGTGGGCCACCTCGACGACCGGTTCGAGCCCGCTCGCCTCCAGGGGCAGGATCTCGACCTTGGGCTTGGTGACGGTCACGGTGTCGTTGGCCGCGTCGACGTACAGGGCGCCGACCTGCATGGCGTTCTGGAAATAGCTGCCGCGCAACGCCCCCCAGATCGGGGACAGGGTGCCGCCCTCCTGGACGAAGGCCGCCAGAGCGTGGGTGACGGGCGTGTCCGGCGCGGCGATCCGCCGGCCCAGCCGCTCGAAGACGGCGTCGCTGATCTCGCGGCAGAAACCCTTCGGGTAAGGGTTGCGGCGCTTCGGGAAGGTCAGCCGGCCCTCCTCCCGATCCCGGTCGACGCCGTGGCGCAGCTCCAGCATCAGCGCTTCCAAAGCGGCGAGGTGGGGGCCAATCCACCGCTCCGTCAGGACGCGCATCCGCTCGTCGGGCGGCACCGGGCGACGATGCCCCCGCCAGACACGCAGCTGACGGTCCAACGGGGTTTCGGCGCCCATCGGCGGGCGGGCGGAGGCGGCGTGAGTCACGGGCGGGCGGTCTCCGGCAAAGCGGCAACCGTCCATCCGGTCCGCAAGGCCAGTCCGGGCGGACCAGAGCGCGGCAACCCCGATCTGGTCCTCACCCAGGCTGATTCCGGACAGGGAACGCCATCGCCGGGCCGCAGGTCAAGCGACCATCATGATCGGGTGCCGCCCTGTCCTTCAAGACGGCGGCTCGATCCGCTTCATCGCCTTGCGGCAGTGAGCCAGCGCGTCACGGATCATGACGTTGACCAGCGTCGGCGACACGCCAAGGGTCTCCGCAATGTCCTTCTATCCGCGATGTCCTTCTGGCTGTGGCCGTGGATTCGGTGCATTTCGAAGGCGGCGGCGGACTGGCTTGGACGCGGGGTGATCTTCCCTTATCAAGTGCCGGCCGGGCTGCTCGTCTCCGTAGTCGCCTACAATTGTCGACGGCCCTTTCCTCCTCTGGCTTCCGGGACGGCGCTGATGCCCCGCTTCTTCTGCGACACCGCGATTCCCCAGGACCTCCTCCCCGGCACCCCCGCCGCCGCCGCGGACTGGCTGGTCGCCGCCTCCGAGCCCTATGGCCTCACCTTCACCCGCGATGGCGACCGCCTGACGACAGACGGGCCGTTCGGCCGCCTGACGCTGACCGTGGGCACCGACGCCCTGCGTCTTCGGGCGGAGTCGGGCGACCGCGGCCTCCTGGAGCGGCTGCGCGGCTCGGTCACCGAACAGCTGATCGCCCTGCTGGGGGAGGACGCGACGATCGTCTGGACCGGCGACGTCGAGACCGGAGCGCTGTTCGCCGATTTCCGCGAGATCCGCGTCGCCGCGGTCCGCGACCTGACCCCGCGCCTGCGCCGCATCACCTTCCGCGGCCGGGATCTTGGCCGCTTTGCCACCTCGGACAACCTGCATGTCCGCCTCTATCTGCCGCCGCCGGGGCTGGAGGCGCCATCCTGGCCGCGCCCCGGCCCCGACGGGCGGCCGGTCCTGCCGGAGCCCGAGCGCCGGCCGGCGGTCCGCTACTACACCCTGCGGCGCGTCGATGCCGATGCCGGTGAGTTGGACATCGATGTCGTCCTTCACGACGATGACGGCCATTCCGGTGACGCCCCCGGCGCCGACTTCGCCCGGCGGGCGCGGCCCGGCGACCTCTGCGGCATGTCCGGTCCCTACGGGCTCGGCATCCGGTCGGCCTCCTGGTATCTGCTGGCCGGCGACGAAACGGCCCTTCCCGCCATCGCCCGCATCCTGGAGGAGCTGCCGGACGACGCCCGCGGCACCGCCCTGATCGAGGTGGAGGACACGGCGGACGAACTGCCGCTCCAGGCCCCCGCGGGGGTCGCCGTCCGCTGGCTGCACCGCCAGAGCGCCGAAGGGACGGGGCCGCTGGTGGAGGCGGTGCGGTCGCTGACGCTCCCAACGGACACCGCCAGCCTGTTCGCCTGGGTCGCCTGCGAGCTCGACGACCTTGCCCGGCTGCGCGAGCATCTGCGCGGATGCGGCATCGACCGCGACCGCATGCTGGCCGTCGCCTACTGGCGACGTGCTGCGCCGGTCACTCCGTCAAAGGCGGCCTCGCCAGACCGCGGAACCTCCGGATGACATCACCGATCAAGCCGATGTTCCACCTCGACAGGGTGAGCTTCGCCTTGCCGGGGCGCCTCCTGCTCGACCAGACGTCCTGCGATCTCCTTCCGCGCCGGGTGACCGCGTTGATTCCCCCACCCGGACAGCGGAGAGCCGGTCGCGCTGGCGCGCTGAGCGTCGGCAGGACCGCTCAATTCCCGCCGCCTCCCACGATCCCGAGCTGACCGCGCAACGCCGCCAGGATCTCCACCGACAAGTCCGGATCGGCCTGCGCGGTGGCGCGGGCCAGCGCCATGCCGCCGATCAGGGCCGACACGATGGCGATGGCGCGGGCGCGGCGACCGGCATCGCCCTCCCCGTCCCGCTCCGGCAGGCGCTCTTCCACCACCGCGAAGAAGCGCTCGACGCCGGCGCCGAAGCGTTCCTGCAACGCGGGGTCCTGCCGCGCCACCTCCCCGGCGAAGGCGGCCATCGGACAGCCGGCGTCCGGCCGGTCGCGGTGCCGTTCGCTCAGATAGCGCGTCAGGAAGGCGTCGAGCGCCCCCTCCGGTGACGCCTCGTCGGCGGGCAACCGGTCGAGGCTCTCGGCGAAGGCGGCCTCGCACGCCTCGGCGGCCAGCGCGTCCTTCGAGGCGAAATGGCCGTAGAAGCCGCCGTGGGTCAGACCGGCGGCCTTGGTGATCTCCGCCACCCCGACCTTGTCGAACCCGCGTTCGCGGAACAAACGTCCCGCCGCCTTGACGATGGCGGCGCGGTTCTCCGCCGCCTTTTCCTTGGAAACCTTCACGTCGTCACCTTGCGCATGGCTGCCACGCCTCCATCGCGGGGGCACGTGGCGATATTCATGATGGACGTCATGAATAAGTCCATTCATGATGATCATCATCATAACCCAGCGGGCATGGAGAGGACAATGACGGATATGAGCGGCGGCGTGGCCCTGGTCACCGGCGGCACCTCGGGCATCGGGCGGGCGACCGCGCTGGCTTTCGCCAAGGCGGGCGCCACGGCGATCGTCACCGGGCGGCGCGAGGCGGAGGGGCTGGAGACGGTGGACCTCGTTCGGCAGGCCGGCGGGCGCGCCGTCTTCGTCCAGGCCGACGTCGCCGACGCCGAGGAGGTCGCCGCCCTGTTCGCCCGGATCGAGCGGGACCATGGCCGGCTCGACTACGCCTTCAACAACGCCGGCATTCATTTCGGCCGGACGGTGGCCGACACGACGGAGGCCGATTTCGACCGCATGGTCGCCGTCAACATCAAGGGCGTCTGGCTGTGCCTGAAGCACGAGCTGCCGATCATGCTGCGGCAGGGCAAGGGCGCCATCGTGTCCACCGGCTCCGTGCTGGGCCAGATCGGGCTGGCCGGCAACAGTGTCTATTCCGCCAGCAAGGCGGCGGTCGAGGGCATGACCCGCAGCGTCGCCATCGAGGTCGCCAAGTCCGGCGTGCGCGTCAACGCCGTCTGCCCGGCGATCATCCAGACGCCGATGAGCGCCGGGTCCTTCGGCGGGGAGGAGGCGGTCAACGCGGCGCTCGGCCCGCTGCACCCGGTGGGTCGCGTCGGCCAGCCGCGCGAGGTCGCCGACACCGTGGTCTGGCTGTGCTCCGACGCCGCGTCCTTCATCACCGGCCAGTCGATCAACGTCGATGGCGGGCTGACGGTGCAGTGATCCCTAACTTAGAAAGGAACGCGCGACCATGGATGCCATCGATCCCGTCGTCATCGTCTCCGCTGCGCGCACGCCGCTCGGCCGTTTCCAGGGGGAGTTGTCGGCCCTGCCCGCCCACGCGCTGGGCGCCCACGCGGTCCGCGCCGCCCTGAGCCGCGCCGGACTGGCGCCGGAGCGGGTGGACGAGGTCCTGCTCGGCTGCGTGCTGCCCGCCGGCCAGGGGCAGGCGCCGGCCCGGCAGGCGGCGCGCGGCGCCGGTCTGCCCGACGCCACCGGCGCCACCACCGTCAACAAGGTCTGCGGCTCCGGCATGAAGGCGACGATGCTCGCCCACGACCTGATCCGCGCCGGCTCGTCCGACATCGTGTTGGCCGGCGGCATGGAGTCGATGTCCAACGCGCCTTATCTGCTGGCCAAGGCGCGCGGCGGCTACCGCATCGGGCACGACCGCATCCTCGACCACCTGATGCTCGACGGGCTGGAGGACGCCTATGAGGGCGGGCGCCCGATGGGCGATTTCGGCGAGGCGACCGCCGAACTCTACGGCTTCACCCGCGCCGATCAGGACGCCTACGCCGTCGAGACGCTGACCCGCGCCCGCGCCGCCATCGAAAACGGCGCCTTCGCCGCGGAGATCGCCCCCGTGACCCTCGCCGCCAAAGCTGGGGAGCGCCTTGTCACCGACGACGAGAATCCGCTGAAGGTCTCGCCGGAGAAGATTCCCGCCCTGAAGCCGGCCTTCCGCCGCGACGGCACGATCACCGCGGCCAGTTCGTCGGCCAACGCCGACGGGGCGGCGGCGCTGCTCCTCACCCGCCGCTCGCTGGCCGAGCGCGAGGGGCTGCCCGTGCTGGCGACCATCCTCGGCCACGCCACCCACAGCCAGGACCCGGCCTGGTTTACCACGGCGCCGATTCCGGCGATCCGCAAACTGCTCGACCGCGTCGGCTGGGGTGTCGGCGACGTCGATCTGTTCGAGATCAACGAAGCCTTCGCGGTCGTCGCCATGGCGGCGCAGCGGGACCTCGGCATTCCCCGCGACGCGCTGAACGTCAACGGCGGGGCCTGCGCGCTCGGCCACCCCATCGGCGCCACCGGCGCGCGGCTGATCGTGACGCTGCTGCACGCGCTGGCCGCGCGGGGGCTGCGCCGCGGCGTCGCGTCCCTGTGCATCGGCGGCGGCGAGGCCACCGCCATCGCGGTCGAACGGCCCGCCTGACCCTTTCCGCCAGACCGGAAGCGCATCCATGCTGTCCTCCCCCGTCGCCGCCGCGCTGGCGCGGCGCAACGTCCATTATGGCTGGGCCGTCGTCGGCGTCACCTTCCTGACCATGCTGGTGTCAGCGGGTGCTGTCGGCGCCCCCGGCGTCCTCCTGCTGCCCCTGCAGCGCGAGTTCGGCTGGTCCACCGCTGACATCTCCATCGCCCTGGCCATCCGCCTGCTGCTGTTCGGCCTGATGGGACCGTTCGCCGCCGCGCTCATCAACCGCTACGGCGTCAAGCGGATGGTGCTGTCCTCGCTGACGCTGGTCAGCGGCGGGCTGCTGTTGTCGCTCGCCATGCGCGAGGTCTGGCAGCTGATCCTGCTGTGGGGCTTCGTCGTCGGCTTCGGCACCGGCCTGACCGCGATGGTGCTGGGCGCCACCGTGGCGACGCGCTGGTTCAGCCGGCGGCGCGGGCTGGTCGTCGGCCTGCTGACCGCCAGTTCGGCCACCGGGCAGCTCGTCTTCATGCCGCTGCTGTCGATGCTGACCGAGCAGATGGGCTGGCGCGTCGCGCTCGCTCTGCTGTGCGGGCTGCTGTGGGTGGCGGCGCTGGCCGTGCTCGCCCTGATGCGCGACCGTCCGTCCGACCTCGGGCTGGCCGCCTATGGCGAGGAGGGCGCCGCGACCGCCCCGCCGCCGCCCGCCGGATCGGTGGTGGCCGCAGCATTGGGCGCCCTGCGCGATGCGTCGAGGACGCGGGTCTTCTGGGTGTTGTTCGCCACCTTCTTCATCTGCGGGGCGAGCACCAACGGGCTGATCCAGACCCACCTGATCCCGCTCTGCGTCGATTTCGGCGTGCCGGAGGTGCGGGCCGCCAGCCTGCTGGCGCTGATGGGAATCTTCGACTTCGTCGGCACGGTCGCCTCGGGCTGGCTGTCCGACCGCTACGACAACCGCTGGCTCCTGTTCTGGTATTACGGCCTGCGCGGCCTGTCGCTGCTGTTCCTGCCCTATTCCGACTTCACGCTCTACGGCCTGTCGCTGTTCGCGGTGTTCTACGGGCTGGACTGGATCGCCACCGTGCCGCCGACCGTCCGGCTGACGGCGGAACGGTTCGGACGGGAGCGCGCCAACCTCGTCTTCGGCTGGGTCTTCGCCGGGCACCAGATCGGTGCCGCCTGCGCCGCCTTCGGGGCCGGCTACGCCCGTAGCACGCTGGACAGCTACCTGCCGGCCTTCTTCATCGCCGGGCTGCTCTGCCTGGGGGCCGCCCTGCTGGTCCCGACGCTGGGCCGCGCCCCGGCCGCGACCAAGCCGGCGCCGGCCACCTGAGGGCGCCCCACCAAAGCCCCATCGACTTCGGGCCGGGCTGTGCTTAGATAGGCGCAGCCCGGCCCGCTCCGTTTGGGTCTATCCAAACACGGGCCGGGCCATCCCCACTGCGTCGATGGACCGACCATGGACAAACTGCACGCGATGCGCGTCTTCGTCCGCGTCGTCGAGGTCAACAGCTTCACCAAGGCCGCCGACACGCTGGGCCTGCCGCGCGCCTCGGTGACGACGACCATCCAGAATCTGGAGGCGGCGCTCGGCGTGCGCCTGCTCCAGCGGACGACCCGCAAGCTGAGCCTGACGCTCGACGGCGCCGCCTATCTGGAGGGCGCCACCCGCATCCTGTCCGACCTGGAGGAGATCGAGACCTCCTTCACCAGCGCCCGCAAGACGCCGCGCGGGCGCCTGCGGGTGGACATGCCGGGCTCGGTCGGGCGGCTCATCATCATCCCGACCATTCACGAGTTCCACGCCCGCTACCCCGACATCGAGATCATGATCGGGATGAGCGACCGCCCCATCGACCTGATCCAGGAGGGGGTGGATTGCGTGCTGCGCGTCGGCGATCTGGTGGATTCCAGCCTGATCGCCCGCCGGGTCGGCGCCTTCCGCCCGGTGACCGTCGCCAGCCCGGCCTATCTCGCCCGCCACGGCACGCCCCGGACCATCGAGGAGCTGGAGGGCCACACCGCCGTCAACTACTTCACCCGCACCGGCAAGATGCACGAGATGAGCTTCGAGCGCGACGGCGTCACCCGCGAGGTGAAGCTGAACGGCCCGGTCTCGGTCAACGACGCCGACGCCTACGTCACCTGCGCGCTGGAGGGGCTGGGCATCGGGCAGATCGCCCGCTTCATGGCGCTGCCCCACCTGCGCAGCGGCGCCCTGGTGGAGATCCTCAAGGACTGGCGCCCGGCCCTGATGCCGATCTCCGCGCTCTATCCGCACAACCGCCACCTGTCGCCCAAGGTCCGCGCCTTCGTCGACTGGGTTGCCGAACTGTTCGAGGGCTGCCCGCTGATGCAGGGCGAGGAGATCGACGGCTACGAGTGCCCGGAGCGGGAGAAGCCCGCGCCGGCCCCCGCCGCCGCGGAGCCGGAGGACGCCTGCCTCTGCGTGATGTGAGTTATGCGGGCCGGATTGTTCATGCGATCCGAATTGTGTTGCCGTTGACCGCGTATTTATTCCGATCCGCCTGACGTCCACACTCCCTCCTGTTGCAATGCGGGAGGGGTGCTGGGGCACCGTAGGATCATGGGCCGGTCATCGGAACCGTCGAAAACACGCAAAGCCAGGGCGGCACCCTGCCCGCTCTCGGTCGATGACCGGACCATCGCCGGCCACGCCCAGGACATCCGGCTGCGGCTCTACCGGCCGCTGATCGGGCTGACCGTTCCGGCCCTGCTGTACCTGCACGGCGGCGGCTTCACCTCCGGTTCGCTGGAGGAGGCGGAGACCGCCGCCGCCGCCATCGCCGAGAGCGTGCCCGCGCTGGTCGTCTCGGTCGGCTATTCGCTGGCCCCGGCCTACTGCTTCCCCACCGCCGCCCACGACGCCCATCAGGCGGCGCTGTGGACGCTGGCCGAAGCCCGCGACCTGAACATCGCCAAGGGTGGGCTGGGCGTCGCCGGACACGACGCCGGCGGCCATGTCGCCGCCTCGCTGACCTTCCTCGCCCGCGACCAGGGCGAGGTGGACATCCGCGCGCAGGCCCTGCTCGGCCCCATGCTGGACCCCAGCCTGACCCGCGCCGGCGACGCCCAGGCGATGCAGTGCGACGTTCCGGCGACCGCCTACGCCCGCTGCTACCGCGCCTATCTGCCCGACGCGGCGCAGCGCCTGCACCCCTACGCCGCCCCACTGGATTCCCGCCGGCTGGCCGGGCTGCCGCCGACGCTGATCGTCACCGCGCAGAAGGACGTCCTGCGCATCGAGGCGGAGCAGTACGCCGCCAACCTGATCGGTGCCGGCGTGCCCACCGAGGTCACCCGCTTCCCCGCCATTTCTCACGCCGCGCTGCCGGGCCACCGCCCGGCGCTGCTGGCCGTCGCCGACTTTTTCCGCCGCCGCCTGTCCCCCGCGGACGGCCGCGGCGCCTTCGTTTGACTCCCCAGGAGAGTGGTCCCATGTCGTTGTCTCCTTCGAAGCTTGCCCTCCTTCTCGCCGTCGGCGCCGCGACCGCCGGTGTCGCCGGTATCGTCGCCACCCAGGGCCACGCCGACGCCCCCGCCGCGGCGACCGCCGCCCCGCCGCCGCCCGAGGTGGACGTGGCACCGGTCGTCGCCCGCAAGATCACCGACTGGCAGTCTTACTCAGGCCGCTTGGAGGCGGTGGACCGGGTGGAGGTGCGCCCGCAGGTGTCCGGCGCCATCACCGCCGTGCATTTCCGCAACGGCGCCCTGGTGAAGAAGGGCGATCCCCTCTTCACCATCGACCCGCGCCCCCACGTCGCCGAGGTGGCAAGGGCCGAGGCCCAGGTCGCCGCCGCGCAGGCCGCGGTGCGCTTCACCGCCGCCGACCTCGACCGCGCCCAGCGGCTGGTGCAGAACAACACCGTCTCGCGCCAGACGCTCGACGAGAAGGAGAACGCCGCCCGCGAGGCCGGCGCCAACCTGAAGGCGGCGCAGGCGGCGCTCGACCTCGCCCGCATCGACCTGGAGCACACCCAGGTCACCGCACCCATCTCCGGCCGCGTCTCGCGCGCCGAGGTGACGGTGGGCAACGTCGTGGCGTCCGGCGCCTCCGCGGCACCGCTCACGACGCTGGTCTCGGTCTCGCCGATCTACGCCTCCTTCGACGTCGACGAGCAGACCTACCTGCGCCACATCGCCAGCGTGAAGGACGCCGCCGACGTTCCGGTCCAGCTCGGCCTCGCCAACGAGAGCGGCTATTCGCGCGGCGGCACGGTGGAGCATGTGGACAATCAACTCGACTCCGTGTCCGGCACCATCCGCGTGCGCGCCAAGTTCGACAACCCCGACGGCATGCTGGTCCCCGGCCTCTACGCCCGCGTCAAGGTCGGCGGCAGCACCCCGCACGACGCGCTGATGGTCGAGGATCGCGCCATCAACACCGACCAGGACAAGAAGTTCGTCCTGGTGGTCGGCGGCGACGACACCGTGCAGTACCGCGAGATCGTCCCGGGTGCTGCGCAGAACGGCTTGCGGGTGGTCAAGAGCGGCCTCGCCGCTGGGGAGCGCATCGTCGTCAACGGCGTCCAGCACGCCCGCCCCGGCGCCCGCATCAGCCCGAAGACCGTGGCGATGGGCAAGCCGGCCGACGCCATCGAAACCGCGTCCAACAACCCGTGATCCCGCCCTCATGAGTGGGACCTCGCTGGGAAAGCCATCATGAACATCTCGAAATTCTTCATCGACCGCCCGATCTTCGCGGGCGTGCTGTCGGTGGCGCTGTTCCTGGCGGGAGCGATCTCGCTGTTCCAGTTGCCCATCTCCGAATACCCGGAGGTCGTCCCGCCGTCGGTCGTCGTGCGCGCCCAGTTCCCGGGCGCCAACCCCAAGGTCATCGCCGAAACGGTCGCCTCCCCGTTGGAGGAGCAGATCAACGGCGTCGAGAACATGCTGTACATGCAGTCGCAGGCCAACAGCGACGGCAACATGGCGCTGACCGTGACCTTCCGGCTGGGCACCGACCCGGACAAGGCGCAGCAGCTCGTGCAGAACCGGGTGGCGCAGGCGTTGCCGCGCCTGCCGTCGGACGTGCAGCGGCTGGGCGTGACGACGGTCAAAAGCTCGCCCACCCTGACCATGGTCGTGCATCTGCTGTCGCCCAACGACCGCTATGACATGACCTACCTGCGCAACTACGCCATCCTGAACGTCAAGGACCGGCTGAGCCGGATCGCCGGCGTCGGCGAGGTGCAGGTGTGGGGCGCCGGCGACTATTCCATGCGCGTCTGGCTCGACCCCAACAAGGTCGCGCAGCGCGGCCTGACCGCGTCCGACGTGGTGGCGGCGATCCGCGAGCAGAACGTCCAGGTCGCGGCGGGCGTCATCGGCGCCTCCCCCTCCCTGCCCGACACGCCCCTGCAGCTCTCGATCAACGCGCAAGGGCGCCTGACGACGCCGGAGGAGTTCGGCGCGATCATCCTGAAGACCGGCGAGCAGGGCGGCGTCACCCTGCTGCGCGATGTCGCCCGCGTCGAGATGGCGGCGGCGCAGTACGGCCTGCGCTCTCTGCTCGACAACAAGCCGGCGGTGGCGCTGGGCATCAACCAGTCACCGGGCGCCAACGCGCTGGCCATCTCCGACGCCATCCGGGCGACCATGGCCGATCTCAAGGCCGACATGCCGGACGGCGTGGACTACAGCATCGTCTACGACCCGACGCAGTTCGTGCGCTCCAGCATCGACGCGGTGATCCACACGCTGCTGGAGGCGGTCGCCCTGGTCGTGCTGGTGGTCATCGTCTTCCTCCAGACCTGGCGCGCCTCGATCATCCCGCTGCTGGCGGTCCCGGTGTCCATCGTCGGCACCTTCTCGCTGATGCTGGGGCTGGGCTATTCGATCAACGCGCTGTCGCTGTTCGGCATGGTGCTGGCCATCGGCATCGTCGTGGACGACGCCATCGTCGTCGTGGAGAACGTCGAGCGCAACATCGAGAACGGCCTGTCGGCCAAGGAAGCGACCTACCGCGCCATGCAGGAGGTCAGCGGCCCGATCATCGCCATCGCGCTGACGCTGGTCGCCGTCTTCGTCCCGCTGGCGGCCATGAGCGGCCTGACCGGCGAGTTCTACAAGCAGTTCGCGATGACCATCGCGATCTCCACCGTCATCTCCGCCTTCAACTCGCTGACCCTGTCGCCGGCCCTGGCGGCGGTCCTGCTGCGCGGCCACGACCAGCCCCAGGATTGGCTGACCCGCGCGATGAACAAAGTGTTCGGCGGCTTCTTCCGGCTGTTCAACCGGGTCTTCAACCGCGCCTCGACCGGCTACGGCCGCGGCGTCGGCGGGGTGGTGCGGCACAAGGGGCTGATGATGCTGGTCTATGTCGGGCTGCTCGGAGTCACCGTGCTGCTCGGCCGCACCGTGCCGATGGGCTTCGTCCCGGCGCAGGACAAGGAATACCTCATCAGCTTCGCCCAGCTTCCCAACGGCGCCTCGCTCGACCGGACGGAGGCGGTGATCCGCGAGATGACCGACATCGCGCTCGCCCGCCCCGGCGTGCAGAGCGCCGTCGCCTTCCCCGGCCTGTCGGTCAACGGCTTCACCAACAGCTCCAGCGCCGGCATCGTCTTCGTCACGCTGAAGCCCTTCGCCGAGCGCAAGGACCCGTCGCTCTCCGCCGCCGCCATCGCCGGTGATCTGCAGAAGCGCTACGCCGGCCTGAAGGAGGCCTTCGTCGCCATCTTCCCGCCGCCCCCGGTGATGGGCCTCGGCACGCTGGGCGGTTTCAAGATGCAGATCGAGGACCGCGGCGCGCTGGGCTACGAGGCGCTGAACGCGGCGGTCGGCTCCTTCCTGAAGAAGGCCATGGAAACGCCGGAACTGGGGCCGAGCTTCTCCAGCTACCAGATCAACGTGCCGCAGCTCGACGTCGATCTCGACCGCGTGAAGGCCAAGCAGCAGGGCGTGCCCATCGGCGAGGTGTTCGACACCATGCAGATCTATCTGGGCTCGCTCTACGTGAACGACTTCAACAGCTTCGGCCGGGTCTATCAGGTCCGCGTCCAGGCCGACGCGCCCTTCCGCGCCGAATCCGCCGACATCGGCCTGCTGAAGACGCGCAACGCCCAGGGTGACATGGTGCCGCTCTCCTCGCTGGTCACCGTCAAGCAGAGCTACGGGCCGGAGATGGTCGTGCGCTACAACGGCTACACCGCCGCGGACATCAACGGCGGCCCGGCCCCCGGCTACTCCTCCGGTCAGGCGCAGGCGGCGGCGGAGCGCATCGCCCAGGAGACCCTGCCACGCGGCGTGCGGTTCGAATGGACCGACCTGACCTATCAGGAGATCCTGGCCGGCAACGCGGCGCTGTGGATCTTCCCCATCAGCATCCTGCTCGTCTTCCTGGTGCTGGCCGCCCAGTACGAGAGCCTGACCCTGCCGCTGGCCATCCTGCTGATCGTGCCGATGAGCCTGATGTCGGCGCTGGCCGGGGTGTGGCTGACGGGGGGCGACAACAACGTCTTCACCCAGATCGGCTTCATGGTGCTGGTCGGCCTGTCGGCGAAGAACGCCATCCTGATCGTCGAGTTCGCCCGCGAGCTGGAGCACCAGGGGCGCAGCGTGGTGCAGGCCGCCATCGAGGCCAGCCGGCTGCGGCTGCGGCCCATCCTGATGACCTCCATCGCCTTCATCATGGGCGTGGTGCCGCTGGTCACCTCCACCGGCGCCGGCGCCGAGATGCGCCACGCGATGGGTGTCGCGGTGTTCGCCGGGATGATCGGCGTCACCCTGTTCGGCCTGATGCTGACGCCGGTCTTCTACGTCCTGCTGCGCACGCTGGTCGGGGCTGGGAAGCCGGCGGCGGCGCCGACCGGCCCGGCGCTCGCCCACGGGCATGGGGACGACTGAGCGCTTCTGAAAGCACCATCGCCTCCAGCGTGGCGGGGAGCCGGGGCCGAACGCCCCGCTCCCCGCCACGTCGTTTCTTCGCCGACCCACCCCCTGCTTGCTCTGGCACAACGATCGGCGACGCTCCAGCCGGCACTCTCACCGTCACGCACCGCCCATTCGCTGGCGGCCCCGGTTGGAGACCTCGTCATGTCCAGTGCAGCCATCAGCACCACCCTTTACCGCCATCACCACGCCACCGTCGGGCAGCTCGTCGACCGGATCGACTCCCTGTTGGCGGCGCCATCCCCGGTGGCGAACGCCGCCGCTCTCGCCACGGCGGTCCGCGATCTGTTCGGCGTGTTCACCGTCCACCTGTCGCTGGAGGACAGCGCGCTCTACCCGCGCCTGCTGGCCCACCCGACCCCGGCGCTGCGGGCCACGGCGGCGCGCTTCCAGGCCGAAATGGGCAGCCTGCGGGCGCGCTTCGACCGCTATCGGGCGAGCTGGCCCGGCCCGCTGGCGGTGTCCAAGGACCCGGAAACCTTTGTCCGCGAAACGCGGGAGGTGGTGACCGCGCTCAAGCACCGCATCGCCCGCGAGGACTTGGAGCTGTACGACGTGATCGACCGCGCCGCCCTCGCCGACAGGACGGCAAACCGCTGAGGGCGTCTCCCAAAAACCACCCTCGCCGCCACCCCGGCCATGGGGTGCCGGCGGCGAGGGGAATCAGCCTTCCGCCGCGATGGCCTGGGCGAACTCGTCGAGCAGAGCGTCAGTGTCCAGGCCGTAGTCGTCCGCCACCTCGGCGATGGTCTGGAAACGCGCCATGGGACAACCGGGACAGGCCATCCGGTGCTTGAGGAACACGGGGATGGTCGACGGCCAGCGCTCCAGCACATCCTCGACAAGGTCGGAGGACGAGGGCAAGGCCGCGGTGGCGCAGTGTGATGGCGGGGCGATCATCCCGGCACCGTAGCACACCGGCCCGCGCGCCTCTTTGCGCCGGCGCAAACGGAACGAAGGGTCCGACCCGTCTATTTCCCGTCCGGCTTCGCCGGAGTGGCGGTCTTCTCCGGCTTGGGCAAATCCTCGGCGATGGCGACCAGGGCGTGCGGCTGGCGGATCGTCACCTGCTGGCGCCCGCCCTCGACGATCCCCTGCCCTTCCCAGCCGCTGAGGATGCGGCTCACCGTGTGCAGCGTGGTCCCGGTCATCTCCGCGATGTCCTGGCGGGACAGCGGAAAGTCAATCTCGACGCCGTTCCCGACCCGGCGGCCAGCCTGACGCACCAGCCGAAGCAGAGCGTGGGCGACGCGCCGCTCCACCCGCTCGGTGGACAGCTCGCGCAGGCGGGTCTGCACCTCCTGCAGGCGGCGACCGACGATGTCCAGGGCGTTCAGCGCGATGCGCGGGTAGCGCTCCATCAGCTCGCCCATCGTGGCGGCGCTCCAGTGAACGCCGACGCAATCGACCATGGCGAGCGCGTCGGCGGGGTAGATGCCGCCCGAGAACACCGCCGCCGTGCCGAACATCTCCCCGGCGCCGATGTAGCGGACCACCAATTGCTGCCCGTCGGCCCCGGTCTGGACGATCTTGACCCGCCCGTCGATCAGCGCGTGGCAGAGGGCCGCCCGGTCGCCCTGGGAGAAGATGGTGGTTCCCTTCTCGATCCGCCGGGTGTGGGCGGACCGGACGATCTCGGCCAGGGCCGCCGCGTCCAGACCGGAAAACAGCCGCAGGCCACGCAGACTGGCGGGATCGGGGGCAAGCGGCGTCATCGGACCATCCTCAAGGCAAGGCCGCACCCGACCACCCCTGCGGGAAGCCGTCACGGAAAAGTTGCCTTCCAAGATGACCGCCCGCGCGCCGCGCCGCAACCCGCCTGCGCTCCGACAGGGACCAAGGTCTCAGTTTGTCCTGTTTGTGCTGGAGCAAAGAGCCGCCTTGCCAGGTACTTTAGGCTTGTCCGCACATCGCAACCCTTCGGACTTCCCCCATGCAGATCGCCGAACAGTCCACCGCGGCCGAGCCGGTCATCGACGTCCAGTCGATTCCGCCCCACCAGCGCCACCCGCTGATCCTCCAGGCCACGCAGGAACTGGCGCCGGGCCGCGGCTTCGTGCTGGTCAACGACCATGATCCGCGCCCGCTCTACCTGCAGATCCAGGCGCTGTTCGGTGACGCGGTGAGCTGGACCTATCTCGAACGCGGGCCGGAACGCTGGCGGGTCCGCATCGGACGCCCCGAGTCCGGCACCGCGCCGGCCACCTCCCTGCGGGTCCGCATCGGGCGCGGCGGGCAGGCCACCGCGGTGGCCGCGGAAACGCCGCTCGGCGTGGCGGACGGCGGGCTGGTCTGCGAGATCACCGACTGCCCGCCGGGCACCAGCGCGGAGCAGGTGCTCGACCTGATGCAGGGGGTTATCCCGCCCGCTGGGCAGCTGCACCTGTCCTACGAGCGTCTGGTCGCCCGGCGCTCCGGCTCCTGCTGCGGCGGCATGTGCGGCTGATCGCCCCAGGCGGCCGTTCGGGAGCTTGGGCTTGACCGTCATCAAGGATGGTATGACCACCGGGCTGTATTGCCGAAGCCCGGCGGGCTCCGCCCGCCACACGACCATTCCGAAGGGAAGGAGACAGGCGTATGCGCGATCCCGGCTTTATGGCTCAGGATAAGGCCCAGGAGATGGCCCCGGACACCCGTGCCCGCGACGTCGAAGTCCAACTGACGCGGGCCGGGCTGGGGCTCGCGCGGCGCCTCGGCGACCGGGCCGGCGGCCTGCTGTTCGACCGGCTCCTGCGGATTCTGAAGGCGCGCCACCCGCGCGCCTTCACCGCCCTCGGCGAATTGCCCGACACCCGCCTGCTCATCGACCCGGTGGACGCGCCCGCCGCTTTGATGCTCCGCGTCGGCCCCACCCTTGCCCTGCGGGTCTGCGACCGAACCGCCGAAGCGGAGGCCACGGTGCGCGGCCCCTGCGCGCGGCTTCTCGACCTGCTGGAAGGGCGCATCGACGGTGACGCGCTGTTCTTCCGCCGCGAATTGTCGATCGAGGGCGACACCGCCCTGATCCTGGCGCTCCGCAACACGCTGGACGGCGAGGAGATGGACCTGTTCGGCGACGTCGCCGCCGCCGCCGGTCCGCTGCGGCACGCCCTGCCCGTGGCGCGGCGCAACGCCGGGCGGGCGCTCGACCTGCTCGCCACGGCCCGCCGTTTCGCCCCGCCGCCGGTGCGCTGGGGCATGACCATGCTGGAGCGGCGGCTCACCGGTCCGCGGCAGGGAGCGTGACGGCATGGGTTCCTTCGAACTGATCTGCCCGGCGGGCAACCCCGCCGCGCTGCGCGCCGCCGTGGACGCGGGCGCCGACGCCGTCTATCTGGGCTTCCGCGACGAGACCAACGCGCGCAACTTCCCCGGTCTGAACTTCTCGCGACCGGAACTGGCCGAGGCCATCGCCTACGCCCACGCGCGGAAGGTCCAGGTCTTCGTCGCCATCAACACCTATCCCCAGGCCGGCAACCTCGCCCCCTGGCAGCGCGCGGTGGACGACGCCGCGCGGCTGAAGGCGGACGCGGTGATCCTCGCCGACCTCGGCCTGCTCGACTACGCGGCGAAGCATCACCCCGACCTGCGGCTTCACCTGTCCGTTCAGGCGTCCGCCGCCAACGCCGAGGCGATCCGGCTCTACCGCGACGCCTTCGGCGTGCGGCGGGTCGTGCTGCCCCGCGTGCTGACCGTGCCGGAAATCGCCCGGCTGAACGCCGAGGTCGATGTGGAGACGGAGGTCTTCGTCTTCGGCGGCCTCTGCCCGATGGCGGAGGGGCGCTGCTCGCTGTCCTCCTACGCGACCGGGCTGTCGCCCAACAAGCAGGGCGTCTGCTCCCCGGCCAGCCATGTGCGCTACGAGCCGCGCGGCGACGCGCTGGCCTCCCGCCTCGGCGGCTTCACCATCAACGTCTTCGGCGCCGGGGAGCCGGCGGGCTACCCGACGCTGTGCAAAGGCCGCTTCGTGCCCGGCGGCGGCACCTCCCGCGACCCGGCCTACCTGTTCGAGGAGCCGACCAGCCTCAACGCGCTGGCCCTGCTGCCGGAGCTGAAGGTCGCCAAGGTCTGCGCCCTGAAGATCGAAGGCCGCCAGCGCGGCAAGGCCTACATCGCCGCCGTGGTCGGCGCCTACCGCCGTGCGCTGGACGCGTTCGAACGCGGGCTGCCAGTGCCGGCGCTCGACCTGGAGGCCATGGTCGAGGGCGGTGCCCAGACCACCGGCGCCTACACCCGCGCGTGGCGCTGAGGAGTTGCGTTCATGAAACCCACCCTGACCCTTGGCCCCGTCCTGTTCAACTGGCCGGCGGAGCGCTGGCGCGATTTCTACGCCCGCATCGCCGACGAGGCGCCGGTCGATGCCGTCGTCGTCGGCGAGATCGTCTGCTCCAAGCGCGCGCCCTTCCTCGCCCCGGTCATGGACGAGGTGATCGCCCGTCTGGCCGCCGCCGGCAAGGAGGTCTGGCTCGCCAGCCCGATCCTGGTGGGCAGCGACCGGGAGCGCACCGCGATGCGCGACCTGCTGGATTGCGACCTCCTGCCGGTGGAGGCCAACGACATGGGGGCGCTGGCCCTGCTGGAGGGACGGCGCCACGCCGTCGGCCCCTTCATCAACAGTTACAACGAGGCGACCCTGGCCTGGCTGGCCGGGCGCGGGGCCGTCGTGGTGTCGCTGCCGGCGGAGCTTCCCGCCGCCTCCGTCGCCATGATGGCGAAAACGGGGGCGGCGCTCGGCCTGTCCATGGAGGTGCAGGTGTTCGGGCGGGCGCCGCTCGCCATCTCCGCCCGTTGCTACCACGCGCGGGCGCACGCGCTGCACAAGGACGGCTGCCAATTCGTCTGCGCCAACGACCCGGACGGCATGCCGGTCAGCACCGTGGACGGCCAGCCGTTCCTGTCGGTCAACGGCACGCAGACGCTGTCGCACGGCTATCTGGCGCTGGCGGCGGAGATCGACCGGCTGCGGGCGATGGGCATCCAGCGCTTCCGCCTGTCGCCGCAGGACCTCGACATGGTTGCCGTCGCCAAGGCCTTCCGCGCCGTCCTGGATGGCGAGCGCAGCGGACAGGACGTGATGGCGGAGCTGCGCGGCATGACCGCCGTCCCGCTGGAAAACGGCTTCTTCCACAACATGGCGGGTGCGGCCTACGCCGACGCTGCGGCGCCGGCCGCCTGACGCATCCGCCATCCGATGTCCGTCGGACCGCCGCCCCCGCGCGGCCCGGCTGACTTTTGAGTCCGTTGAACGAGGAAACCCCTATGAAGCGCATGTTTGCCCTGCTCGCCTTCGGGCTGGTCGCGTCGTCCCCCGGCATCGCCGCCGCGCAGGACGCCGCCGCCGGCGAGAAGGTGTTCAACCAGTGCAAGGCCTGCCACACCATTGATGCCGGCGGCCCGAACCGCGTCGGCCCCAACCTGCACGGCGTCGTCGGCCGCAAGGCCGGTGCCGTCGAAGCCTACAAGTATTCCGATGCCATGAAGAACGCCGGGGCCTGGGACGAGGCGACGCTCGACGCCTATTTGGCGGACCCGAAGGGCGCCGTCCCCGGCAACAAGATGGCCTTCGCCGGCGTGAAGAACGAGCAGGCCCGCAAGGACTTGATCGCCTTCCTGAAAAAGAACAGCTGACGAAATCGTCCATTTTTCTTGGCGTCTTGACCGCCGTCAAGGATGGGAGGGCAACCAGCCGCTAGGGTAACCTCACAATCGTTCACCGATTGCGTCCCCGCTGGACGTTGTAAACTCCCGTTTTTCTGCCCCTTTAAGCCCATCGGCTCTCCGCCGGTGGGCTTTTTTCTACTCAACGGAGGCCGTGGACGAGGAAGCGGCCGAAGGCGGCCAGGAACAGGATCGCCGCCGCGCTCCAGGCGCCGGCCGCGGCCAGCAACCACAGGGAGCGCTCCTCTCCCGCCGACGCGGCAACCGCCCGCGAGGCAACGGCGAGCGCGGTCAGCGCGTAGCAGCCCGTCACCACCGCCGACCGCGCGAAGGCGTTCCCGGCGTGCTTGCGGATCATGCTCGACATCACCGCGAATCCCATCAGCCCGAGCGCCCCGACCGTCCAGAGATGGACCGCCATGCCGGACGATGCCGCCATGGCGGCGAAACCCAGCGGGATGCAGGCGTAGGCGGCGTGCACGGCGAGGACGGATGGCCGGTCGAGCGTCCGCCAGCCGCGCCATTGCAGCAAACGCGCCGTCTGCATCAGCGTGGCAAGAAGGCTTGCTGCGGCGGTCGCTCCAGAATCCGGCTCGGCCAGCCAGCCGACCAGCGCGCAGGCCGCGATCAATGCGGCGGCGCGTTCGAACCAAGGGCGCTCGGTGAACAACTCCGACTTGGCGGACAGACCGAGATGGGTGGCGGTCAGGCTTGGCGCGATGCGCCCGCCCAGCACCATGACCAGCCCGAGCGACAGCGCCAAGGCGGAGGGGACGTCATTGCACAGCGCCGCCCCGGCCAACGCGCCGACCAGGGCCGCGACGATGGCGTTGCGCCGGTCCCGCGCGGCGGCGACCTGCACGGTCACGAGAAAGGCCAGCGCGGCGAGGAACGGCGCGTGCGCGGTGGTCACCCAGGGCGACAGCGCCCGTCCCGCCAGCCAGAGCGGCACGAGGTGCGGCCAGAGGCGCGCGCCGACCAGGGGCCGCCCGGTCCAGCGCGGCAGGGCGGTGCGCAGGAATCCCGCCATCATCGCCGGCAGCGTGCCGAACAGCAGCGCCCTCCCGTGCCACCCCGCCGGGTCGGCGATCACGCCGGACACGTCCCAGCCCAGCAACACCGGCACCCACAGCCCCACCGCCAGCAGCGCGTCGAACGCCGTCAGCAGGAAGAAGGGACGGAACGGCACCGTCAGGCCCCGCTCCGCCTGGGCTGAATCATGAGGTGTGATGACCGTTGGGATGGCCGACGTTGCAATGCCGTCGCAGTTGCTCGACCGAGCGGACCCGGACAGTGTTGCCGGTGACGTGGAGCTGGTGGGGGGACAGCTTGGTGAAGGTGCGCGACAGCTGTTCCGGCGTCATGCCGAGGCGGCTGGCCAGCACGCGCTTGCTGACCGGCAATTCGAACGTCGCGCCATCCTCCGCCTCGTCCTGAGGAGACGGATCGACCTGCGACAGGATGAAGGCGGCGAGCCGCTGGGTCGTCGTGCGCAGCTTCAGGTTCTTGACCTCGCGCACCAGCCCGCGGCACTGCCCGACCAGCGTGCTCATCACCCGCAGCGCCAGCGCGTGGTCGCGGGCGACCTGCGCGCGCAGGACGGGAGCGGCCAGCATGAGAATCCGCGACGATTCCAGCGTTCGCGCCGACATCAGGTACGGCGCGTCGGCCAGGACCGCCGCCGGCACGAAGCAATCGCCGGGGCGCACGATGTCGATCACCGTCTCCTGCCCCACCTCGTCGCAGCCGGCCAGCATCGCCGTGCCCTCAACGAGGATGTGCAGGAAGTCGGGGATCTCGCCTTCCGCGAACAGCCGTGTCTCGCGCGGAAACCACTGGAGCAGCGCCCCGTAGGTCAGCGCCTCCAAAGTCTCGTCGGCGACCCCCTCGAACAGCGGGAGGCCGCGCATCAGCGTCAGGGCGCCCTGTCTCATCGTCCCGGCTCTGGTGTCGCGGTCAAGCTTCGGAGGCGGGCTTGCGCGACGCCTCAACCAGAACCGGGGCGGCATCGGACTCATCGTCCTTCAGGCCGGCCTTGAAGGACTTCACGCCCTTGGCGAGGTCGCCCATGACCTTGGGCAGCTTGCCCGCTCCGAACAGCAGCAGGACGAGCAGCAGGACGATGGCCCAATGCATCAGGCTGGAACTTCCCATGACGATGGTCTCCTGGGTGAAGGACGGTCAGGCGCGCAGCGCGAGGACGCTGCCGTCGCGGCGGGTGAGGCGGGCGGCGGTGCCCGGAAAGCGGTCGAGGAGGACGGCGGCCCGCGCTTCCGGCGCGACCGACAGGGCGGTGGACAGGGCATCGGCGGTGGTGGCGTCGGGGGCGAGCACCGTGACCGCCAGCCACTCCCGCGCACAGCCGCCCGTCGCCGGGTCGAACAGGTGGGTGAAGCGCCCGGCGGGATCGAAGGGCGTGCCGTAGCCGCCCGACGTCGCCACCGCCCGGTCCTCGATCTCCAGCGTGCCGGCGTTGCGTCCGTCCATAAGCGGATCGGCGAGGCCGACCGACCAGGGACGGCCCGAGGGGTGATGACCAAGCGCGCGGATCTCCCCCAGATCGACCAGCACGTCGGTCATGCCCTCCGCCCGCAGGCGCTCGGACACGCGGTCGGTGACGTAGCCCTGGGCGATGCCGTTCAGCGTCACCGCCATGCCGCGCGCGGCGAAGGCGACGCGGCCCGGTTCGACGCGAAGCTTGCGGTGATCGACCAAGTTCCTGGCCGCGCGAAGGACGGCCTCCGGCGGGCCGGCGGGATCGGCGCCGGGGCGGGCGAAATGGCCGGCGTAGAGCTGCCACAGCGGCTGCACGGTCGGGTCGAAGGCGCCATCGGTGCGGCGGCTGAAGGCGACCGCTTCGGACAGCAGCCGTACGAGGTCGGCCGGCGGCGCGTCGAGAACGCCGTCGCGGTTCAGGCGGACCAGCGCCGAATCCGTCCGGTAGAGGCTGAAGACCCGCTCCAGCCGCGCGACCTCCTCCAGGCACAGGGCGATCAGACGGTCGGCCTCGGCGGGGTCCGGGTGCGCCAGTTGGAGGACGGAATCCGCCCCCAGCGCGACGCCGCGCCACGTCCGCACCGGCACGCCCGCCGCCCGGAGTCCGCCCGGCAGCAAAGCCAGCCCGGCGGCCGCCGCGGCGATGCCGAGAAAGCGGCGGCGGGTGGTCATGGCGTGCCTCCGTGGCCACCACCATGATTGCCGCCACCATGCTCCATCCCTTCATCCGACGCGGTCTGTTCCGAGGGAAGCGTGGGATGGAGGATCTCGTCCTCGGTCACCTCGGCGAAGCGCTTGATCGCGCCGCCGTTGTCGGCGGCGAAGCGGCGGGCGGCGGCCTCGTCGCCGAAGGGGAAGGGCTCGGCCTCGCCCATGCCGCCGCGCTGGCGGCTGCCCACCACGTACCAAGCCTTGCGCGCCTCAATCCAGACGGTCAGGTCGGGCTTGCGCGGGTCGGCCGCCTGGGCGACGTCGGTGACGTAGATGGCGCGGACGTCCTTCGCCTCCTCCGGCAGCATGGTGAAGGCGAAGGTGTCGCGGACGGAGGACAGCCAGACCGGGCGATCCCGCCCACCGACCAGGATCTGCCCCTTCGGGCCGGGATGGTCGGCGAGGTTCATGCCGCAGTAATGGCCGATCGCGTCGGCGGTGATGGCGACGGGGGGCGGCGGAGCGGTCTCCGCCTTCTGCTGCTGGCAGGCCGACAGCGGCAGCAGCAGGCAGGCGGCCAGCAGCGTGGCTCTCAGGGAGGTGTTCATCAGATCTGCCTTCTGGAAAAGAGAACAGCGGCCAGCGCCAGCGGTGCGGCGACCCAGCCGGCCAGCACGGCCAGCAGGACGGAGGCCGACACCTGCACCTGCGCGGCCAGCCCGGCGGTGCCGGCGAACTGGCTGACGCTCTTGAAGCCGGTCAGGTTGAAGAGGCGGAAGGCGTCCGCCGGGTTGGCGAGCAGCAGCCCGTTCAGCAGGCCGGCGTTCACCGTCTTGCCGCCGTCGGCCACCAGCAGCCCCAGCAGCGCCATGTCGTAGAGCAGGACCAGCACCAGCCAGATCGCCACGGCGATGCCCGCCGCGGTGCCGCGGTCGCGGACCAGCGTGGAGGCGAGATAGCCCATGGCCGTGAAGGCGGCGCCCAGCAGGACGCTCGACCCGATCATCGCGGCGAAGGCGCGCCAGCTCTCCGGCCCGATCTCGGTCCCGCTCATCGCCAGCGCCACCCCGGCAGCGCCGTAGCCCAGCACGGTGGCGAAGGCGATGATCGCGGCGTGGCCCAGGAATTTGCCGATCAGCACCTGCCAGCGCGCCACCGGGTAGGACAGCAGCAGCGTCATGGTGCCGCGGTCGATTTCGCCCACCACCGCGTCGAAGGACAGCAGCAGCGCGATCAGCGGCAGCAGGAAGATGGTCAGGCTGGACAGGCTGACGATGGTCACCTCCACCCGGCCGACGCCGACCGTGCCGGTCGGGGCGGCCCCCAGGAAGCTCAGCGTCAGCGCCAGCGCCGCCATCAGCAGCGTGGTGGCGACGACCCAGCGGTTGCGCAGGCCGTCGCGCACCTCCTTGGCGGCGATCGTCAGAAGCGTGTTCATTCCGCAGCCTCCCGGCGCAGGAAGTGGGCGTACATCTCGTCCAGGCTCGGCTGGAGGACCTCGATGTCGGCGATCTCCGGGCCTTCGCAGGCGATCTGGCGGAGCGTCGCCACCTTGTCGTCGTTGGCGCAGGCGGTCTCCACGACCTCGCCGGACGGCAGGGTCAGGCGGATGCGCACCGGCAGCTGGGCCAGTCCGCGCAGAGTGGCGAGCGAGCCGTCGGCGACCTTGCGCCCGCGGTTCATCACCACGACGCGGTCGGCCTGCCCCTCCAGCTCGGTCAGGGCGTGGCTGCACAGCAGGACGGTGGTGCCGGCGTCGCGCAGGTCCCGCACGATCTCGTAGAAGCTCTGGCGCAGCGCCGGGTCGAGGCCGGTCGTCGGTTCGTCGAGGAACAGCACCTTCGGCCCGCCGAGCAGCGCCTGGGCCAGCGCCAACCGCTGCCGCATGCCCTTCGAATAGGTGCCGACGCGGCGCTTCACCGCGGCGGGCTCCAGCCCCACCCGCTCGAACAGGGCGTCGTTTCCGTCGCGCGGCACGCGCTTCAGCCGGGCGTAGAAGTCCAGCGTCTCGCGCCCGGTCATGCTGGGGTGGAAGGCGACGCTTTCCGGCAGGAATCCGACCTGCCGGCGGATGTGGGAAGCGGAGGCGCTCGCCGGGTCGCCGCCCAGCACGCGGACGCTGCCGGCGGTCGGCGTGGTCAGCCCGAGCATCAGCTTGATCAGCGAGCTCTTGCCGGCGCCGTTGTGGCCGACCATGGCCACGCATTCGCCTGGAGCAAGGTCCAGATCCACCTCGCGCACGGCGAAGGCGTCGCCGTAGCGCTTGGAGACTCCCTCCACACGGATGGTCGGTGTGTCGGTCATTGGGCGTTCCTTTCCGCCGTTTGGCGCAACGCCGGAGACGGCGGCGGGCTCATCAGAGGGGCGCTGTCGATCACGCCGCCGGGGTGCAGCGCCGGAAACTGCTTTTGCGCCCAGCGGATCACCTGCACGCCGGGGCTGTTCATCAGCAGCTTCGCCGCCGGATAGGCCCACATCACGCGGTCGACGACGTCGTTGGGGCGGTAGGCCTCGTCGGCGACGCCGTCACCGTTCAGGTCGAAGGCCGCGTTGTCGGACCAGTAGTTGCCGCGCCCCTTCTCCGACCAGTCGAGGTGACGGGTGCCGACATACTTGACCTGGGTGCGGTTGCCGATGAAAGCGTTGCCGGTCAGCGTGTTGCGCTCCGACCCGGCGGTGAAGTGCACACCGATCTCGCAGCCCTCGAACCGGTTGCCGGTGAAGCGGTTCTTGTTGGCGTTGTAGATGAAGACGCATTTCCAGGTGCCGGTGCGCTGGCCCTCCACCGGGCCATCGGTCGCCACCGGCATGTCCTTGTCGGCCACCACCTCCACCGGCGCCGCCTGCTCGGCCGACAGGTGGCCATCGATCACGTTGCCCTCGATGAGCGCGCTGTTGGCGTAGTTCAGCAGCAGCCCATGCTCCCGGTCGCCCTGCGAGCGGTTGTTCCGGATCACTAGGTTGTTGGAATACATGATCGCGTAGCCGACATGGTTGCCGACCGAGACATTGTCCGACACCTCGGACTCGTTCGTGTACATGTAATGGACGGCGAAGCGCACCCGCTCGAACCGGTTGCGGGCGAACAGGTTCTTCTTCGACGTCGTGGTGAAGATGCCGTCGCGCCCGTCCTGGACATTGTTGTCCACCACCTGCGTGCCCGGCGCGTTCCACAGCTGGATGCCGTTGCCGCGTTCGGACAGTCGCAGGTCCGTGCGCCCGATGACATCGTTGCGCCGGACCATCACATCGTGGGCGCCCCAGACATAGATGCCGATCAGGTTGTCGCGCAGCCGGTTGCCCTCGATCACGCCGCGGTGCGCCTCCTTGCCCAGGAAGATTCCGGTGTTCTGCTCGGACAGGCTGATGCCGGAATTGCGGACCTCGACGTTCCGCACGGTCACGTCGGGGGCGAAGACCGTCACGGCGTTCCCCTCCCCTCCCCCGTCGATGACGGCCCCCGGCTCGCCGATCAGCGTGACCGGCTTGCGGACCACGACGGGGCCGGGGTGCGTGCCGGGGGCAAGGACGAGCATGTCGCCGGGCGCCGCCGCGGCGAGCGCGCCGTCCAGCCCGCCCGGCGCCACCGTCACCGTGGCGGCGCCGGCCGTCCCGGCGGCGAAGGCGAGCGCCGCGGCGAGGAGGGGGAGTGGGGAGTGGTGGGGCATTGGCTTGCCTTGATTGTGTGCAGCGTGTTGCCCCCACCCCGGCCCTCCCCCGCTGAGCGGGGGAGGGTTAGGGTGGGGGCAGGCAGTGGCGCCTTAGGTCGCGCGCGGCTCGACGATCATGCGGCCGCCCATCTCCATGTGCAGGGCGTGGCAGAACCACTGGCAATAGTACCAGTGCACGCCCGGACGCTCGGCGATGAAGGTGACCGAGCTGGTCTGCTGCGGCCCGATCTCCATGGCGATGCCGTGGTTCGACAGGGTGAAGCCGTGGGCCAGATCGTCCACATCGTCCATGTTGGTGAGGTAGATCGTCACCTCGTCGCCTTGGCGGACCGTGAACTCCTCAAGCCCGTAGGCCGGAGCGCGCTGCCACATGTAGACGCGGACCTTGTTGCCCTCGCGGATGACCTTGGCGTCGTCCTCCAGAACCACGCCGTCCTTCTTGGCCTGCTGCCGGGCCTCCTCCCACATCGGGTCGTCGCGGGTGAAGACGCTCTTCGGGTTCAGCTTGGAGCGGTGGACGATCAGCGTGTCGTGCGGCTCGGCGTAGGTCGGGCCGTCGTGCACCAGCTTCATCTCGTCGCCCGAGATGTCGATGAGCTGGTCGTTCTCCGGCTTGGACGGGCCGACGTTGAGGAAGCGGTCCTTGGAGAACTTGTTCAGCACGACCAGCCACTTGCCGTCGGCCTCCTTGGTCTGGCCCATCGAGGAGTGGGTATGACCCGGCTGGTAGTGCACGTCCAGCTTCTGGACGATCGGATCGACCTTCTCGCCCTTGTAGGCGCGCTTGGCCTTGTCGATGTTCCACTTCACGATCTGGCTGTCGAGGAACAGCGTGGTGTAGCCGTTGCCGCGCCCGTCATAGGCGGTGTGCAGAGGCCCGAGGCCCAGCTGCGGCTCTGCCACGATGACGTCCCGCGGCTTGATCTTGTCGTCGAACAGGTCGTCGAGCAGGCGGACGTCCATCACCGACACCGTCGGCGACAGCTTGCCGTTGATGGTGACGTGGATGCCGTCCGGCGCCGCGTTGATGCCGTGCGGGCTGTTGGGGATCGGCACATAGCGGGTGAAGGGCGAACCGTGGCGGCCGTCCACGACCGGGACGCCGTGCATCACCTCGACCTTGCCGGCCTTCACCGCCTCTTCGATGCGCTTGATGTTGAAGATGACGATCCAGTCCTGCTCGTTCGCCGTCATCTCCGCGGTGGTCACGCCGCTTTCGGAGTTGTAGCAGGTCGAGAAGGCGTATTTGCCCTGGTAGTCCGCCTCGGTGTTGTCGAGGTTGCCGTCCACCCGGACCTGCCACGACACCTTCATGCTGTCGCCGTCGATGGCGGAGAAGTGCGTCCGGTAGTTCTTCGGATCGACGTTCTTGCCGTCGTTCGGCATCGGCACGAGCTGCTCGGCGTTCGCGAAGACGTAGCCGGTGCGCGGGTACTTCTGCAGGCGCAGGCCGTGGATCGCCGAGACGTTCGGAATGTCGATGATCTTATCGACCTTCATGATGTCGCAGCGGATGCGGGCGACGCGGGTGTTCGCCTTGTCGTTCACGAAGATGTAGCGCCCGTCGTAGGTGCCATCGGTGAAGGACATGTGCGGGTGGTGCAGGTCGCCGTTCAGCCAGGTGCCGCCGTGGTTGGCCAGATACTTCCGGTTCTCCTCGGTCAGACCCTCGGTCAGGATCTTCCGGCTCTCGTTGGTCTGGCCCCAGCCCGAGGCGCTGCAACGGTTGAAGACCGGGATGCGGTGCAGTTCGCGCATGCTGGGCAGGCCGAGGATTCGCAGCTCGCCCGACTGGCCGCCGGAATGGAAGACGTAGTATTCGTCGAGATCGCCCGGCTTGACCTCGTACTTCTGGTTGCTCGCACCCGCGGCCGCGGCCGGGCCGGCGCCGAACAGCGCGCCGCCCGCCGTGCCGCCGGCCACCGCGCCGGCGATTCCGGCCAGCGCCGCCGCCTTGGCGGTGCCCCCGAGAAGATCGCGGCGGTTCACGCCCGTCCGCTCAACCTTGATGTTCGACGCTTTTGTGTCCGACATGGGTGAACTCCTTCGATGTCCCCTTGCGGGGCTCTTGTTTCGACCTGGTGGGTCAAAGTCCTTCCGGCCGGGCGGACAGGTGCCCGGTGGCGGGATCGGTGGTCAGCACGGCGGCGCGGGGCTTGGCCTCGGCAACCGTGCCGGTGGATTGGGTGGCGTCGCGGCGCTCCCGCTTCAGGCGCTTCTGGATCATGACCGGGCACTTGCGGTCGTGGTGGTAGAGCACCTGGCAGTGGAGGCACTGGATGCATTCGTTGGGGTTGATCGAGCCGTCGGGGTGGATCGCCTGGACCGGGCACTCGTTGGCGCAGCGCCGGCACGGGTTGCCGCATTCCTTGTAGCGGCGCAGCCAGTCGAACATCCGCATCCGGCCGGGGATGGCGAGCGCCGCGCCCAGCGGGCACAGGTAGCGGCAGAAGAAGCGCTCGATGAACAGGCCGGCGGCGATCAGGGCCACGGCGAACAGGACGAACCACCAGTCGCGGACGAAATGCAGGATGATCGCGGTCTTGAACGGCTCGATCTCCGCCGCCTTCTCCGCCGTCGCCAGCGAGGTCAGCGACAGGCCGAACAGAAGCAGGAAGATCATGTACTTGATCGGCCACAGCCGCTGGTGCAGCCCGAAGGGCACCGCGATCTGGCGCACGCCCAGCTTCTTCGCGGCCTTGGAGGCCAGCTCCTGCAACGCGCCGAACGGGCACAGCCAGCCGCAGAAGGCGCCCCGGCCCCAGAACAGCAGCGACGCGGCGACCGAGAACCACAGGATGAACACCAGCGGGTCCATCAGGAAATAGTCCCAGCGGAAGTCGGTGCGCAGCGCGTTGGCGAAGGTCAGCACGTTGACCACCGACAGCTGCGCCGTCGCGTACCAGCCGAGCCAGACCAGCGTGAAGACGAGAAACCCGGTGCGCACCCGCTCGTAGAGGGCCGGACGCTTCACGAGCTGGTCCTGGAAGAAGAAGATACCGGTCAGCAGCAGGATCGCGCTCGCCAGCACGGCGACGTCGAACAGCCGGTTCTCCCAGATGCGCCGCCACAGCGGGATCTCGTCGGCCGCGTCCGGGTCCGCCAGGGCGGCGGACATCGGCACTCCGGAGGACGGCGCTCCGGAGGACGGCGCTGCGGCTGCGGGAGCGGCCACCGGCTCGGCCTTCAGGAACTTCTCCGGCGGCTGGTAGCCGAGGTCGAAGGTGACGAAGGCCTTGTCGAGCGCTGCGGTCGCGCGCTGCACCAGCAGCTGCAGGCGCCAGGGATCGGCGGGATTGAAGCCGGACCCTTCGGGGATGACGAACAGGCCGATCTCGGGGAAGTCCGGCGCGCCCGCCGCAGCCAGGGAACCCAGGCGCTTGTGCAGGCGGTCGCGGAAGCGGATGGCGCCCTCGTGCTGGACCAGTTCGAAACGGTCGAAGATGCCGCCGCGCACATAGCCCGAGCCCTTGAAGGAATAGCGCCCCTGCCCGGCCACGACGATGGCGTGCTGGCCCGGCTTCAGCCGCTGCACCAGCGCCTCGTACTCCGCGTCGCCCAGCAGGGAGCGGCCGACGGTGGGAATGGTGGCGAGCGCCGCATAGAGGTCGATGAAGCCGTCGTTCGGATCGCCGGCTTCGGGACGGGCGGCGGCTTCGGCCTTGCCGGTGCGCTCGAAGGCGGCGTTCACCTCGCCCACCGTCAGCGTCAGGCGGCGCACGGAGCCGTCGCCGACCAGCGTGGCCCAGTCCTCGACTCCGGTCTTGGACAGGTCGAGGCTGCGGGATACGGTCGGCGCGGCCTCGGCCGCTCCCGGCGCGCCCAGCGCCTGCAGGACCTTCTTGCCGGAACGGATGATCGAATCGCCGATCACCATCACCGTCACGGTGGCGCCGGACACGATGTCCACCGGGGGACTGGACGCGCTCTGCGAGGCCAGGGTCAGCACGTTCTTGCCGACGTAGCCGTCGATGAAGGCGTTGACCTTGGCAGGCGGGATGCCGATCAGGACGATGGGCTCGTGATGGTCCACCAGCTTCGCCCCGGTCACCGTGCCGTCCGGCGCCAGCCCGACCATCACATGGATCGGGCGCCCCGAATAGCCGGTCGTGTTCACGAAGTCGGAGGTCAGGAAGGCGTGGCCGACCAGCGCGTCGCCCTTGTAGAGGGGAACCAGCGGCGCGTTCGGCAGGGGGGGGCCGAAACGGTCCGCCCCGGCGGCGAGATCGCCCGGCTGCACCGTGCCGAGATACCGCGCCAGCAGCGCTTCGGCCGCGTCCGCCGTGCCGAACCCGGCCAGCAGAATCAGCAGCCCAGCCACCAGCGCGCGTGTCCTCCGCAAGAAGTCTGCAACCATTTCCCTTGCCCTGATGTCTTGATCTTGATCAAGAGGCCGCAAGCCCCTTTGACGCGGCGATGAGACCACAAGTTCGGAACCCTGTTCTTGACCGGCGTCAATTCGGAGAAAATGAGTCCGGACTATCCTCCTCCCGGCGTTCCGCTCCTTATGACCGTGCGGGACGCAAGATTGTATTTTAGGCAAACTGTATTTTGAAATTGAGGTGAAGCCATGCCGCTGCTGCGCCACGAGCCTCAGGGCGGGGTCCGCTCGCTGGACGAACTTCTGGGCATCGCCCTGGCGCTGGAACAGGAGGCGGTGCGCCGCTACACGCAGTTGGCGGCCCTGATGGACCGGCGCGGCGAGACCGAGACCGCCGCCACCTTCCGCGCTCTGATCGCGGAGGAGCAGGACCATGTGCAGGCGGTGGACGGTTGGGCGCACAGCCTCGGCCGCCCCACCCCCGACGCCCCGGCGTTCCTCTGGCGCCTGCCGCCGGAGCTTGCCGCTTCCTGGGAGGAACTGACCGAGCGCACGCGGCTGACGCCCTATCAGGCGCTGTCGCTGGCGGTGGTCAACGAGCAGCGCGCCTTCGCCTTCTACAGCTACATCGTTGCCAGCGCGCCGGACGACTCCGTGCGCAGCCATGCCGAGTCGCTCGCCCGCGAGGAGCTTCGCCACGCCGCCCTGCTCCGGCGTGAGCGCCGCAAGGCCTTCCGCCGCGAACGTGGCCGGGCGGACCGCAAGCCGGCCCGCGCGGACACGCCGGCGGAACTGGAACGGTTGGCCGTCGCCCTGCTGTCCGCCACCGCCGCCGAACACAGCGCGCTGGCGGCGCGCCTGCTTGCCCTGGGCGATGACGACGGAGCCGCACTGCTGACCCGCATCGCCGCCGAGGAGGAAGCGTTGATTCCGTCCGGCCCCGGCGCGGCGGCGGCGCAGGCCGCCATCCCCGACACCGATACCGCCTGCCTGCGCGCGGCGGTCGCCGCCTCCGAACGGCTCGCCGAAGCCTTCGGGGACGTGGCGGCCCAGGCGACCGACGAACTAGTCCTGAACGAATCCCTGCGCCTTCAGGAGGCGGTGGTGGGACACCTCGCGCAGTTGGCGGAGCGGATCGACGCGAAGGGTTGAGGCGCTACCCCACCACCTGCCGGTACAGCGCCGGCAGGGCCTTCGTCAGATGCGTGACCTGCGGGAAGATCGCGTAGCCGCCCCGGCCGAACAAATAGGGGAAGTAATCGCGTGCCTCGGCGTCCACGGTGATGCCGAACAGGGCGATTCCCTGGCGGCGGGCCTCCTGGATCGCCACGCGGGTGTCCTCGATGCCGTAGCGCCCCTCGTAATGGTCCACGTCGTTGGGCTTGCCGTCCGACAGCAGGATCAGCAGGCGGTGCCGGTTGGGCCGCTCCGCCAGACGCGCGGCGGTGTGGCGCAGCGCCGCTCCCATGCGGGTGTAATGGCCGGGCTTCAGCGCCTGGACGCGGCGCTGCACACGGGCGTTCAGCGGCTCGTCGAACTCCTTGACCGTCTGCACCCGGACCCAGTCCCGCTTCTTCGAGGTGAAGGCGAAGATCGCGTGTGGATCGCCGCAGGCGTTCAGGCCGTTGGACAGGGCCAGCAGCGCCTCCTTCTCGACGTCGAGCACGCGGTGCCCGTCCACCCAGCCGTCGGTGGACAGCGAGGTGTCGACCAAAACCGCCACCGCCAGATCGCGCGCCGCGTTGCGCGCCGCCTGATAGACGCGGTCGCTGCCCGCCCCGCCCGCGCGCTGGTCGGCGCAACGGCGCACCAACGCGGTGAGGTCGAGATCGTCGCCGTCCGGCTGGCCGGTGAAGACCATGCGCTTGGGGCGCAGGGCCTCGAACTGGCGGCGCACCTGCCGGATGCGGCGCAGCGCGGCCTCGTCGGGCGCCCAGTCCTCGCCGTCCTCCGGCGCCGGTTCGGCGACGACGCGGCAATGGGCGGGGTGGTAGGCGCGGCGGCGATGGTCCCATTCCGGGTAGGTCAGAACCGCGGTCAGCGGCGTCGCGTCCACGGCGGCCGGCGCCAGATCGAGATCGAGCTTCAGCCGGGTCGAAGGCTTGCGCTGGTGCTGGGCGAGCGCGATCTCCTCCATGTCGTCGGCGGCCTGGCGGGCGGCGTCCTCGTCGTCGTCATCGACCGGACGGGGGATGTTCATCATCTCCGCCAGACCGAAAATCTTCTCGAAACGGTTCAGGATCAGCGGGTCCTCGCGCTGCACCTGATCGCTGTCGCGCCGCGTCGCCTTGCGGCGCTGGCCGTCGCTTTCGGCGGAAGGGGCTGCGGCGTCCTGCTCCGCCGCATCGGAGGCGGCCGGCGCACCGGACGGCGCGGGACCCGACACCTCGCCCCACAGCGGCACCGGCAGGAAAGGCTTGTAGCCGGCCGGAGCGGTGAAGCGGTCCAGCGGAATCGTCCCGTCCAGCGCAGCGCCGCCGTCACCGGCGCCCAGCAGAGCCAGCACCGCCGCCTCCACCATCGCCTCGTCCTTCGGCAGGGAGCGCTTGGGCCGGACGGCGATCAGCGCCGCGCACAGCTCGTCGTGCAGGCGGGTCAAACCCGGCCAGCGCGCAAGAACCCGCGCGGTGGTCGCGTGGGCCTGCCGCAGCGCCCGCAGATCGGCCCGCAGCGGGTCGGCCCGCAGCGGACCGGCGGCAGCCTCGCCATCGGCCTCGGCGTGCGCGAAATAGGCGGCGAGCCATTCGTAGAGCCGCTCGTTCAGCGCCGCGTCGGGGAACACGTCGAGCATGGCGGGCAACTGCAGCACGTCGCCGTCCAGCGCCGGCCGCTCCAGCCGTTCGGTGCCGAGGCCGATGCGCTCCAGCACCGACAGCCGGTGGCCGGAGGACGCCCGTCCCGCGGCGGCCAGCCGCACGCCCCGGTCGCCGCCCAGCCCGCGGAAGAACACCGCCAGCCGGGGCCGGATCGCCTCCAGCGTCACCGCGGCATCGGGATGATGCGGCAGGCTCGACCGGCCACCGACCAGGCGGTGCCAGTGGCGGCCGATGAACTCCTCGGGCTCAAGCAGCGACAGCATGTCCGTTTCCCTTACCCCAGTTGCCCTTAGCCCAGGGCGATGTCGGCGACGCGCAGCAGCGCCTGCCGCACGTCGGCGTCGTCGGTCAGCGGTTCGATCAGCGCGGTGCGGATCGCCCGCTCGGGCTTCACGCCGGAACGGATCAGCGTCGCGCAATAGACCAGCAGGCGGGTGGAGACGCCTTCCTCGAGATCCTGGCCCTTGAGGGCGCGCAGCGCGCCGGCCAGACGGACCAGCGGGGCGACGCGCTCCTCCGGCAGGCCGCTTTCGCGGGCGACGATGGCGGCCTCGTCCTCCGGCGCCGGGAAGTCGAATTCGATGGCGAGGAAACGCTGGCGGGTGCTGGGCTTCAGGGTCTTCAGGACGTTCTGGTAACCGGGGTTGTAGGAGACGACCAGCATGAAGTCGTCCGGCGCCTCCAGCAGTTCGCCGGTGCGGTCGAGCGGCAGCAGGCGGCGGTCGTCGGTTAGCGGGTGGAGAACGACGGTCACGTCCTTGCGCGCCTCCACCACCTCGTCGAGATAGCAGACGGCCCCCTCGCGCACGGCGCGGGTCAGCGGGCCGTCCGCCCACACCGTGTCGCCGCCCTTGAGCAGGTAACGCCCGGTCAGGTCGGCGGCGGTCAGGTCGTCGTGGCAGGACACGGTGTAGAGGGGACGACCCAGCCGGGCCGCCATGTGCGACACGAAGCGGGTCTTGCCACAGCCCGTCGGCCCCTTCAGCAACAGCGGCAGGCGGTGGCGAAAGGCGTGCTCGAACAGCTCGCACTCGTCGCCGACGGCCTTGTAGTAGGGGATGTCGAGGTCGTCCGCGACGGCCTTCAGGGCGCTGCGGGTCATGGGTGTCTCCTCGAAAACGGAAGGCGGAAACGGAAGGCGGAAACGGAAGGCGGAAAAGAAACGCCCCCTCCCCCGGTGTGCGGAGGAGGGGACGGCTCTGGTCACTCGGCGGGCTGCACGGCAGCGCCGATCCCGGAGGTCTTCCGGGACGCGGGCACCGGCCCCAGCAGAGCGTAGAGGTAGAGGACGGCGCCGATGAACACCGCCGCACCGGCGGCCAGACGCACCCAGTAGAAGGGGGCGATCTCCGCCTGGACGGTCATGTAGTCCATGCCCATCACGCGCTGCAGGTGGACCTGCACGACCCCGGCGAAGGTCAGGGCGAAGGTCATCACCGTCATGCCGCCGGTCATCAGCCAGAAGCTGGCCTTGTTGAGGGTCTGGTGGTAGGGCGCGACGCCGCGCAGATGCGGCATGGCGTAGCTGAAGATGGCGAGGTTGATCATCACATAGGCGCCGAAGAAGGCGAGATGCCCGTGCGCCGCCGTCACCTGCGTGCCGTGGGTGTAGTAGTTGACCCAGGACAGCGTGTGCAGGAAGCCCCAGACGCCCGCCCCGAAGAAGGCCGTCACCGCGCAGCCGACCGACCACAGCAGGGCGGCCTTGTTCGGGTGATCGCGCCCGCCCTTCAGCACCATCTTCACCGCGAAGACGACCATGAAGAAGAAGGGGGCGACCTCAAGCGTCGAGAACAGCGAGCCGATCCACTGCCAGTAGCCCGGCGTGCCGATCCAGTAGTAATGGTGGCCGGTGCCCAGCAGGCCGGAGAAGAGGGCCAACCCGACGATGGCGTAGAGCCACTTCTCGACGATCTCGCGGTCGACGCCGGTCATCTTGATCATCAGGAAGGCGAGGATGGAGGCCATCACCAGTTCCCACACACCCTCGACCCAGAGATGGACGACGTACCACCAGTACATCTTGTCCAGCGCGAGGTTGGTCGGGTTGTAGAAGGAGAACAGGAAGAACAGCGCGATGCCCCACAGCCCCATCACCAGGATGTTGGTGATGACCGTGCGCCGGCCCTTCAGCACCGTCATGGAGATGTTGTAGAGGAACATCAGCGCGACGACGACGATGGCGACCTTGATCCACGTCGGCTGTTCCAGGAACTCGCGCCCCTCGTGGATGCGGAAGACGTAGCCGACGACGGCGGCCAGCGCGCCGAACATGAACAGGCCGAACTGGATGTAGGCCAGCTTCGGGCTGTGCAGCTCGCGCTCCGCCTCCTCGGGAATCAGGTAATAGGCGGCGCCGAAGAAGCCCATCAGCAGCCACACGATCAGCGCGTTCGTGTGGATCATCCGCAGGATGTTGAAGGGCAGCAGTTCCGACAGGACGTTGGGCAGCACATAGACCGTGCCGGCCAGCAGGCCGACCAGGAGCTGAACGCCGAACAGGGCCAGCGCGCCGTAGAAGTAAGGCAGCGCGACCTTCTGGGATTGGTATTTCATGGCCTTTCGTCCTTCGTCAGCCGGAGATCTTGGGCGGCCAGTTCTGGGTGTTGATGCGGCTGGTCCACTCCAGGAAGTCGGCGAGGTCGTTGACCTCCTGTTCCGTCAGATTGAACTGCGGCATCTGGCGGCGGCCCTCGATGCCGCTGGGCTGGGCGGCCATCCAGCCGGCCAGAGCGGCGCGCGCGCCCTCCGCGTCCTTGTCGCCGCCATAGCGAATCCAGACATTGCCCAGCTCCGGCGCGAAATAGGCGCCCTCGCCCAGCAGCGTGTGGCAATTGATGCAGGAATTCTTCTCCCACACATGCTTGCCGCGGGCGACGCTTTCGGTCAGCCCCTTGCTGTCGGTTCCGGTGTTGACGACGTAGATGTGGCTTGCCGCCGTCAGCGAGACGAAGGCGGCGAAGAAGAAGAGCGATCCGCCGTAAAAAATGTTTCGGGCGGCCGCTTTGGTGAAGCGTTCCGTCATGCGTTCGTTTCTCCTGGGTCAGGCCCCCGAGTCAGACCTTCGTGGAACGGAGGGGCCTTGAGCAGCGTTGGCCGTGCGCCATGCCGGAGAAAGTTGACCGATTTGGTGCGACTATCCTTGACGGCGGTCAAGCGGAGGTCGCGGCCCGGAATTTGGGCTGTGTGAAAATGCGGGCGCCGGGCCAACCCGGCGCTTCCCGCGTCCGGCGCGCTCAGGGAATGGTCGGCGCCGGGGTGCTCAGGCTCCACATGGCGTCGAACATGGACGCCTGGAAGGCCGCGAAATCGGCGCTGTCGAGGATCAGGCCGTAGCTCTCGCGGGCCGACGAGATGACGGAAACCTTGCTGCCGTGGATGAAGCAGGTCATCGCGAGGTTGTAGGTGGCGGGCGCGTAGCGCAGTTCGCGCCGCTCCTCCTGGCTCGACGGCCAGATCGGGGCGATGTCGCGCTCCTCCGAGCGGATCACCCGCAGCCAGATGCCACGCCGCGCCCGCTCCTTCAGGTAACGCTCCATCTCCTCCAGCCCCGGCTCGACCATCAGCTCCCGCATGGAGAGGGTGGCGCGCAGGTCCTTCTCATCGCCGCTCAGCGTCTCCCACAGGACGGTGCGGATGCCTTCGGGACCGGGATGGAAGCGGACGTTCGGCTGGCCGTTCTCGTGATGGTACATCGACCGCAGCACCGGCATCACGTCTTCGAGCATCTGCCGCCGGGCCTCGCTGCGTTCCAGCAGGATGCCCGGGTCCTGGGCGACCACGAAGCGGCGCTTGCCGTGATCGACGAAGCGGACGAGCCCTTCCGCCTCCAGCTTGGCGAGAGCGTCGTGCGCCGTGGTGCGGGCCATGCCGGCACCCGCGGCCACCTCCGTCACGGAGCCGCCGCCAAGACGGATCGTCGTCAGATAGAGCTTGTAGAGCGTCCCCGATATGCCGATCCGGGACAGCTTCTCCTCAAGATTCACCCACGTGCTCCCTTTTGAATCGCGTCGCAACATGCCCGATTCCGCGCCACCCGTCCATCGTCGGTTTTTGCCGATAAAATGCCGTCTCTTTGCGTCACTGCTTTGGCGAAAAGACAATAAAATGGGCTTTCCTCCCGCAGAATGCTCGTTAAAACGGCAAGTTTAGGCCTGCCAAGCGCCATTCATTTGTATTTTTCGAATTGACGGATTTTTCCGACACTGTCATCGTTTTGTCGTCGTCCAAGGACGCTGACGTCCCACGAGGCGGCGCCGAACGGTGGAACGAGGGAAGGTGATGGAAGCGAATTCAAAAGCGCATGCGGCGGCGCCGCCCTTCATGCAGAGGGCGCCGCGCCGCGCCGTAAGTCCTCGCATTCTGACGGACCGGTCCTTCCGCGCGGCGCTGGGCCTCACCGCCTTCTTCGCCGTCTGGCAGGCGCTGACCTCGCTCGGCGTCATCGACGCCTTCCTTCTGCCCTCGCCGGTCGCGGTGGCGGGGGCGCTCTGGGACATGGCGCTCGACGGCTCGCTGTGGGTCCATCTCGGCGCCAGCCTGCAGCGGGTGGCCGTCGGCTTCGCGCTCGCCTGCGTCGTCGGCATGGCGCTCGGGCTGATGTGCGGCTGGTGGCGCAGCGTCGCGGACTTCGTGCGGCCGGTCGTCGAGGCGCTTCGCCCCATCCCCCCGCTCGCCTGGATTCCGATCACCATCCTGTGGTTCGGGCTCGGCGACGCCGCGTCCTACTTCCTGGTCTTCCTCGGCGCCGTCTTCCCGGCCTTCGTCGCCACCTACACGGCGGTGCGCGGCCTCGACCGGAACCAGATGAACGCGGCGCTCTGCCTCGGCGCGACGCCCTGGCAGCTGTTCACCGACGTGCTGATCCCCGCCTCCCTGCCGATCATCCTGCCGGGGCTGCGGATCGCGCTGGGCGTGGGCTGGATGTGCGTGGTGACCGCCGAGCTGATCGCGGCGCAAACCGGCCTCGGCTACCTGATCCAGCAGTCGCGCATGCTGTTCCAGATCAACAACGTCGTTGCGGGCATGGTGGCCATCGGTCTCGTCGGCTTCGCCATGTCCGCCGTCCTCGAACGGATCGAGCGTCGGGTGAACGCCTGGGCGCCTTCCGAGCGCAATTGAGCAGGAGGCGAAGGAACATGGCCGCCAACACCGCACTCAAAGCCCCCTATCCGCCGCCCGGCGCGCCGCAGGCCCAGCCGGCCGACATCCAGATCGACATCCGGAATCTGGGCAAGGTCTATGGCGGGACCTCGTCCGACAACATGGTCGTCGCCCTCGACGGGGTCGATCTGCGCATCCGCCGCGGCGAGTTCATCTCGCTGCTTGGCCCCTCGGGCTGCGGAAAGTCGACCCTGCTCGGCATCGTCGCCGGCTTCCAGTCGGCGTCGAGCGGGACGCTCCTGCAGAACGGGCGCCCCATCGTGAAGCCGGACCCGTCGCGGACGGTCGTCTTCCAGGACTACGCGCTGTTCGGCTGGATGACCGTACAGCAGAACGTGGAGTTCGGCCTGAAGGCCAAGGGCATGGCGAAGAAGCAGCGCGCGGAGATCGCCCGCTCGCTGATCGACATGGTCCGGCTGACCGGCTTCGAGGAGAAGTACCCGCACCAGATCTCCGGCGGCATGAAGCAGCGGGCGGCCATCGCCCGAGCGCTCGCCCCGGACCCCGACATCCTGCTGATGGACGAGCCGTTCGGCGCGCTGGACGCGCAGACCCGCGTGCTTCTGCAGGAGGAGATCGCCCGCATTTCGTCCGAGGCCGGCAAGACGGTGATCTTCGTCACCCACGGCATCGACGAGGCGGTGTTCCTGGCCGACCGCGTGGTGGTGATGAGCCCGCGGCCCGGCCGGGTGCGCGAGGAGGTCGCCGTGCCGCTGCCGCGGCCCCGCACGGCCGAGATGCGCTCCGATCCCTGGTTCGTCTCCACGGTCAACGACCTGTGGGAGACCCTGAAACCCGAATGGCAAAAAGGGGAATGAACGTGACCTCGACACTTTCTCGCCGTCGTTTCGGCCAGCTCGCCGCCGGCATCGCCGCCGCTGCAACCCTCGCCAAGCCGGCGATCCTCCGCGCGCAGGGCGCGGACGTCGTCAAGATGGGCTGGTTCAACACCACCACCGTCTCGGCTCAGATCGCCCATGTGCTGATGCGCACGGACATCGCGGCCCGCAACGGCCTGCGGATGAACATGATCCAGCTCAACGCCTCGCCGGCGGTGAACGAGGCGATCGTGTCGAACGCGGCCGACGTCGGCACGTTGTCCGACTTCGCCGCCGTCACCACCATGGCGGTCGGGGCGCCAGTCACCACCATCGCCTCGCAGGCGCGCTTCCGCTCGGCGGTGCTGGTGACCAAGAAGTCGGGGATCACCGACGTCGCCGGGCTGAAGGGCAAGCAGGTCTACGGCACCTTCGGCATCACCGCGTTCCAGAACGCCCAGGAGGCGATGACCAAGGCCGGCCTCACCCCCGGCCGCGACATGACCTTCGTCAATGTCGGGCCGGCGGAGCTGGCCGACGCGGTGGGCGCGCAGCGGATCGACGCCTTCTTCACCTACGACCCGTTCGTGAGCTTCTTCGAGAACGCGGGCTTCGCCCAGGTGATCTCGGAGAATCTGACCCCGGTCATCGTGCTGACCGCGAACAACCGCTTCTTCAAGGACCGGCCCGAAGTGGCGGAGCGCTTCCTGCTCGCCAACTCCCAGGCACTGTATTTTGCCAGCCAGAACCACGACCTCGTCAACGGCTGGTTCCGCTCGCTGGAACCGGCGAAGAACATCCCGGAAGCCGTGCTCGAAAAGGCGTCGGGCTACGATCCCGCCTGGAACGCCAAGGCGCCCACCGACATCAAGGCGGCGCTGTCGGAGGAGCAGATCAAAAAGCTGAACCTGCTCGCCGAATGGGGCGTCGAGGCGAAGCTGCTGCCGCGCCGCCCCGACGTCTCGAAGTTCGTCGACACGGGCATCGCCAGCCGGGTGGACGCCGCCTTCGCCGCCCAGAACTTCGATCCGAAGACGGTCAAGATCGTCGGCTGAGCGGCCGGATATCCCGACGCATCGCGCAGGACGGGGCGGCGGCCGCGACGGGCCGCGCCGAAGGAGACTTCATGACCCTACGACTTGACGACGCACCGGCGCGGGGCGACGCCGCGCCGTCCCTCGACGCGACGCGGCCGGCCACCGACAACCCCATGCGCCATTTCGACTTCGCCACGTTGCCGGCGCCCGACCGCTACCGCCTTCTGACCGCCGCGGTCCTGCCGCGGCCGATCGCCTGGGCGGTCACCCGCTCGGCCGAGGGACGGGTGAACGCGGCTCCCTACTCCTTCTTCAACGTCTTCGGCTCCGACCGGCCGGTGGTCTGTCTCGGCGTGCTCGCGCGCCCGGACCGGCCGAAGGACACGGCGGTCAACATCCGGGCGACGCGCGAGTTCGTGATCAACCTCGTCCCCTTCGCCCTGACGGAGGCGATGAACCTTACCTGCGTCGAGGCGCCGCCCGAGGTGGACGAGACCCGGCTCGCCGGCCTCGCCACCCTGCCGAGCGTCGCGGTCCGGCCGCCGCGCATAGCAGATTCTCCGGTCGCCTTCGAATGCCGTCTGATCCATGAGTTCGAAAGCGGTCCCGGACAATGGCTGTTCGTGGGCGAGGTGCTGCACGCCCATGTCGCGACGCGCGTCCTGACCGGCAACCCCGAACGCCCCCGCATCGACCATGAGGCACTCGACCTCGTCGCCCGCATGCATGGCCCCTCGGCCTATCTGCGCACCCGCGACATCTTCGATCTGGTGAGGCCGGTCTGGGCCGACATCCCGCCTCAAGCCCCCCCGACTCAGCCCAATGACTCACACTGCAAGGAACGACAAGCATGACCAAGGTTAAAGTGGCCGCGGTGCAGGCGGCGACGGTGCCGTTCGACGCCGCCGCCGCGACCGCGCGCACGGTCGAACTGATCGCCGAGGCCGCTGCAACCGGCGCGTCGCTCGCCGTCTTCCCGGAGGCCTTCATCGGCGGCTACCCGAAGGGGCTCGATTTCGGCTGCTCCATCGGCCGGCGCACGGCGGAGGGGCGCGCCGACTTCGCCCGCTACGTCCGCGGCGCGATCACGGTGCCGGGACCGGAAACCGAGACGCTGTCGGCCGCCTGCGCGCGGCACGGCATCCACGCGGTCGTCGGCGTCATCGAGCGCGACGGCGGAACGCTCTACTGCACGGTGCTCTACCTGTCGCCGGACGGCCGGATGGGCAAGCACCGCAAGGTGATGCCGACCGGGTCGGAGCGGCTGGTCTGGGGGTTCGGCGACGGCTCGACCCTCACCGTCATGGACACGCCGTTCGGCCGTGTCGGCGGCGCCATCTGCTGGGAGCATTACATGCCGCTGATGCGCGCGGCCTACTACGCCAAGGGCGTCCAGCTTTGGGCGGCCCCGACGGCGGACGACCGCGAAAGCTGGATCGCCACCATGCGCCACGTCGCCATGGAGGGCCGCTGCTTCGTGATCGGTGCCTGCCAGGTGATGCGCCGCTCCGACTTCCCGGAGGACTACGCCAGCCGCATCGACGCCGGGCCGGACGAGTGGATGATGCACGGCCGCTCGGTCATCGTCGGGCCGCTCGGCGAGATCCTGGCCGGCCCGCTGGTCGACGCGGAGGGCATCCTGACCGCCGAGGTGGACGTCGAGGATCTGGTCGGCGCCAAGCTCGATTTCGATCCGGTGGGCCATTACGCGCGGCCGGACCTGTTCAGCATGCGCGTCGACGAGACCCCGCGCGCGCCGGTCGCCACGGTGCGCGAGGGCGCCCTCCCGGAGCGCAACGAGACGGTCGAAGAGGCGGCCTGACCGGCAGGGTGATCGCGTTTAACATCCCCTCTCCCCTCTGGGGAGAGGGTTAGGGTGAGGGGGTTGCGCTTTTGCCGGACGTATCGCCACGCGCACCCCCCTCACCGGCTCTCAGCGGATGCCAGAGGCATCCGCCTGCCGCCGTCAGCGCTGGCCTTCGGCCAGCGCGAGAGGCCCTGCGGGCCACCCTCTCCCCGGAGGGGAGAGGGCTATGGAGGTCAAATGCGATTGCCCTGGCCTGACGCACGCGCCGGTTCCGGCGGGCGCCGGGCGATTAATGCCGGTTAATGATCGGCGCCTTGTAACTGATAATGCTTCTCATGATCATTTGCGGGAGATTTGGCCCTGTCCGGACGGGCCGACCACACCGCATCTTGTCAAGGGAAGCCCCCAATGCCCGACACCCGTCTCCCGCCCATTCCGCCGCCCGTCCTGCCGATTATCGATCCGATTCTGTCCACCCTCCCCGGCTGGGAGAACGGCGCCGCCTGCCCGACGCGGCTTGAGGTGGACTGGACCGACGCCCTGAGGAAACTGGACGTCCTGGGGACGGTCCGGGTCGTCACCAGCAACCGCAGCATCACCCACGAGAAGACCGGACGCTTCGGCAACGTCGACGGCAACGGCCCGGCCCTGATCGTGCTGAACCGCGAGGTCGATCTGCGCGTCTTCCCGCGCCATTGGTCGATCACCGTCCACACGCCGGAGACGGACGGCGAGGCCGAGGCCATCCGCGTCTTCGACCGGCACGGCCGCGCCGTCCACGCCATCCACCGCACCGCCGAGACCAACGCGGCCGCCTGGGACGCCTTCCTGATCCTGCACCGCGCCGCCGACCAGGACGCGCCGGCCCTGGAGCCGCTGCCCGCCCCCGCCGCCGAGCGGCCCGACGCCGAAATCGACGTGGAAGGGCTGCGCGCCGCCTGGAGCGCGATGACCGATGTGCACGAGTTCTTCGGCATGCTGAGGACCTTCGGGGTCGGGCGCCGGCAGGCGCTGCGCCTCGCCGGGCCGGGCTTCGCGCGGGAGCTGCCCGCCGCCGCCGTCCTGCCGCTGCTGGAAGCGGCGCGCGACCGCCGTCTGGACATCATGATCTTCGTCGGCAACGCCGGCTGCATCCAGATCCACACCGGAACGGTGGACCGCCCGGCGGCGGCGGACGGGCTGCTGCGCATCGACGACCCCGGCTTCACCCTGCGCGCCGTCCAGGCCCGACTGTCCAGCGCCTGGGTCGTCCACAAGCCGACCGACAAGGGCGGCATCACCACGGTCGAGCTGTACGACGACCACGGCGACAACGCGGCGATCCTGTGCGGCCAGCGCGACGAGGACAAGCCGGAACGGGCGGAGTGGCGCGCGCTCGCCGCGTCCCTGTGATAGGCGGGGACCGGCCGATGAGGCGCCTGCGTTTTCTCCCCGCGGCGATCGCCGCCACCCTCGCGCTCACCGCCGCCACCCTGGCAGGGGCGGCGGAGCGGCGGATCGTCACCGTCGGCCCGCCGGTGACCGAGCTGGTCTACGCGCTCGGCGACGGCGGCTCGGTCGTCGGGCGCGACACCAGCAGCCATCATCCGCAGCCGGTGAACGACCTGCCCGACGTCGGCTACATGCGCGCCCTCTCGGCGGAGGGGGTGATGTCGCTGGACCCGACCCACGTCCTGGCGATCCAGGGCGCCGGCCCCGAGACGACGCTCGACCAGTTGCGTGCGCTCGGCGTCACGGTGGAGGTCGTGCCGGAAACGCCGACGCTGGCCGGTCTGCTCGACAAGGTGGAGCGGGTCGCCCGCCTGCTCGGCCGGGAGGCGGAGGGACGGCGCTTGGCGGACTCGCTGCATCGCGACCTCGCCGCGCTGGCCGCCGTCGCCGCCACGTCCGGGACAAAGGACGGCGCACCGGTCGTGCTCGGCGTGGTCGGCGGCGGGCCCGGCGGGCTGATGGCGGCGGGCAGCCGCTCCGTCCCGGCGGCGCTGATCGCCATGGCCGGCGGGCGCAACGCCCTGGAGGTGGAGCGCGACTATGTGCCGATGTCGTCGGAGGCCGCCCTGGCCGCAGCACCCGATGTGCTGCTGGTCAGCCGGTCGCTGATCGACCGTTCGGGCGGGCTCGACCCATTCCTGGCAACGCCGCAGATCGCCCTGACCCCGGCGGCCAAGGCCCGACGGGTGGCGGTGGTGGACGGGGCGTTGCTGATGGGGCTCGGCCCCCGCACGGCCGAGGCGGTCGCCGAACTCACCCGCGTGCAGGGCACCTCTCCTCAAGGACAACCATGAGCCTGACCCTGACCATGCCGTCCTCCCGGAAAGGGGGCCGGGCGGCGCCGGCCTTCCGCCGCCCGCCGCTCGTCCCCGTGCTGGCGGCGCTGGCCGTGGCGCTGGCGCTGGCCGTTCTGACCGCCGTCGCGACGGGCGGCGTGTCCGTCCCGCTCGACCGCAGCCTGTCCCACCTCGCCTCCCTGCTCGGCCTGCCCGGCACGCCGCTGTCCGAGCGCGACTGGATGGTGCTGACCATGCTGCGCCTGCCGCGCATCGTCCTGGCCGCCGCGGTCGGGGTGACGCTGGGCGTGGCGGGGGTGGCGCTCCAGGCCGTCTTCCGCAACCCCCTGGCCGATCCCGGGCTGGTCGGCGTGTCGAGCGGCGCGGCGCTGGCCGGCTCCGCCGCCATGGTGCTGGGGGTGTCGGGGCTCGGGCTAGCGCGCAGCGGCCTCTCGCTCGCCACCGTGCTGCCGCTGGCCGCCTTCCTCGGCGCGCTGGCCGCCACCGTGCTGATCCTGGCGATCTCCCGCCGCGACGGGCGCAATTCTCCCGCCACCATGTTGCTGGCCGGCATCGCGGTGAACGCCATGGGCGGGGCCGGCATCGGGCTGTTCAGCTACCTCGGCGACGATCTGGCGCTGCGCCAGATGACCTTCTGGATGATGGGCGGCTTCGGCGGTTCGAGCTGGGCGCAGATCGGACCGGCGATGCTCCTGATGGGGCTGGCGACCGCCGGGCTGCTGGCCGGGGCGCGGCGGCTCGACCTGTTCGCCATGGGCGAGCGGGAGGCCTTCCTCCAGGGCCTCGACCCGCACCGCTTCGCCGTGCGCACGGTGCTTCTGGTGGCGCTGGGCGTCGGGGCGGCGGTGGCGGTGTCCGGCCTGATCGGCTTCGTCGGGCTGATCGTGCCGCACGTCATGCGAATCCTGCTGGGACCGGTGCACCGCCGCCTGATGCCGGCGACGGCGCTGGCGGCGGCGATTTTGCTGGTCCTGGCCGACACGGTGGCCCGCAGCATCGCCGCCCCGGCCGACGTGCCGGCCGGCCTGCTGCTGGGCGCCGTCGGCGGTCCCTTCTTCCTGTGGCTTCTGCGCCGCCGCGCCAGCGCGCTGGGAGGGACCTGACCATGCTGCAAGCGATCGACGCCGGCCTGACCATCGGCCGCGCCCGCCTGCTCGATGGCGTCACCGCCGCGGTGCGGCCCGGCCGGGTCCTGGCCATCCTGGGCCCCAACGGGGCCGGCAAATCCACCCTGCTCTCCCTCCTGTCCGGGGAGCGGCGGCCGACCGCGGGGCGCGCCCTGCTGGACGGGGTGGAAATGGCAGCCATCCCGGCGCCGCGGCTGGCCGTCCGCCGCGCCCTGGTGGCGCAGCACCAAGCGGTCGCCTTCGCCTTCTCGGTGGAGGAGGTGATGGAGCTGGCGACCGAGCCCTGGCTGATCCGCCCCGGCGACCGGCGGGCGCTGATCGCCGACTGCCTGATCCGCGCCGGGGCCGGCGGACTGGCCGGTCGGCTGATGCCCCAGCTCTCCGGTGGCGAGCGCCAGCGCGTCGCCTTCGCCCGCGCGCTCGCGCAATTGGCCGCCGGTCGGCACGGGCGCGACGTGGCGGGGCCGTCCTATCTGCTGCTGGACGAGCCGACAGCCAGCCTCGACCCCGCCCACCAGCACCATCTGCTGCGGGCGGCGCGCGACTGGGTGGAGCGGACCGGCGGCGGCTGCGCGGTGATCCTGCACGACCTGACGCTGGCCGCGCGCTACGCCGACGACGGGCTGCTGCTGGCCGGCGGGCGCGTCGCCTGGGCCGGGTCGATGACCGGCCTGCCAGTGCCGGTGCTGGAGCGCGTCTTCGGCACGGCCTTCGTCCGGCTCGACCTGCCGGAGGAGGAGGGCGTGGTCTACGCGGCCACGGGGCGCGCGGCGGCGTCTGGAAAAACGATTTGCGAATAATTATTAATATCAAATAAGGGACGGGATGGGTGCCCGAGACTGGCGCCGGAGGGAGGGGACGGTGCGTGTTCTGATCGTTGAGGACGACGCGGCGGTCAGCTACTGGATCGGGGCGAAGCTCGGCGGCTCCGGCCATTCCTGCCGCTTCGCCGGCGACGGGGAGGACGCGCTGCGCCTGCTGCGCGAGGAGGCGTTCGACGTGGTGGTGCTGGACCGCATGCTGCCCAAGCTGGACGGCATGGAGGTGCTGAAACGTCTGCAGGGCACCCGCCACCCGCCGGTCCTTGTGCTGTCGGCGCTGGATGAGACGACGGAACGGGTGGCCGGGCTGCGCGCCGGGGCCGACGACTATCTGGGCAAGCCCTTCGACTTCGCCGAGTTGCTGGTCCGGCTGGAGCATCTGGCGACCCGCCGCGCCGTCCTGGCCGGGGCCGGCGACGTTCTGGAGGTCGCCGATCTGGTGATGGACGTCACCCGCCGGCATGTGACCCGGCGCGGCGTGCCCATCGAGCTGACCGACAAGGAGTTCAAGTTCCTGCACATCCTGATGAGCAACCCCGGCCGCACCGTGACCCGCAGCATGCTGCTGGAGAAGGCCTGGGGCTACGGCTTCAACCCCCCGACCAATCTGGTGGAGGTCCATGTCTTCAAGCTGCGGGCGAAGATCGACAAGGATTTCGACCCGCCGCTTTTGAAGACCGTGCGGGCCATCGGCTATGTCCTGGGCTAAGCCGCGCGACGCTGGCCCGTCCTGGGTCCAAAGACTCCGCCGCCATCTCGACACGCGCAGCTTCCGCCAGGCCATGGCCATCGGCGCGGTTTTCCTGGTGGTGGCCGGCGGCGCCGTGCTGTGGAGCCGCGACCTGCTGGTGGAGCTGGTCAACGAGCATGTCGGCGACCTGCTGGAGCGCGACCAGGAGACGCAGCGTCTGCACGGTGGGTTCGGCGACGCCGCCGCGCTGGTCGCGGAGTTGCGCCGCCGCGAGCGCTTCGCGCCGGAGGGCACGCGGCGGCGCATCGTGATCGATCACGACGGGCGCGTGCTCTACGGCGACGAGGCGATGGCGCGGCGGCTGCTCGCCGTCGTCGCCTGCGGCGGACCGGCCCCCTGCGAGACCGGGCGCATCGACCAGCGCGGCGACGGCTGGAAGGTGCGCGGTATCGTGGTGCGGCTGAGCGACGGCGGGCGCTACGTCAACGCCTACGACATCCAGCCCATGCTCGACCAGCTCCGCGCCGTGCCGCTGGCGGCGGGCTGCGGCGTGTTGGTGTTCCTGCTGACCAGCGTGGCCTTCGGCATCCGCTTCAGCACCGGCACGCTGCGCCGGGTGTCGGCCATCACCATGGCGCTGACCTCCTACGCGGCGGGCGACCGCGACCGCCGCGTCGCCATCACCGGCCCGGACGACGAGTTCGCCCGCCTGGGCCGCGAAATCAACCGCACGCTCGACCGCGTGACCCGGCTGGTCGAGGAGGTGTCCAGCGTGTCGAGCAGCATCGCGCACGAGATGCGCACGCCGCTGACCCACCTGCACAACCGGCTGGTCACCATCGCCGAGAACTGCCCCGACGACGCCCTGCGCCGCGAGCTGGAGGAGGGGATCGAGGAGACGCGGCGCATCCAGCACCTGTTCCGCGCCATCATGCGGCTGGGCGAGATCGAGACCGGGCGCTGCACCCTGGCGGTGGAACAGCTGGACGCCAAGGCGCTGCTGGACGAGGTGGCCGAATCCTACCTGCCGCTGGCCGAGGTCACCGGCACGGTCATCACCGTCGCCGTGGAGCGCGACCTCGATCTGCGCGGCGACCGCACGCTGCTGTTCCAGACCGTCGCCAATCTGGTGGACAACGCCCTGAAATACGCGCCGGGCGAGGCGCTGCATCTGTCGGCCGGGCGGCGCGACGGCTGGAACGAGATCACCGTCGCCGACCGCGGCCGGGGGTTGGCGCCCGGCCAACGCGCGCTCGCGGTGCAGCGCTTCTGCCGGCTCGACCCTGCGGACCGGGTGCCCGGCCATGGGCTCGGCCTTGCCATCGTGGACGCCATCGCCCGGCTGCACGGCGGCGCCCTGCGGTTGGAGGACAATGGGCCGGGCCTGCGCGCGGTGGTCCGGCTGGAACGCCGGGGCCGCCCGGTGACTGCCCCCACGGCCGTTCCCGGCGCCATCACCGGCATTCTCCATTAAGCGAAATTAAGCGAAGGGCCGTTGAGCAAATTTGCGAATGAGAACTATTCTCAAAATAGTTCGCAACCGACGCTTCGGACCGCCTCCATGCCGCACAGCCCCCAAACCGCTCCATCCCCCGACACGCTCGCCGCCCTGCGCGAGCGCCTCGCCGCCGCGCCGAACGGCGTGCTGGAGGCGATCGCGGCGGAGACCGGCGTCAGCTTGCTCGCCGTCACCGAATGCCTGCCGGACGCCTTCCGCGCCTTCGCGCCGGGGGAAACCGCCGAGGCGGCCATGCTGGACATGGCGGAGTGGGGCACGGTCACCGTGCTGGTGCACAGCGCTGACCTCGTTCTGGAATGCAAGGGACCGCTGCCGCGCGGGCAGTTCGGGCGCGGCTTCTACAACCTTGCCGGCGGCAGCCCGATCGGCGGCCACATCCGGCTGGACCGCTGCCGCACCGTCGGCTTCGTCCGCCGGCCCTTCATGGGCAGCGCCGACAGCGCCTCTGTCGTCTTCTTCAACGGTGACGGGGACGCGATGTTCAAGGTCTTCGTCGGCCGCGACGACGCTCGCCAGCTTCTGCCCGATCAGGTGGAGCGGTTCGAGGCCCTGAAGGCCCGCCTGTGTGGGGCGCCGAGCCAGACCGCCTGAGTTGGCGCCGGGCCGCTTGGCGGCTTGGCGGCTTGGCGGCTTCAGCCGATCAATTGCGAATAAGACGCAATCGCATTTTAACAAAGAACAACGCGCCAAAAAAACCTCGTGCAGAGAGACAGAGATGATCGAGCCACCCGTGTCCCACCGCCCTCCCCTCCGGCCGGCCCGCTCCCGCCTGCGCGCGGCGCTATGGCTGTCGGCCTCCGCCCTGACGCTGCTGGCCCCCGCCGCCCAAGCGCAGCAGCAGACTCAGCAAGCCGCCGACCAGACCGCCACCCAGACCGCGCAGGCGACCACGGCACCGCCCCCGACCATCCTCGACGCGGTGACGGTCTATGGCGAGCGCGGCCTGCGCAGCGTTGGCGAGAACACGGGCACGGTGTCGGTCATCCCCGACTACGAGCTTGAGAAGCGCGGCGTCCACCGCCTCCAGGACCTGCCGCGCTACGAACCCGGCGTGACGGTCAGCAACTCCCCGTCCCGCGCGGGGGCCGGCGGCTACACCATCCGTGGCATCAGCAACAACCGCATCCTGATGCAGGTCGACGGCACGCGCCTGCCGGAGTCGCCGGCCTCCGCCGCACCCTCCGCCGGCTACAACCGCGACGTGGTCGATCTGGACTCGGTCAAGCAGGTGGAGATCGTGCGCGGCCCGGCCTCGGCGCTCTACGGATCGGACGCGCTGGGCGGCGTGGTGACCTATGTGACCAAGGACCCGGCCGACTATCTGCGGCCCGGCCGCGACAGCTTCGTGTCGCTGAAGACGACCTACGACAGCGTCGATTCCAGCCTGTCGGAGACCGGCACGGGCGTGCTGCGCTCCGGCGACTTCTCCCTGCTCGGCATCTACACGCGCCGCGATGGGGAGGAGTACAAGTCCAAGGACAAGGCCTACCGCAACCCGCAGGACTATGAGGGCAACAATGGCCTCGCCAAGCTGGTCTGGGACCACGGGCCGGACAAGGTGACGCTGACCGGCGAGTATTTCCACCGCAGCACCGACACGACACTGCGCAACGACGTCGGCGGCAGCGCCAGCTACATCTTCTCCATGGTCCCGATGCGGATGACGCGCGGCGCCTTCACCGGCTCCACCGCCGACGACACGGCGACCCGTTGGCGCGTCAGCCTGGAGCACGCGCACGACGCACCGATCGGCTTCATCGACCACATCGACTGGCGCCTCTACGGCACCCAGCTCGACCGCGAGGAGAAGCGCACCCGCAACGCCCGCGTCGCCACCTCCACCAGCCCGCTGTTCACCGCCGGCACCGGCCTGCGGGAAACCACCAGCAACGAATCCAAGCAGACGATCGTCGGCGGCGCCGTCAACCTGCGCTCCGACACCCGGCTGTTCGGGCTGCACAACAGCATCTCCTACGGCTTCAGCGTCGATTCCATCCGCACCGAGCGGATGCGCGACGTGACTCTGACCAACCTCGCGACCGGAGCCACCACGAAGAGCTACAACGGCGACACCTACCCCAGCCGCACCTTCCCCAACACCGACACGCTCATGGCTTCGGCCTATGTGCAGGACGAGATCACGATCGACCGGCTGCGGCTGGTGCCGGCGCTGCGGCTCGACTATTACCGGATGGACCCTGACAAGGACGCCGCTTATTTCGCCGCCCGGCCGTCCACCCAGCCGGAGGCGCTGGACAAGCTGGCCCTGTCGCCGAAGTTCGGCGCAACCTACGACCTGACCAGGGAGTACGCGCTGTTCGGCCAGTACGCGCACGGCTTCCGCGCGCCGCCCTACGACGACGCCAACCTCGGCTTCTCCAACCCAACCTACGGCTACGAGGTGCTGCCCAACGCCGACCTCAAGCCGGAGAGCAGCGACGGCGTCGAGGCCGGCCTGCGCGGCAAGTTCAGCGACGGGTCGAGCTTCCAGGTCTCCAGCTTCTACAACCGCTACAGCGATTTCATTCTGCAGAGGGCGGTCGGCACCGGCGCCGGCGGCATCCTGCGCTATCAGGCGCAGAACGTCTCGAAGGTCGAGATCTTCGGCGCCGAGGGCAAGGGCGAATGGCGGTTCCAGCCGGGCTGGGCGCTGTTCGGCGCGGCCGCCTTCGCCCGTGGTTTCGACATCGACGCCGGCACCGCCATCGACGAGGTGGCGCCCTTCACCGTCAACGCCGGCCTGTCCTACACCGCGCCGGACGACGTCTGGGGCGCGCAGGTCGCCGCCACCCATGTGATGGCGAAGACGGCGAGCGACGTGAGCAACCCCACCTATCTGAAGGCCCCGGCCTACACCACGGTGGATCTGGCGGCCTATGTCAACCCGACGGAAAACATCAGCCTCGGTACCTCCGTCTACAACCTGTTCAACCAGGGCTATTACAACTACGTCAACGTCGTCGGCGTCAGCGAGACCTCGCCCGATCGTCGCCGCTATCTGGAGGCCGGCCGCTCCTTCCTGGTTCACGCCACGCTCAAGTGGTGACGATACGGACGCCCCCGTCCACTCTGTGCGTTTCGGCATCGCCGTTCCGTTGGGAGGCGGCGATGCCGAATTGTGCAAGATTTGATGATCGTTCAGCGCATCCCACGCAGGCTTATGGAAATCGGCGTATCTCCGCCAGCCCATGTCCTCCGTTCGACGCCTGTGACGCCTGCACAATCCGCCGGAGCCGTTGCCCCATGACGCGCTCCTTCGCGCAGGCCTCCTCGCACAGCGCGCGCATCTCGGCGATGCTTGGTCTCCACTTCTTCGTCCGGCGCCACGCGCGCGCCGCGTCGTCGATGGCCCAGGCCGGGAACTCGCCCAAGTCTTCCACCCAGTCCATGGCGACCAGCTGCTCAACGTCGGGGGTCAGTCCCTTGGCCGGGAAATGGGACAGCAAGGCCAGCACACGGCCAAGAAGGTGGTCGGGCTCGGCCGGCGCGAGAATGGTATCCTCCAGCTCCGTCAGCACCCGCTGGGCCATGGCGACCTGCCGGGCGGAAACGGTCGCTGGCGGTGACCAGCTTTCCTGAAGCCCCTCGAAACCATTTTCGCCGAAGCGCGGACGGTGTTCCAGCGTGCCGGCGGCCAGAATCTCGCGCAATGCACCCGGAAAGGCGGCGACGAGAAGCCGGCAACGCTCGGCCGGGGCCATTGCCGGGTCGAAGGGCAGCGGGGATCGTTCCAGCAGGGGCATCACGGCGACGGACATCGACAACCTCCTCAGAATCGGGAACGGGGGGCGGGCTGGGCGCCCTTGAGCCTTGCGGCAACGGTCATCCAGGCATCGACCCGCTGTTCGGCGACGCTTTGGCGGGCGTGACTGGTGCTCATGGTGGCCGTCCCGCCGGACGGGGTGGGAATCACCGTCGGCGCTTTGCCGGCCGCCACATCCTGGGCCAGCCACGCCCGCCAAGCCGCGGAGATGTCACGGTACCGGTAGCCGTGCGCTTGGCAGCGCAGGACAAACCCTTCGACATGCCGGCTGAGATCGACCGTTCCGAAGCCGCTCCGGGCCCAGGCGAGGTCGTCGGCGTTGGGCATCCAATCCGCGGGCACCACACACGCCGGTCCGCGCCCACCCGAAGCGAGCGAGTCCGGATTCTGTTCAGGATGACGGTGTTCCTGACTCGGTGCTGGACAGGGAGCGTTCACCGGCGAGTCATCCCTGTCGCCGGCCGCAACAGGGCGCAACGGTGCTTGGTTGCCAGCGGCCCGGGGGACGTCCTCCTCGGTCTGGGCGACGCGCAGCTGGTACAGGCAGGACAGCCGCGAGCCGTCGCGGCCGCGACGGTGCTCGATGGTAACCAGACCGATGTCGTGTAGGCGCTGCAGGATGCGGTTGATGGTCGGGCGCGAGCGTTTCAGCTTTGCCGCCAGCGTCGACTGCGACGGCCAGCAGACGCCGTTCTCGTTGGCGAAGGTGGCAAGCGCCGCAAGCACGGCGAAGCCATCCGCGTCGAGGTCGGGGTGGTCGAGCCACCAGGCGGGGATCTTGCCCCAGCGGTTGTTGCTCTCGGTCGTGGTGGTCATGCGGCGCTCCCGCGAGATCGTGGAACCGGCGTGGGCCGGCGTTCTTGCGGGCAGGATTCCCCGGATGCTTCGGAGTCACCAAAGCGCGCCCGTCTCCTATCGACAGGTGGCGGGCGCGCTCGTGGTAGGTGTCAGGCGCAATTGCGAAGGTTGCAGGCGCGGCATCGGCAGGCGACAGACGCGCATATGAAGGTGTCAGGCGCGGTAACCACAGCGACTCGGGGGCGTCGAAACGCGCCTGTGACCTATCGGTGCGTCGAGGAGACTCCGGAACCGCCCCATCCTATAGGATACAGGCGCGTTTCGGGGCTGCCGGGATAGGGCACAGGCGCGCTTCGACTCGTTGGATTCTCTAGGTGTCAGGCGCGCTCGATGAGCCGGACCACCCGGTAGGTCGCAGGCGCGCTCCGCCGCAGCGCGGAATCTCCAGCTTGCGGAGCCTGGAAAGGATTTGCCGGCGCGCTCGTGCGACCGGGCCAACCCTTGGGGGCCATGTGGTGGCGAAGCGTGGCGCGACGCCATCACCGCGTTGAAGGGGCCGTCCGATTCGGCCCTGTGCCGGCCTGTTCTTCGGCAAGCGCGCCTGTGACCTACTGCCTGTGCGCCCGTTGCCTACCGGAAGCGCGCCTGCCACCTACAGCATGCGCGCCTGTCACCTATGGTTCTGCGCGCGACGTCGTTGCGTTGGGCGGCGGAAGAGACATAGGCTTGGTGTTCAGGATTTCGGAGAGGCACCAGATGTCGGGGCAGATCGTCGTCAAGCAGCGCCGTATGGAGACGCCGGGCCAGACCGTCCAGGGCACGCTGTTCGAACACATCGACGCGACCACGGGCCGGCGCCACAGCGTCAACATGGTGTCTCTGTACGATCTGGCTCCGAAGTACATTTTCGACAGCCCTGAATCGAAGGCCAACGGGCAGGCGGCGCACAGCCTGGAGCCCCGCGATCCCGCGGCTCAGGACGATCGCCTGCCGATGATCCACCGTCAATTCTCCTTCGCCGATCAGATCTACCACCTCACGGTCGTTCCGGCGCGCATCCAGCGCCGGGTGAAGGGCAAGGACGGCCGTTTCGTTCGTGACGCCGACGGGGCTCAGGTGGTGGAGGAGATCGACGCCTATCCGGGCGAGCGCGAACAGATCATCGAGGACGTGATCCGCAAGCTGGCCTCGGACCCGGCGCGCCTGTCGGTGGACAACGGCGAGGCGATCCTGCGCTTCTCGCTCTACGAGGTCTGGCAGGAGCTTCGCTCCGTCCGGCACACCCTCAGCATTCCGGAGATCAAGGAAGCGCTGATGATCATGCGGCGCTGCACGGTCCAGATCGAGCGCCGCGGCCGCCGCAAGGTCATGATGGATTCCGGCATCTTCGCCGGCCTCGGGTTGCGGCAGCGTCCCAGCGAGACGGACGACGCCGACGATGCCTCGATCCTCGATGACGAGAGCAGCGACGCGGAGACCTTCGTCCAATTCAACATGATGCTTCGCGAGGCGATCCGCCGGGTCGACTGGCACTCGATCTCCTACGAAGCCCTGATGAAGATCCGCAACCCGTTCTCGCGCTGGCTGTTCAAGCGCATCGCGGAGACGCTGAGGCAGGACCCCTCGCAGTCGGTCGTCAGCATCACCGCCCGCGACATCATCCGCGATTCCGGAATGTCGGAGTGGTCGCGGTTCCGCGACATGCGGCTGCGGATTCACGACGTCGTCAAGGCGCTCGCCGACACGCAGATCGGGGCACTCGACCGCATCGAGATCGAGGAGATCAAGGAGGGGCGGAAGTACGTCGACGTCGAGTACAACCTTTATCCCTCCCAGTCCTTCCTCGACCAGATCCGTCGCGCGGTGGCGGAGCGGACCGTCAACGAACGCGAACTCACCCTGGTGGTCGACAACGACGATCTCGACGAGAGCGGGCGCCCCAAGCGTTTCGTTCCGGTCACTCCCGAGGTGGCCAACCAAAGCCGCCGTCGCCGTCGCGCGGCGCTGCCGAAGGGTGGCGACGGGCAGATGCCTCTGCTGGACATCGTCAAGTAAGCGTAGGCAGGGGGGGCAAATGTGAACAGCCCCCGCCCTCTCCCGCCCGCCCGATAGGCAGGCCGGGCGGTGCGGCGAGCCGATTCATTCGGCGAGGAGCGCCGCCAGCTTCTTCTGAACCGCCTCGAGAGCGGACCGTTCGGCGGCGCCGATGCCCTCACGGTTGTCCTCAAGCTTGGCAACCATGTGAATCAGCCCCCGAACCGCAGCACCGGCCGCGCGTCTCCTGAGCAAGAGGCCATCCGGCTCCTTGCGCTTCATCTCCTGACGCTGCTCGGTGATCGCCTTCGCCGTCGCTCCCCTTCTGGCGAGGCTCCACAGCTTGCGCTGCCCGTCTTCGCTGGGCGCGGCGGCGACTTCCTCCAGCGTGGTCTGCGGAACGCGGTCGGAGAGGGTCATGTACTCGTCGAGCACGTCCGGCGGCAGAGTGAGGATGCCGAGCGCCCGCGAGATCGCCGCGGGAGTCTTGCCGATCACTTCGGCCAGCTTTTCCTGGGTGTAGCCGTGCTTGTTGCGAAGGCCGTCAAGCGAGCGGGCCGTTTCGACCGCGTTCAGCGATTTGCGCTGCAGATTGTCGACCAGCGCCAGCTCGTCAGGGTCTCCCGAGAGCACCCGCGCGAAGATCGTGGTTCGGCCCAGCAACTCGAAAACCCGCAGGCGCCGTCCGCCGCCGACCAGGGCGTAGCCGTTGCCGCCTCCGGGGGTCACCAGGATCGGGTACATCAGGCCATGCCGCAGGATGGACTGCCGCAGTTCGGCGAGGGAAGCATCGTCCTGCACGGCGCGCGGCTGGTGCGCGTGGCGGTCGATGCGGTCGATGTCCAGTTCGAGCACCGAGGGGAAGTCGTCGGAGAGGCCGAACGCCTTCGGCGCCGGTCCCGTCACCTCGGCCGATGCGGTCAGGTCGGTGCGGCGGGCGAGCTTACGCGACATGGGCCTTCATCTCCTTGGCGGCGGCGCGGGCGGCGGCGGCGATCTCCTCGAAGACGGCGCGTCCGGGGATGCTCTTGACGGCGGCGAGAGGTATCACGCCCGACGCCGCCGCCTGCGCGAACACGGTCGCTCTCGGAATGGGATCGAAGATGCGGTAGCGATCGCCGTAGCCCCGGCGCAGATCCTCCAGCGTCGCCTGGTCCTGGGTCAGGCGGGCGGAGAACAGCGTGGGGAGGATGCCCAGCATGCGCAGCCCGGGATTGCGGCGCCGCCGCAGATTCTCCAGGGATTGCAGCACGTTTCGCAGGCCGACGAGCGCCAACGCCTCGGTCTGGCACGGCACCAGCAGAAGGTCCGATGCCTCGAGCGCGCTGACGGTGACGGCGCCCAGGTTCGGAGCAGTGTCGAGGACGATGAAGTCGTAGTGTTTCCGGACTTCGCCGATGCGCTGGCGGAGGGGCGCCAGCTTGCCAAGGGCAAGTTCGACGTCGGCGTCGGCCAGGCTCATGAAGGCGGGAAGGAGGTCGAGCCGCGGCTCCGGGGTTTGGATGATGTAGTCGGTGAAGGGCTTGTCGTCCGCCAGGGCGTAGTACAGGGTCCGGCGTTCGACCTCCATCTGGTCCATCTGGGTCGGCGAGTAGCCGAGATGGACGGTGGCGCTGCCCTGGCTGTCGCAGTCGATCAGCAGAACCTTCGCCCCCTGGGCGAGCAGGCAATAAGCGATGCACAGGGCCGAGGTCGTCTTCGAAACGCCTCCTTTCGCCGATCCACACATCACGACGGTGGCGTGGCGCGGCCGGTCGGTGCTGCGCTCGGTCTCGACCGCGTCCACGACCGCTTTGGGGGTCCGTTCCGATCCGCTTTCCCAGCGTGAGATCTGAGCCCGGTCGTATTTGCGGCCGAGGCTATTGTTGAGCCAAGCCGCCAGCTCGGTCTGGCTCCATCCGCGCTCCTCGCGCAGCCCCTTGAGGCTTTCTCCGGCCATGGTTCGTGGGGTCTCCCGTCCGCCTGTCCGGCCGCATCCTTCGTTACACCCTCAACATTGTCAACGGGATTTTCCCAAGATTGCCTCAACAGAGCGACTTCGCCCTCCAATCCGGGAAGTTGCGCATTGTCCGATAGTGCGCAGCTTTTGCGAGCTTAAATCGACTTAACCTCAGCCGGTCCGCTTCCGGGCAACGCATCGCCGGAGGCGGCCCGGACGTTGATCCAAACGCGGTGCCCTGGCCGGAGGATCGGGCACGGTCGTCGAGCAAGCGATCCGGGAGCCGCTCGGCTGGGCCACGCCGCGGTCGGGTCGTTATAGAAAATTTCGACGGCGAAGTATTGTTTCCCCGGAGAAACTTAAAGATTGTCTTTTGAAAGATATCATCAATTGCAAGTAAGCGCCTCTTGGCTTTAATCTCCGCGAACCAATTCGGGGCTCGGGCAGGTGATCGGTTGAAGGAGTACGGCGCGGTGAAGGCAGGTTTGTTGAAGAAAGGGGTGGCCCGGCTGGGCGGGGCATTCCTGATCGCGGCGGCCGCTCTGGCGGGTGCCGGAGCGCAGCAGAAGGCCGAGGCGGCATCGACGCTGGTCTTCTGTTCGGAAGGCAACCCGGACAATCTGGCCCCGGCGCTGGCCCGCACCAACACCAGTTTCGACGCGATTCTGCACGCCTACGACACGCTGGTGCGCTTCGACGCGGAATCGAAGAGCATCGTGCCCGCGCTGGCGGAATCCTGGACCATCTCGCCGGACGGCACCGTCTACACGTTCAAACTGCGGCCCGGCGTGCGCTTCCACGACACGCCCGGCTACACGCCGACGCGCACGCTGACCTCCGCCGACGTGCTGTTCAGCTTCTTCCGGCAGTGGCACAAGGACCACCCGTACCATTCGGTCGGAAACGGGGCCTACAACTACTTCAACGACCTCTCCATGGGATCGATGCTCAAGTCGATCGAGGCGGTGGACGACCTGACGGTGCGCTTCACCCTCAACCGGCCGCAAGCGCCCTTCCTGGCCAACCTGTCGATGGTCTTCGCCGCCATCACCTCGGCGGAATACGCCGACACCATGGCCAAGCGCGGCACGCCGGAGCTGTTCGATCTGGAGCCGGTGGGTACCGGCGCCTTCCAGCTTCTCTCCTATCAGAAGGACAACCTGCTCCAGTACAAGGCGTTCGAGGGGCATTGGGCGGGGCGCCCGCCGCTGGACAATCTGGTCTTCGCCATCACCCCCAACGCCACGGTCCGCTTGAACCGGCTGCAGGCCGGCGAATGCCACGTCATGCCTTATCCCAATCTGACCGACCTGCCGAAGATCCGGAACAGCCAATCGCTGACCCTGCTGCGGCAGGAGGGCTACAACGTCGCCTTCCTCACCTTCAACGTGGAGAGGAAGCCGCTGGACGACGTGCGGGTGCGCCGGGCGATCAGCATGGCCATCGACAAGGAAACGCTGGTGGACGCGCTCTACGGCGACACCGGGCGCACGGCGAAGAACCCCCTGCCGCCGACGAGCTGGGGCTACAACGACGCCATCACGGACATCCCCTACGACCCCAAGGGCGCGAGCCAGCTTCTGGCCGAGGCCGGCCACGCCAACGGCTTCGAGATCGAGTTGTGGCACATGCCGGTGGCCCGCCCCTACATGCCCGCCGGCAAGCGGGCGGCGGAAATGATGGCCAACGACCTGGCCCAGGTCGGCGTCAAGGCGACCCTGGTGACCGACGACTGGTCGGTCTACATGAAGAGGCTGATGAACGGCGACCACCAGCTGGGCATGATCGGCTGGACCGGCGACAACAGCGACCCGGACAATTTCCTCTACACGCTGCTGAGCTGCGAGGGGGCCCGCAAGGGCGGCGGCAACATGGGCAAATGGTGCGACCGCTCCTTCGACGACCTCATCACCGAGGCCAAGCAGACCACCGACGTCGCCAAGCGCACCGCCCTGTACCACCGGGCGCAGGAGGTGTTCAAAGACCAGGCTCCATGGCTGCCGCTGGCCCATTCCATGGTGTTCATGGTGCTGCGCGAGGAGGTGAAGGGCTATCGGATGAATCCCTTCGGCCTGCACCTGTTCCACCGCGTCGATCTCGCCCGGTGAGCGGCGGCGCGCGGTGACGATCCGTACCAACATCGCCCAGCGGATCGCCGCGGTCGGCGGCATGCCGGTGCTGGTGGCGGCGGCCATCGCCATCGTCGCATGGTTCCTGCTGCAGCAATCCGACCGCGCCAACGGTTCGGTGGTCACCGCCGGCACGATCTACCGCGAACTGCTGGGGGCGGAGGCGGCGCGCTCCGACTATCTGAACACGGCGGCCAGCCGGCGGGCGGCGCAGGCCGTCCGCTTCGACGCCCACACCGGCGAGGCGCGCCGCCAGCTCGACGCTCTGGCCGACGCAACGGAAGACGATGCGCTGGAAGGCGCCGTCAGCGAGACGCGGCGGATTCTGGACCGCTACACCACGCAGATGGAGGAGCTGAAGGCGGTCACGGAGCAGAACGATGCCCTGATCGGCGCCATGGCCCAGCAGGCGGCCCTGCTGATCGACATCACCGACGCCGCCCGCCAGCGCCAGAATCTCGCCAACCTCGGCTATGCCGAGACCGTCGCCGACTCCGACCGCCGCTTGAGCCTGCACCGCGACGTTCTGGACAACGCCCGCAGCATCTACGCCGCGCTGGCCGGGCTGTGGCGGCACGAGGCGGCACGGCTGTCCCAGGGGGCCGGACAGACTCAAGGCGGCGGCGCGACGTCCAGAAACGCCGACTCGCACGACACCGGCGTGCTGATGCTGCGCCTGAGCAACAGCGCGGAGGCGCTGGAGGAAGCACTGGAGCGGGCCGCCGCCGCGGAAGGGCGTGGGAGCCGGGGGCCGAAGCGCATCGTCGCGGCGGTCTCGCAGGTGTCCGGCGCGTTGATGGACGGCGGCGACATCCGGGACAGCGCGCAGGAGCTGGAAAAGCGCATCGACCAGATCCTGAACGTCTATGGCACGGCCTACGCCGCCACGCTGAACGAGGTCACCGAACTCACCGCCCATGCCGTGTCGGCCAACGAGACCGAACAACAGGCGCAGGGCGTGACCATCGCCGTGCTGAAGCTGGCGCACAGCACCGCCGACGCGGTCGGCAATCGGGACATCGGCGCGACCATCGCGCTGATCGCGGACGGCGCCGCGGTGGAGGAGCAGATCGCGCGGATCGCCCTGCCCCCGCTGGTTCGCGGCGGCATGATGTCCGCCGTGGCCGGCTGGCGGGACAGCCTGGACAAGGTGCGCGATGGGCTGAGCATCCAGGATCTGATGATCGCCCAGATGGACGGCGATGCGAAGGAGATGGCGTCGGGCGCCAGCGCGCTGAACGACATCTTCCGCAGCAACGCCGAAACCATCGGGGCCTTCCTGCGGTCGGCGCTCGTGCTCGGCGCCACCGCCGGCCTGCTGTTGGCCATCGCCGGGGCCTTCTACGCCGCGCGCTCGATCACCCGTCCGCTGGACCGCCTGCAAAGGCAGATGGTCCATCTGGCCGGAAACCCGCTGACCGGCGACATCGTGGACACCGGACGCCAGGACGAGGTCGGGGCCATGGCCCGCTCGGTGCAGCATTTCGTCACCGAGATCGCCCAACGGGAAACCGCCCTGCACGAGGCCAAGAACCAGGCGGAGGAGGCGACGCGGGCGAAGTCCTCCTTCCTGGCAGTGATGAGCCACGAGATCCGCACACCGATGAACGGCGTGACGGCGATGGCCGAGATGCTGGACCAGACCGACCTGACCGAGGAACAGCACGGCATGCTGGGCGTCATCCGGTCTTCGGCCCAGGCGCTTCTCATCATCATCAACGACATCCTCGACTTCTCCAAGATCGAGGCGGGCAAGCTGGAGATCGAATCCGTTCCCTTCTCCCCCCTGGAGGTGGTCGAGGAGTCGGCGGAGCTGGTAGCCGGGCGCATCGAGGAAAAGGGGCTTCAGCTGTCCGTCGATGTCGGGCCGTGCGTTCCCGACCGGCTGACCGGCGATCCGACGCGCGTGCGGCAGATCCTCATCAACCTGATGGGCAACGCCGTCAAATTCACCGAGAAGGGCAGCGTCGCCGTGACGGTCAGCGCCGAACCGCGTTCCGCCACGGATGGTGCCACGGATGACGGAGTGATGCTGCGCTTCGCCGTGACCGACAGCGGCATCGGCCTGACCGAGGAGCAGCGGGCCAAGCTGTTCCAGCCCTTCCAGCAGGCCGACAGTTCCACCTCGCGCCGCTTCGGCGGCACCGGGCTGGGGCTGACCATCTGCCACAAGCTGTGCACCATGATGGGGGGCGGCATCGGGGTGGATTCGGTGTTCGGCGAGGGCTCCACCTTCTGGTTCGAGCTGCCCTTCGCGGTGGCCGCTCCCTCCGCCGACTGCCCGCAGCCGCGAACGCCAGCGGCCCCGGCGGTGGCGGTGGACGACGCCCGCGTGGTGGCCATCGGCTTCGATGGGGACGGGCGCCGGGCGCTGCAGGGCATCCTGGCCGCCGCCGGCATCGCCCCGCTGGGCTGGTACGATCTGAACGGCGGCCTTGAGGCGGTGACCGAGACCCGGGTCGGTCCGGCGGATCAGTCCGCTCTTGGCGGCGAGGCCGGGCGTCTGGTGGTGCTGGTCAATGGCGGGGTTCAGTCCGAAGCCGCCATCGCCTGCTGCCGCGCCATCGTGCAGTCCCCCGCCTTCGCCGACGGTCCCATCCCCGCGGTCATCCTGGCCGTTCCGCGGGCGCTGGCCTCCACCATGTCGGAAGCCGACCGCATCGGGCTGCTGTGCGCCGTCAATCTGCCTTTGCGGCGGCGGCGGGTCTGGCTGGCCATCGCGGCGGCGCTGGGCCGGGCCAGCCTGGAACGGCGGTCGGAACCGCGGGAGCATGACGCCGCCGGCTGGGAACCGCCGCCCATCGAGACCGCCATCGCGGCCGGTGCGCTGATCCTGGTCGCGGAGGACAACCCGATCAACCAGACGGTGATCCGCCGCATGCTGAACAAGCGCGGCTACGCCATCGAAATGGCCGACAACGGCGCCCGCGCGCTGGAAATGCTGCAGCCGGGCCGCCATGGCCTGCTGCTGACCGACTTCCACATGCCGGAGATGGACGGCTTCGGCCTGACCCACGCCATCCGCGCCCGCGAGCGGGAGCTGGCGGAGGCGTTGGGCGCCGGTGCCGTGACCCGGCTGCCCATCGTCGCCCTGACCGCCGATGCTCTGCCGGGCACCCAGCAGCGCTGCCTGGAAGCGGGGATGGACGGCTATCTGACGAAGCCCATCGAATCCCGGCTGCTGGCCGAAACGCTGGACCGCTTCCTGCCGCAAGCCCGCTCGCTGCGCCTGCCGGCCCGGCGCCCGCCCGCCAAGCCGGAGCCGGTGGCCGTTGCGCTGCCTGCGCCGAGTTGGGCGGACGCCGACATCGACCCGCAGATCTTCGACCTCGGCCAGCTGGGCCAGAATTTCGGCCGCGACGACCCGGACGCCATGGTTTTCCTCGGCGATTTCCTAAGCATGGCGCCGGGGTTGATCCAGGCCGCCGTGACGGCGCTGGAGGCCGGAGCCGCCGGGGAAGCCCGCGACGCGGTCCATGCGCTGAAGGGGGCGGCCCTGTCGATCGGGGCGGCCCGGCTGGGCCGGCTGGCCGCCGACACCCAGGACCTGCTGGACGCCGGGGACGCGGAGACCGCCGCGCTTCTCGCCAGCATGCTGGACGCCACCCTGGACGAGCTGATCACCGCGACCGCCGCGATGCGGGCGTCGCACAGTCCCGCACCGACGTCTTGAACAAGGGCAGCCCACCATGGCGGTAGATTACTCGAAGTTGAGCATCCTGATCGTCGAGGACGACAACTTCACCCGAGGCCTGATCCGTAAGGTGCTGAAGGAGATCGGCGTCCGCTCGATCGCGGAATCCTCCAACGGCAAGGATGGGCTGATGGAGGTGGTGCGCACACGCCCGGACATCGTCTTCTGCGACATCCACATGGCGCCGATGAACGGCAAGCAGTTCCTGCAGGGCGTGCGGGGGATCAAGGTCAAGGATGTGGACAAGACCCCGGTGATCTTCCTGACCGGCGACGCCGACCTCAGCACCGTGCGCTTCGCCAAGGAACACAACGTCAACGGCTATCTGGTGAAGCCGATCAGCCTCGCCAAGCTGCGCGACAGCATCGACGCGGTGGTGTCCAGCAACACGGGAATGACGCAATGGCTGACCTGAAACCAGCCTGAACCCGCCGTCGCAACCGCCCTGAAGCCGGCGTTGCGCGTTCTGCCGCAGGTTAGATGGGCGGGTGAGGAACGCTTCGGTTTGAGCGACGCCACGCGGCGGCCCGGCCACCCGCGCTCCACAGCCATGGGCAAAACCAGCTTCCGAGGCTTCTTGAAAAAACGCGGAGCGAGCGCCGGTCAACGACCGCAGCTGTGATTTTTAATGCAAATAGGAATCACTTGCAATTTCAATTCCTGATTGGCAGAACATGGCCTTTCTCCACCAAATCGGATTGGCGCGCCATGATTGGAACCGCACCGATGGCAGAAACCGCCTTTCACGGGCTGGCCTTCGCCGCGACCCTGGTCGGAATCGTCTGTTTCTACCTTTCGGCACCCCGCCAGCAATGGCTGATCCGTCCGCTGGCCGGTCGCCGCAGCCGCATAATCGGGACGCTCGCACTGCTGGAAGGGTGGCTGCTGTGGTCGGTGGTGATGCATCCGGTAACCGCGCTGTTCACCAGCCTCACCGTCGCGATGCTGGTCCTCACCATCCTGCCGTTCGCCGCCGCCGCCCGCGGAGCCTTGCCCGCGCGCCGGGAGGGCTGAGCGATGGCCGACACATCCGCCGCCCGCAACACGCAGGCCCCGATCCATCCTGACTGGTGGAGCAAGAGCGTGGCCGGGGTGGTCCTGGGATTCTCGCTGGCCATCGCCCTGTCGGGACTGTTCGCCTGGATCGGCCCCGGCGGGCCGGCCGCGGTGAACAAGCTGCAATTCATCATGTGGCTCGTCGTTCCGATCTGGCTGGGGGTGGTCAGCGTCTGCTTCCTGTTCCGCAGCGGGCGTCAGGCCTGGCTGTGGCTGGGCTGCGCCAACATCCTGGCCCACACAGCGCTGCTCGCCGCGCGCAGCCCGCTGTTGCACTGACCCTTCGCCCACCCGTCCCGCCCTCACAGCCGCGAGCCGAGCCATGGCCATCCGCACCGACGTCGTGCGCATCTACCGTCAGGTCCACACCTGGACCGGCATCCTGACCGGGTTGATCCTGTTCGTCTGCTTCTATGCCGGCGCCCTGACCATGTTCAAGGAACCGCTGGAGCGCTGGATCACGCCGCCAGCGGCGGTGACTCCGGCGACGCTCGACCGGGCGGAGGATCTGGTCGCCGCCACGCGCGCCCTGCGGCCGGAGGTGCGGGACTTCACCCTGGCTGTGGAACCGGCGCTGGCCGGAGAGGCGCCGCTGCGCCTGACCTGGACCGAGGAACGCTTCGACCCCGCCCCCTGGGCCGCCACCCTGGCGCCGGACGGGAGCGTGGCGGTGGAGCAGCTCAACCCGTCGGGCATCGGGCTGCTGGTGGATTTCCTGCACCGCACCGTGGGCATTCCGGGCGATCTGGACATCGGCACCATGGTGACCGGCATCGCCAGCGCGCTCTACGTCGTGGCCCTGGTGTCGGGCGTGATCATCCTGCTGCCGTCGCTGGTCAAGGACTTCCTGATCCTGCGCGTTACCCGGAACGTGAAGCGCCTGTGGCTGGACGCCCACAACGTGCTGGGACTGATCAGCCTGCCCTTCCACATCGTCATCGCCCTGTCGGCGGTGGTGTTCGGGCTGCACGACCACATCTACGACACGCTGGACCGTGTGGTCTATGGCGGGCAGATGCGCGCCGTGGCGGCGGCCAGCAGCCCCTTCCGCACCGTATCAAAGGACATGGGCCCGGCGGGGATGCTCCCGCCCAAGGAGTTCCTGACGCGCGTCCACAGCCTCGCCCCCGGTTTCCAGCCGGTCAGCCTGGAGTACCACGACGCCGGCACCGGGGCCGCCACCGTGCGCGTCTGGGGCCATGACCCGCGCTATCTGGTGCGGCGGGAGGGCTTCGTCCTGATGGGCGCGGTGGATGGCCGGATCATCGACACCCAATACATGCCGGGCCACCAGAACGGATGGTCGGCCACCGTCTCGGCCTTCTTCGCGCTGCATTTCGGGACCTTCGGCGGCGGCATCGTGCGCTGGTCCTACTTCCTGCTCGGGCTGGCCGGAGCGGCGCTGTTCTACACCGGCAACCTGCTGTGGATCGAATCGCGGCGGCGCACGGAGCGGCAGGCGAAAGGCCGGTCGGCCAGCGGCCCGGTCGAGCAGAGCCGCACCACGCGCCTGCTGGCCGCCGGGACGGTCGGGGTCTGCCTGGGCTGCGTGGGCGGCCTGTCGCTGACCATCGCCGCCGGAAAATGGCTGAGCGGTCTGGTGGACGACCTGCACGCCTGGCATTGGGGCATCTACTACGCGGCTTTCCTGGGAGCCTGCGCCTGGGCCTTCCTGCGCGGGGCGGCCCGCGCCGGGGTGGAGCTTTTGCGGGCCAGCGCGGCGGCCACAGCCGCCATTCCGGCGACGTCGCTGCTCGGTCTCGTCACGCCGGGTCTTTGGGTGTCGGATGGGCTGGTCGGTGTCGATCTGGTGGCGCTGGCCGGCGCCCTGGCCTTCGTCGCCCTGGCCCGCAGCGCGGAGCGGCGCGCCCAAACCGGCCCGCGGGACAGCGTTTGGGCCTCCCCGGTTGAGCGCTCGGACTCGGAGATGGGCATCCAGCCGCTGGCCAACCCGGCGGAGTGATCCCCTCACGAGTGATGGGGCTCGCCGGAAAGACAACTTCGCCGAGTCATAGTCCTTGCAGCGAAAAGGGATATGCACTAACAATCGGAAGAAGTAGTTGAGAATGAGTCGCATTAGCAACTACGCATTTGTCTAATCAGGGGATATGAGTATGACCAATCGCACATCGGGGGCGTGTGCAGAGGAAGGAACGGCAGCCGGCCGTCCGGTGGCTGCGGTGAAATCCGCAACCATGGTGGGTGCGGCGTTGGCGGCCGCGCTGGCGGGGGGAACGCCGGCGCTGGCCCAGCAGGCCGCCGCGCAAGGGGCGCCCGCCGCCGTCCAGACGCTGGGACCGGTGACGGTGACGGCGACCGGCACGGCACAGAGCACGCTGACCGCTCCCGCTTTCACCACCGTCATCACGTCGGAGGATCTGAAGAGAGAGGGCGTCGCCTCCTCCGGCCTGCCGGAAGTCCTGGGCCGCTCGGTGGGCGTGAACGACCGCACCGACGCCACGGGCCGCGACGAGGTGGTGATCCGCGGCATGGGCCAAAACTACTCGCTGGTGCTGGTGAACGGGCGCCGCGTCTCCACCTCCGACGCGCTGTGGCGGGGCGGCGACTTCGACTACCACTCGATCCCGATGTCGGCCATCGAGCGGGTGGAGGTCGTGCGCGGCCCGATGTCGGCGCTCTACGGCTCCGACGCCATCGGCGGCGTGGTCAACATCATCACCAAGAAGCCGACCGACAAGTGGTCGGGCGAGATCAACGGCGACTACCGCGTCGTCGAGCCGGGCCGCGGCGGCACCCAGTACCGCACCGGCCTGTACGCCGCCGGCCCGATCGTGGACAAGGTCTCGGCCTCGGTCTCCGCCGAGTATTTCAACCGGCAGGCCTGGTATGACGACTCCCGCTACAACGGCGTCGTTCCGGTCCTGGAAAAGAAGAATCTGGCGAACCTGCTGACCACGCTGGCTTTCGACGTGACCGAGAACCAGACGCTGGAGGCCAATTACGGCCTGAACCGCGACAACCGGCCGCGCGGCTACTACGACCGCTGGCTCTCCTCCCAGAAACAGGAGATCGTCCGCAACACCTTCGGCGCCGCCCATCGCGGCAACTGGGGCTGGGGCGACACGCTGGTGGAGGCCAATTACGAAGACGGCCGCATCGACGACTTCAACTCCGCCTTCAACGCGCCGCAGCAGCGGCACCTGAAGGAGAAGAACCTCTTCCTGCACGGCCGCTCCAACTTCCAGCTCGGCTTCAACCGGCTGACCGCGGGTGCGGAATACCGCAAGCAGACGGTGGAGGACCCCAACACCTTCCTGCAGTCCGGCAAGTCGGAAATTGGGCAGAAGGCCGTCTATCTCCAGGACCAGATCGGGCTGATCGACGGGCTGACCCTGACGGTCGGCACCCGCTATGACCACCACGAGATCTTCGGCGGCAACTTCACCAGCCGCGCCAACGTCGTCTACGCGCTGACCGACGCGCTGTCGCTGAAGGCCGGCGTCAGCCAGGGCTACAAGGCTCCGGACGCCTACCAGCTCAGCCGCGAATACCGGATCGTCAGCTGCGGCGGCCGCTGCTTCCTGTCGGGCAACCCGGACCTCGAACCGGAGACCAGCACCAACTACGAGATCGGCCTGGAAACCCGCTATGACCGCTGGGACGGCAGCGTCGTGCTGTTCCACAACAAGGTCAAGGACATGATCCAGGCGGTCTACGATCCGGTGGCCGTCGCCCGCAATTGGAGCAACATCAACAACGTGGACATCTCGGGCGTCGAGGTGACCGGCTCCGTCAGCCTGACGCCGAAGCTGCTGCTGTCGGGCAACTACACCTACCTCTACACCGAGCAGAGCAACGGTGCGGAGCTGGACTACCGTCCGCGCCACAAGATCAACGCCTCCCTGACCTGGCAGGCGCTGGACACCGTCAGCACGTCGGTGTCGACCAGCTACACCGGCCCGCAGCTCCAGGGCACCAGCAAGATGCCCGGCTACACCCTGCTCAACTGGGGAGTCAGCGCCGACGTCACCGAGGCGCTGACCGTCGGGGCCGGCGTCAAGAACATCACCGACGTCATCCTCAGCGAGAAGAACGTCAACTTCACGTCGGTGGAGGTGGGACGCAACTACTACGTCTCCGCCAACTACCGCTTCTGATCAGCCGCCGCCCGTCCCCGGCTTGCTCCGGGGGCGGGCGCGCCCGCCTTCTGAAAGCCGCCTTCGGTCCCGTTGCCGCGGGCGTCGGTGCCGGAAAGGACCGCCGATGATCCTGTCGAACCTTTTCGTCGATGTCAGCCTCCTGAAGACCAACCCCGATTTCCGCCGCGTGCTGATCGCCCGGACGATTTCGCTGATGGCGCTCGGTCTGCTGTCGGTGGCGGTGCCGCTTCAGGTCTATGCCCTCACCGGGTCGAGCCTTCAGGTCGGGATGGCCGCCGCCTGCGACGGCGTGGGCATGTTCCTGGGTCTGCTGCTGGGCGGCGTGCTGGCCGACCGGATGGACCGCCGCCGCCTGATCCTGTTCGCCCGCAGCGTCTGCGGCCTGGGATTTCTCGGGCTGGCCGCCAACGCGGCGCTGCCCTCCCCGTCCCTTCCGGCGATCTACGCCCTGTCCTTCTGGGACGGCTTCTTCGGAGCCATCGGAGTCAACGCCCTGCTGGCGGCGATGCCCCATCTCGTCGGGCGCGCCAATCTGGTGCAGGCCCGCGCGCTGGGCATGCTGTCGATGCGCGTCGCCACCATCCTGTCGCCGGCACTGGGCGGCCTGCTGATCGCCGGGATGGGCGTCGGCTGGGTCTATCTGCTGACGGCGCTGGGCACCGGGCTGACCGTCCTGACCCTGCTCGGCCTGCCCCGGATGATGCCGCAGGGCGAGGCCGGGGAGAATCCGCTGCGCGCCATGGCGCAGGCCTTCGCCTTCCTGTTCGGGCACAAGGTGATCGTGAGCGTGGTCGCGCTCGGCTGCCTGACCACCGTCGCCACCTCCATCCGCATCCTTTTCCCGGCTTTGGTCGAGGAGGTGTTCGGCGGCGGCGCCTTCGAGACCGGGCTGATGTACAGCGCCGTCCCCATCGGGGCGACGCTGGGCGCGGCACTCAGCGGCTGGGCCGCGCGGCTGGAGCGTCCGGGTCCGGTGATGGGCGGCGCCTGCATGGGCGCCTTCGCCTGCGTCGCCGTGATCGGGGCCGTGGGAAGCCTCTATGTGGCGCTGCCGCTGCTGGTGCTGTTCGGCTATGCCACCTCCATCGCCTCGCTTCTGGAATACAGCATGGTGCAGGGCCACACGCCCGACCATTTGCTGGGCCGCGTCAACAGCCTGTGGACCGCCCAGGACGTGTTCGGCGACAGCGCCGGCACCATCGGCATGGGCCTGCTGGCGACGCTGCTGAGCCCCGCCGTGGGAATCCTGGCGCTGGGCTTAGGCGCATTGGCGCTCGCCGCCGCCGTGACCGCCACCGCCACCACGATGCGCGGAGCGCCGATGAGCGACCCCGCCCTGGAGGGAACCGGATGATGACCCGCGCCATGCCGATCCTGCTGACCGCCGCCCTGCTCGCCGCCGCGCTTCCCGCCGCCGCCCAGACGCGGGTGAAGGTGACGGCGGTGGTCGCCGCCCCCGTCCGCCAGGCATTGCATCTCCCCGGCACGCTGGTGTCGCCGCGGAGCAGTGCCCTGTCCGCCCAGGTCGAAGGCCGGGTGGACGCCCTTCTGGTCGAGGCCGGAGACCGGGTGGAAGCCGGGCAACCGCTGCTGCGGCTGGACGACACCGTCGCCCGGCTGGAACTGGAGCGGCTGGAACATTCCCTGGCCGAGGCCGAGCACCTCCAGCGCGACGCCCTGCGGCTGGCCCGCGAGGCGGAGGCGCTGGCCGGCGTGCAGAGCGTCTCGCAGTCCCGCTTCCGCACGCAGCTCGCCCAGGCCGCCATCGAGGAGGCCAAGGTCCGCCAACTCCGCGCCGCTGTCGCCATCCAGCGCGAGCAGGTGGCGCGCCACGGGCTGACCGCGCCCTTCGCCGGGGTGGTGACCGAACGGCGCACCGAACGCGGGCAATGGGTGGGGTCCGGCGGCTCGGTGCTTCAACTCGCCGCCACCGACCCGCTGCGCGTCGTGGTCGATGTGCCGGAGCGCCAGCACGGGCGCATCGAAGCCGGCACGCCGGTCACCGTTCTGGTCGCCGACGCGCCGGAGGGGGCCGGCATCGCCACGGCGGTCGAGCGGGTGGTGCCCGCCGCCGATCCGGTCAGCCGCAGCTTCCGCGTCCACATCGCGCTTCCCAACCCCGAGGGGCGGCTGATGCCCGGCATGTCGGCGCGCGTCGGCGTCGCGCTCGGCCCGGCGCCGGGAACGGCGGAGATCGCGCTCCAGGTCCCGGCGGACGCGGTGCAGCGCCATCCCGACGGCAGCGCCCGTGTCTGGGTGGTGCAGCGCGGCGACGACGGGGCGGTGGCGCGCCCGGTGGCGGTGCGCACGGGCCGCCATTCCGGTGACCATGTGGAAATCCTCAGCCACGAGCTTCGCCCCGACGATCTGGTGGTCGTCCAGGGCAACGAGGGCCTGCGCCCCGACCAGCCGGTCGTGCCGGACATGGTGGGGTGAGGAGCCGGAGTGCGTTTTGATGAACCCTCTCCCCTCCGGGGAGAGGGTGCCCGCGAAGCGGGCGGTGAGGGGGTTGCGCGTGGCGGTACGTCCGGCACAAGCGCAACCCCCTCACCCTAACCCTCTCCCCAGAGGGGAGAGGGGAAAAAAACTACACGTTTCCTATCCGGAGTCGCGATGACCCGCCTGATCCTGCGCAACCCGTTGGCCGCCTTGGTGTCGGTCCTGATCCTGTGCCTGCTGGGCGCGGTGTCGGTCCTCCGCATTCCGGTGCAGATGATCCCCGACATCAGCCCGCGCCGGATCATGGTGGAAACCAACTGGCCCGGCGCCACCCCGCAGGACATCGAGCAGGAGATCCTGATCGAGCAGGAGAAGTACCTGCGCGCCATCCCCGGCCTCGTCCGCCTGTCCTCCAGCGCCGAGTTCGGCGGCGGTCAGGTGGAGCTGGAATTCCCCTCCGGCATCTCCATCGACGAGGCGCTGATCCACATTGACAACGCGCTGTCGCAGGTCACCGATTACCCGGAGACGGTGGACCGCCCGCGCATCGTCGCCGAGTCCGCGACGGCGGAGCCCTTCCTGTTCTTCGGCGTCGAGCGGCTGGACGGCGCCACCGACCCGGTGTCCATCCAGCGCGAGACCAATTGGATCGAGAACGTCCTGCGCCCCCGGCTGGAGCGGGTGGCCGGCGTGGCCAAGGCCGAGGTGATCGGCGGGGCCGCGCAGGAGATCCACATCCTGCTCGACCCGCTGAAGCTGTCCGCCCGCAACCTGAATGTGGGGACGGTGCGCGACGCCGTGCGGGCGCGCAACCGCGACGTCTCCGGCGGCGACCGCGATTTCGGCAAGCGCCGCTACTTCCTGCGCACCATCGGGCGCTTCGCCGACCTGGAGGATCTGGCCGACCTGATCGTCGCGCGGGAGAATGGCACGGCCATCCGCCTGCGCGACGTCGGATCGGTGACCATGGCGACCCAGGAGGCGCGCAGCGTCGCCTTCGCCGACGGGCGCCCCACCCTGCTCGTCACCATCGGCAAGCGGGCCGGCGCCAACGTCATCGCCGTCAAGGAGGCGGTGACCGGGGCGGTGGAGGAGTTGAACCGCCACGCCCTGAAGGAGCGCGGGCTGACCATGCGGCTCCTGTCGGAGGACGTGCGCTACATGGAACGGTCCATCGACAACGTGTTGAGCAACCTGATCGCCGGCAGCGTTCTGGCCGCGGTGGTGCTTCTGCTGTTTCTGCGCTCCATCCCGGCGACCGCGGCGGCGGCGGCGAGCATGCCGGTCTGCACGCTGGCGACCCTGCTGGTCCTGGCGGCGGCCGGGCGCAGCATCAACGTGATCTCGCTGTCCGGCGTCGCCTTCGCCATCGGCATGACGCTGGACAACAGCGTGGTCGCGCTGGACGCCATCGCCCGCCACCTGCGGATGGGCAAGTCGAAGGCCGCCGCGACCGAGGATGGCATCGCCGAGGTGTGGCCGGCGATCCTCTCCTCCACCCTCACCACCGTCCTGGTCTTCCTGCCGGTGCTGTTCATCACGGCGGAGGCCGGGCAGCTCTATTCCGACATCGCCATCGCCATCACCGGCGCCGTCGTCATGTCGATGGTCGCGGCCCTCGTCCTGGTCCCCGTCGTCGCCGGACGCTGGTCGGTGGCGCCCCCGGCGGCGAAAGGCCCGGAAAAGGAAGGCGCGCTGGGCGTCGCGGTGCGCTGGATGCTGCGCAGCGCTCGGCGGGAGCTGACGATCCTCGCCGTCTCCGCCGCGGCCGTGCTGGCCGTTATGCTGCACATGGCGCCGCCCGCCGAATATCTGCCGGAGGGCGAGGAGGCGACCGTCTTCAGCTTCATGGCCGCCCCGCCCGGCTACAGCATGGAGTCGATGCAGGAGGTCTGGCGGCGGATCGACCCGCTGCTGAGCCGTCAGGTGGGTGCCGCGGACACCGACGCCGAGACCGGCATTCCGCCGCTGCGCGTCAATCTGAGCTTCATCCGGCCCGGCTTCATCCGCTTCGTGACGGAGCCGCTGAACCCCGCCGACACCGACGCGCTGATCGCCAACGTCACCAAGCGGATGCGGGCGATCCCCGGCATGCGCGGCTTCGCCGCGCGCGGGTCGATCTTCTCCGGCAACAGCGGCGGCGCCCGCGCCATCCGGCTGGAGCTGAGCGGCGGCGACCTGACCAGGCTCTACGCCACGGCTCTGGCGGTGCTCGACCGCGCGGGCGACCTGTTCCCCGACGGGCAGGTCAACAGCGATCCCTCCCCGCCCACTCTGGCCATGTCGCAGCCCTTCCTGGAGCTGCACCCGAACTGGGAGCGCGCGGGCGAGATGGGCATCGGGCTGGCCGAACTGGGCTACACGCTGCGCGCCTATTCGGACGGCGCCTTCGCCGACGAGTATCTGCTGAACGACGAGACGCTGGACATCTATCTGCGGGTGGCCGGGGGCCTGGGCCGCGACCGCCAGAGCTTCGCCGATCTGGTGCTCCACACCGGCCGCGGCGCCCCGGTGCCGCTGTCCAGCCTCGCCGAGCTGCGGGAAACCGTGGGCTCCTCCAGCATCGCGCGGATCGACGGGTTCCGGACGGTCACCCTGACCATCATCCCGCCGCGCTCGGTGGCGCTGGAATCCGGCATCGCCGCGGTGCGGAGCGACCTGGTGGACCGGCTGCGCGCCGAGGGCGTGATTCCCGACGGGATGAACACCCGCATCACCGGGGCCGGCGGGTCGCTGGACGAGCTGCGCTCCGCCCTGACCGGCGGGTTCCTGCTGGCGCTCGCCATCACCTATCTGGTTCTGGTCGCCGTCTTCTCGCACTGGGGCTATCCGCTGATCATCATGGCGGTGGTGCCCACGGGGATCGGCGGCGGGCTGGTCGGGCTGTGGCTCTACAACCTCGTCGCCGGCCTGTCCGGAGGCTTCGGCCCGCCCCAGCCCTTCGACGTGCTGACCATGATGGGCTTCCTGGTGCTGGTCGGGACGGTGGTGAACAACCCCATCCTGATCGTGGAGCAGGCCGCCGTGAACCGCCGGACGCACGGCATGTCCGGAGCGGAGGCCATCGCCGACGCCTTGCAGAGCCGGCTTCGCCCCATCCTGATCACCACGGTGACGACCGTCGCCGGCCTGATTCCGATGGTCGCGGTGTCCAGCGCCGGGACGGAGTTGTACCGCGGGCTGGGGTTGGTCGTGCTGTGCGGACTGTTGATTTCCAGCCTGGTGACGGTGACGGTCCTGCCCGTGGTGCTGTCGCTGGTCTTCCGCCTGTCCGACCGGCTGGGCGCTTCGGCGTACGACCGCAGGATGGGGGAAGCGGGCGACTGAGTCCGAAAGCGAGAAAAACATATTCCATGATGCAAAAAATACTTGCAGTCCTTCGGGCGTAACTCTATATTGCGAATGAGAATCATTCGCATATTTGCGAACGCGATCCGCGGTCCCGGCAGAATGCCGATGGCGATTCCCGCGCCCGTCCGGACCGTCAACGGCGCGCATTTTCCGAACATGTCAACGTCGTCCGCGCTGGCGGATGGACAGTGGAGGCTCGTGTTTCCATGGACGTTCTACCCCTGCCCGCCGGGGAGCGGCCGCTCGGCGGCCGTTCCGACCCGGATTTCGCCTTCGCCTCACGCGGCCGTGTCCTGAAAGCCTACGGCGTGGATGAGCGGCTGGACGTCGCCCTCGACGACCGCAGCTTCGCTGACGGCCGGTGGGAGGAGGCGCTTGACCGCGCCTTCCGCCGCCGCAAGGCCCAGGGTGTCGAGAATCCCATCCTGGTCGGCGCCGTCCCCTTCGACGGACGCCAGCACGCCCGCCTGTTCATCCCCGAGCGTTGCGATTACGAGGACGCCGGCCGCATGGCCGCCGAACCCGACTCCGTCGCGCTGAACGCCATTGAGGAGACGGTGGGGCGCAACGCCTTCGAAGCGGCGGTGGCCCAGGCCATCGACCTGTTCCGCGACACCGCTTTGAAAAAGGTCGTGCTGTCGCGCCCGCTCGACGTGGAAGCGCGCGAGGCCTTCGCGCCGGGCCGCCTGCTGCGCGCCCTGCTGCGGCAGAATCCCGGAGCCTACGTCTTCGCGGCCCCGGTCGCCTATGGACAGACCCTGGTGGGGGCGAGCCCGGAGCTGCTGATCCGCAAGACCGGGCGGACCGTGGTCAGTAACCCGTTGGCCGGGTCCGCCCCGCGCAGCCCGTCCGCCGAGGTGGAGCGCCAGCGCACCGCCGCCCTGCTCGCGTCCACGAAGGACCGGACGGAGCACCGCTACGTCGTCGATGCGGTGCGCGCGGCGCTCGCCGGCCATTGCAGCCCGTTGTCCGTGCCGGACGCCCCCAGCGTGATCCGCACCCCGACCATGCTGCATCTGTCGACCGAACTGACCGGTGAGCTGATCGATCCCGCGGTGTCGTCACTGCAACTCGCCCACGCGCTGCATCCGACGCCGGCGATCTGCGGCACGCCGACCGACCTCGCCCGCGCCGCCATCGACCGGCTGGAGAGCTACGCCCGCAACTGGTACGGCGGCATGGTCGGCTGGATGGACAGCCGGGGCAACGGCGAATGGGCGCTGTCCATCCGCTGCGGGCTGGTCCAGGGCCGCCATCTGCGCCTCTACGCCGGGGCCGGCGTCGTCGCGGACTCCGACCCGGCGGCGGAGTGGGAGGAGACGGCGGCCAAGCTGACCACCATGCTGAACCTGTTCGGCGTCGCGTCCGCCCAGCCCTCCAACACCGACCTTCCGGTGGAGCTGGCGTCGTGAGTGTCGCCTTCACCCCCTGGCCCGCCGACTTCGCGGAGCGCTACCGCGCCAAGGGCTATTGGACCGCCGACCCGCTGACCGACGTGATCGACCGCCACCGGGGTGCTGCGGCGGAGGCCACCGCGATCCTCTGCGGAGAGCGCCGGTTCCGCTACGCCGACCTGCAGCGCCTGTCGTCCCGTCTGGCGGCCGCCTTCCGCGCCCGTGGCCTGCGGCCCGGCGACACCGCGCTGGTGCGGCTGCCCAACCGCGCGGAATTCTATCTGGTCTTCTTCGCCCTGCTGCGCTGCGGGGTGGTGCCGGTCAACGCGCTGAACAGCCACGGCGTCTATGAGTTGACCGCCTACGCGCGCCAGATCGAACCGGCGCTGGCCGTCCTGCCGGCGGCGGACCAGGCCTTGGTCACCCTGATGACGCGGACGGTCGGGCCGGAGCGGCTGCTCCTGCTCGGCGCTCCGTCCGACGACGGGATCGGCGGCTTCGCCTGGGCCGACGGCGATGCGCTGGCGGAGGACGCAGCCGGGCCGGACCCCGTCGCCGACCCGTCCGGCGTGGCCTTCTTCCAGCTGTCCGGCGGCAGCACCGGCACACCGAAGCTGATCCCGCGCACCCACGACGACTATCTCTACAGCGTCCGCCGCAGCGTCGAGATCTGCGGGCTGGACGGGTCCTGCCGCTTCCTCTGCGCCCTGCCGGCGCCGCACAACTTCACGCTCAGTTCGCCCGGCGCGCTCGGCGTGTTCCATGCCGGCGGCACGGTGGTGATGGCCGGTGATCCCAGCCCCGCCACCTGCTTCCCGCTGATCGCGCGTCACCGCGTCACCTGGGCGGCGCTGGTCCCGCCGATGCTGTCGGTCTGGCTGGAGGCCGCCGGCGGCGCCGGGGACCTGTCCAGCCTGGAGGTCGTCCAGGTCGGCGGCGCCAAGCTCAGCCCCGCCGTCGCCGAACGGGTGCCGGAGCGGCTGGGCTGCCGTCTCCAGCAGGTCTTCGGCATGGCGGAGGGGCTGGTGAACTACACGCGGCTCGACGACGATGCCTGGACGGTGGTCAACACCCAGGGCCGCCCGATGAGCCCCGACGACGAGATCCGCATCCTCGACGCCGCCGGGCACCCGGTCCCGCCCGGCGCGGTGGGGGAGCTGTGGACCCGCGGCCCCTACACCTTCCGCGGCTATTACAAGGCCGACGCGCACAACGCCCGCGTCTTCGACGCCGAGGGCTTCTACTGCAGCGGCGATCTGGTCAGTCTGGCGCCGGGCGGCAACCTCGTCGTCTGCGGGCGCAACAAGGACCAGATCAACCGCGGCGGCGAGAAGATCGACGCGCAGGAGGTCGAGGACCTGCTGGCCGCCCACCCCGCGGTGAGCCACGCCGCCGTCGTCGCCATGCCCGACGCGCTGATGGGCGAGCGGGCCTGCGCCTTCGTGATCGCCCCGCCCGGCACGAAACCTTCGGAGCTGCGCCGCTTCCTGCGCGGCCAGGGGCTGGCCGATTTCAAGCTGCCCGACCGCTTCGTCTTCGTTCCGGACCTGCCCAAGACCGCCGTCGGCAAGGTCGACAAGCAGACCCTGCGCGAGCGGGCGCGCAAAGACAACGCCCTCATGGAAACGACCGCATCATGACCATCCGATCCATCGCTCCCTACGCCCTGCCCACCGCGGCGGACCTGCCGCAGGACAAGGTGTCCTGGGACGTCGACCTCGCCCGCGCGGTCCTGCTGATCCACGACATGCAGGACTATTTCATCGGCTTCTACGGCGCGGCGAACCCGGCCATCGTCAGTTGCATCGACCGGATCGTCCGGCTGAAGCGCCATCTGAAGGCGCTCGGCGTGCCGGTCGTCTACACGGCCCAGCCGCCGGTGCAGTCCGATGCCGACCGCGGCCTGCTGAACGACATGTGGGGGCCGGGCCTGACGGCCAAGCCGGACCTCGCGGGCATCGTCGCCCCGCTGGCTCCGGACGCCGACGACCGGGTGCTGACCAAATGGCGCTACAGCGCCTTCTACCGCGCCCCGCTGGCCGAGATGATGGCGGAGTCCGGGCGCGACCAGCTCCTGATCTGCGGGATCTACGCGCACATCGGCGTGATGCAGACGGCGCTGGACGCCTTCATGCGCGGCATCAAGCCCTTCCTGATCGCCGACGCGATCGCCGACTTCTCGCGCGAGGACCATATGATGGCGCTGCGCTACGTCGCGCGCAACGCCGGGCGGACGATCCATTCCGACAGCGTCCTGGCCAATCCCGCGGCGGTGCTGAGCAAGGAGGGGCTGCGGCGCATCCTGCTGGCCTCGCTCGACGAAGCGCCGGGGGACGACGACAACCTGATGGATTTCGGCCTCGACTCCATCGCGGTGATGCAGGTGGTGGACCGCTGGAAGGCCGCGGGGGTGGAGGTCGGCTTCGCCGAGCTGGCCGCGCAGCCGAGCATCAACGGCTGGTGGGCGCTGATCGAGCCCCGGCTGGCCGCTTCCGGGCGCGTGGCGGCATGACGGACTTCGCGGGCCGGACCGTCTGGGTGACCGGCGCCGGGCAAGGGATCGGGCGGGCCGTGGCCGACCTGTTCCACGCCCGCGGCGCCATCGTCGTCGCCTTCGACCGCCACTGGCACGACGGCGGGGAGCGGCCCTACCGCGCCGTCACGCTGGACATCGCTGACGCCGACGCGGTCGCCGGAACCTGTGAGGCGCTGTTCGCCGAAGGCACGCGGATCGACGCGCTGGCCAACGTCGCGGGCATCCTGCGTATGGGGCCGGTGGAGGCGGTGACCGACGCCGACTGGCGCGACAGCTTCGCCGTCAACGTGGGCGGTCCCTTCCACATGATGCGGGCGGTGATTCCGGCCTTCAAAAGCGGCGGGAGCGGCGGCGCCATCGTCAGCGTGTCGTCCAACGCCGCCCATGTGCCGCGGATCGGCATGGCCGCCTACGGCGCGTCGAAGGCGGCGCTGACCAGCCTGACCATGGCGGTGGGGCTGGAACTGGCGTCCTACGGCGTGCGCTGCAACGTCGTCTCCCCCGGCTCCACCGACACGCGGATGCAGCGCGCGCTGTGGAGCGGGCCGGACGGCGCGGAGAAGACCATCCAGGGCAACCTCGGCCAGCACAAGCTCGGCATCCCGCTCGGCAAGCTCGCCACGCCGCGCGACGTGGCGGAGACGGTCGTCTTCCTCGCCTCCCCCGCCGCCGGCCACATCACGCTCGCCGATCTGCTGGTGGACGGTGGGGCGACGCTCGGGCGTTGATCCTTTCATTTCAGGGACTTACCCGATGACCAACGACCAGTATGTGAATCCTTTCGACGACGAGCGCCACGCCTTCCTGGCGCTGGCGAACGGTTCCGGCCAGTTCAGCCTGTGGCCGTGCTTCGCCGTGGTGCCGGCAGGCTGGACCGCCGTCTTCGGCCCCGCCGGGCGCGCCGCCTGCCTCGACCACATCGAGGCCGTGGCTCAGCCCTCTCCCCTCTGGGGAGAGGGTGCCCGCGAAGCGGGCGGTGAGGGGGGTGCGCGTGGCGGTACGTCCGGCAAAAGCGCAACCCCCTCACCCTAACCCTCTTCCCGAAGGGGAGAGGGGATTCAACGTTTCATATCAAGGACAGGGCCATGCGCATCATCCCCCTGCTGGGCACGCAATTGGGCATCTGGCTGGCGGATCAGGTCGCGGCCCGGAAGAACGCCTACGTCATCGCCCACGCCGTCGAGCTGAACGGCGCCATCGACGCCGCGCGCCTGTCGCGGGCCATCCGCGACGGGCTGGCGGAGGCCGACACGGTGACCGCGCGCTTCGCCGAGCGGGACGGCCGCGTCGTCCAGATTCTGGGCGGCGGTGTGGTGGCCGAGCCGGAGCGCGTGGACCTGACCACCGTCCCCGACCCGGAAGAGGCGGCGCGCGCCGTCATGGCCGACGATCTGGCTGGCGACCTGCCCGCCGACGGCGACCGTCCGCTGTGCCGCCAGATCCTGTTCGACGTCACCGGGGTGGATGGGGCGCCACGCTTGATCTGGTACCAGCGCTACCACCACATCATGCTGGACGGCTACAGCTTCAACGCGCTGACCCGCCGCATCGCGGATCTGTACGGCGCGGCGATCGAAGGGCGGGCGCCGGCCCCCTGCCCCTTCGTCTCCGTCGCCGCGGTCGCGGAGGAGGAAGCGGCCTATCTTGCGTCCGACGCCTTGGCACGCGACCGCGCCTATTGGAGCGGGCTGTGCCGGGACTTTCCGGCGCCGCTGACCCTCTCGGTCCAGGGCGCCAAGCCGACCGAGCAGCAGGCCATGTCGGAGGTGGTGGCCCACGCCGCCGCCCTGCCCGACCCTCTGGCCCGCGCGCTGACGCAACTGGCGGAGGGAGCCGGCGTGTCGGTCGCCGATCTGGCGATGGCCGGCATCGCCGTCTATCTGCACCGGCTGTCCGGCGATCCCCGCCCGGTGGTGGGCATTCCCTTCATGCGGCGCATGGGCTCCGCCGCCGTCCATGCGGTGGCGCCGGTGGTCAATGTGCTGCCGGTGCGCATCGACCTGACCGGGGCCGGCACACTGGCCGAGGCTGCCGGGCGGGTACGGGCCGCGCTGCGGGAGGCGCGCCGGCACCAGCGCTACGACGCGGAGCGCATCCCCCGTGACCTGGGACAGGTCGGGTCGGGAAAGGCGCTCTACGGCCCGGTGGTCAATTACCGGCTGTTCGATTACGACCTGGATTTCGCGGGCGTGGAGGCGATCATCCACCATCTGGCGACCGGTCCGGTGGACGACTTCGAATTCGGGCTGATGACCCGCGGCGGCGGCATCGCTCTGGAACTGCGCGCCGATCGCACCCGCTACGACGCCGATGAACTGGCCCGTCACGCCCGGCGCCTGACCCGGCTGCTCGACGCCGCGGTGACCGGCGCTCCCCTGGACAGTCTGCCGGTGATGGACGCCGACGAGGGCGCGGCCATCGCCGCCTGGTCCAGCGGTCCCGTCTTCGCCGCGCCGGAGCGCCCGGCGACCCTGGTGGCGGTGCTGGACCGCCAAGCCGCCGAGACGCCGGAGGCCACGGCGCTGGTGTTCGGCGACACCCGCATCACCTTCGCGGAGCTGTCGGGCGCGGTGTCGCGGCTGGCGCGGCTGCTGATCGCGCGGGACGTCGGTCCCGGCGAGGTGGTGGCGGTGGCGATTCCGCGCTCCGCCGACGCGGTGGTCGCCATGCTGGCGGTGCTGGCGAGCGGCGCCACCCATCTGCCGCTTGACCTCGACTACCCCACCGAGCGGCTGGCGATGATGTGCGAGGACGCCGGGCCGCGCTGCGCGCTGACCTGGACCTCGGTGGCCGGGCGGCTGCCCACCGGGCTGGAGGCGCTGTGCCTGGACGACGCCGATCTGCTGGCCGCCTGTGCCGCCCTGCCCGGCGACCCCGTCGCGGCGGCGGAGCGCAAGGTGCCGCTGACACCGGGCCACATCGCCACCATCATCTTCACCTCAGGCTCCACCGGGCGCCCGAAAGGGGTTATGAACACCCACGGCGCGCTGCTGAACCTGCTGCTGTCCCACGCGGCGACGGTCTACGGTCCGGCGCTGGAGGCCGTCCGACGGCGCCACGGCGCGCGGGCCTTGAGGGCCGCGCACACCCATTCCTTCGCCTTCGATTCCTCCTGGCTGCAAATCTTCTGGATGCTGCTGGGGCAGGAGCTTCACGTCTTCGACGAGGAGATGCGGCGCGACGCCCACGCGCTGGTGCAGGAGGTGCGGAGCCGGCGCATCGACGCCATGGACCTGCCGCCCTCCTTCTGCGCGCAGATGCTCGCCTGCGGCCTGATGGAGCCGGGCCATCACCACCCGACGCTGATCCTGATCGGCGGCGAGGCGGCCTCCCCCGCCCTGTGGACGGAACTCCGTGGCCACGCGGATCTGATGGCGGTCAACCTCTATGGCCCGACCGAGAACACCGTGGACACGCTGCGCGCGCCCGTCACGGCGGCGGAGCGGCCGGTGGTCGGGCGTCCGGTCGGCAATGTGCGGGTGCATGTGCTGGACACCCGGCTGCGCCCGGTTCCGGTGGGCGCCGTGGGGGAACTCTACATCGGCGGCGCCGGTCTGGCGGCGGGCTATGTGGGCCGTCCGGGACTGACCGCCCAGCGCTTCGTCGCCGATCCCTTCAGCACGGCTCCCTTCGGGTCCGGCGGACGGCTCTATCGGACCGGCGATCTGGTGCGCTGGACCGGCGACGGGCAGATCGACTTCATCGGGCGCGCCGACCATCAGATCAAGGTTCGCGGCTACCGCATCGAGATCCCGGAGGTCGAGGCCGCCCTGCACCGCCTGCCCGGCGTGTCCGGCGCGCTGGTGGTGGCAGAGGCGGTGAACGGCAGCCACCGGCTGATCGCCTACTGCACCCTGGCCGACGGAGCGGGCCGGACGTCCCGTGACCTGCTGCATGGGCTGCGCGAGCGGCTGCCCGACTACATGGTGCCCTCGGCGCTGGTGGTTCTGGACGCCTTCCCGTTGACCGTCAACGGCAAGGTGGACCGCGCCCGTCTGCCCGCCCCGGCGGCGGAGAGCGGTGGTGCTGCCCCCGCCACCCCGGCGGAGGCGCTGCTCTGCCGCGCCATGGCGACGGTTCTGCACCTGCCGGCGGTCGGCGCCGACGCCGATTTCTTCGCTTTGGGCGGCGACAGCATCAGCGCCATCGCGCTGGGCAGCGCGCTGCGCGCCCATGGATTCGAACTGCGCCCCCGCGACGTCTTCGCCGGGCGCGACCCGCGGCGCATGGCGCTCGCATTGAAGGCGCTGATTCCCGACAGCCGGACCGTCACGGCGCCGCCCGCCGTCGATCGGACGGCGCTGGAGGCCCGGCATGGCCCGGTCGCCGCCGCGGTGCCGCTGCTTCCCTTGCAGAAGGGCATGCTGTTCCAGAGCCAGCTCGGCGGAAAAGCCAGCGTTTACAACGCCTTCACCGCGCTCGACCTCGACGGTCCACTGGACGCGGGGCGGCTGGGACGGGCCTTCGACGCGGTGCTGCGCCGCCACCCGCAGCTTGCCGGGCTGTTCGACCACGACACCCACGGCGATCCGCTGCTGGTCATCCCGGCCCTGCTGGACGGCGGCGCCGGACTGTGGCCCGTCGAGCAACACGACCTGTCGGGCATGCCCCCGGAAGCCCGCGCTGCGGAACTGGCCCGCATCGAGGCCGCGGCGGCGGAACGCGCGAACCCGACCGACCGTTTCCTGGGTCTGGTGAAGGCCATTCTCGTCCGCACCGCGCCCGGCCGTCATCGGTTGCTGATCGCCGTGCATCATCTGGTGGTGGACGGCTGGTCCACGCCGCTGCTGCTGCGCGACCTGCTGACCGCCTATGCGCGGGGTCCCGATGCGCTGTTCCCCCTGACCATCGGCTATCCGGCAGTGGTCCATGGCCTGCTGGCCCGCGACGTGTCCGCGAGCCGGGACGCCTGGGGCGAGGCGCTGGCCGGGGCCACCCCGACTGTCCTGTTCGACCCGGCCGGGTCCGGTGGCGACGCGCCGATGATCGAGGCCGAGCTGGTCCTGCCGGCGGAGCTGACCGATGCCCTTCTCTCCCGGCTGCGGGCGGAGGGGCTGACCCTGAACGCGCTGATGCAGGCGGTGTGGGGGCTTGTGCTGGGCAATCTTGCGGGGCGCGACGACGTGCTGTTCGGCACGCCGGTCTCCGGACGCTCCGCCGCCGTTCCGGGCGTCGGGGAGCAGGTGGGTCTGTTCCTGAACACCCTGCCGGTGCGGGTGGCGCTGGACCCGGCGCGACCGCTGTGGGCGCAGCTTCCCGCCATTCAGGAACGCCACATCGCACTGATGGAGCATGACGGGCTGGGCCTGTCGGAGCTTCAGGCGACGGCGGGCGGCGCCGCGCTGTTCGACACCTTGCTGGTCGTGGAGAATTACCCGGACAGCGGCTGCGAGTCCCTTGATCTCGGCGGCGTCCGCGTCTCCGGGGTGTACAACCGCGGTTACAGCCATTACCCGTTGGCCCTGCTGGTCCTGCCGGGCCGGGAACTGACGCTGCTGGTGGAGAATCGCGGCGCCGTGCCCGACGCGATGGCGCTGGCCGAGCGGGTCCGCGGCCTGCTGGGCGCGCTGGTCCGCCAGCCCGAGACGCCCGTGGCCGCCCTGCCGATCCTGACGGAGGGGGAGCGGCGGCACCTCGCCGCGGGGAACGCCACCGCGCGGGCGGTGCCCCGGACCACGCTGCGCGACCTCCTCGTCGCGCAGGCGGCGCGCACACCGGACGCCGTCGCGCTGGTGGACGAGCGGGAAAGCCTGCCCTTCCGCGAGGTTCGGCGGCGGGTGACCGCTCTGGCCGGGCGGCTGCGCGCCCTGGGGGTGCGCCCCGGCGACGTGGTGGCGGTGGGCGTGCCACGCTCCGCGTCCCTCAGCCTGTCGATCCTGGCGGTCATCGAGGTGGGGGGGGCCTATCTGCCGCTCGACCTCGGCTATCCGGCGGAGCGGCTGGCCTTCATGCTGTCCGACGCCCGCCCGCGCGTCCTGATGACCGACGCGGCCTCGCGCCCGCTGTTCGGCGATGCGGTGCCGGTGCTGACGGTCGATGAGGACGGCGGCACAGTGGATGCCCCGTTCGTGCCTGCCGACGCGCTGACGCCGGATCACCCGGCCTACGTCATCTACACCAGCGGCACCACCGGGCGGCCCAAGGGCGTGGCGGTGTCGCACGGCGCCATCGTCAACCGCATCCTGTGGATGCAGAGCGAGTATCCCCTGGGGCCGGAAGACGCGATCCTGCAGAAGACTCCCTGCGGCTTCGACGTGTCGGTGTGGGAGTTCTTCTGGTCCTTCCTGGTCGGGGCCCGGCTGGTCATGGCGCCGCCCGAGGCCCACCGCGACCCGGCGGCGCTGGTCCGGCTGATCGAGCATCACCGCATCACCACGATCCATTTCGTGCCGTCGATGCTGGCCCTGTTCACCGCCAGCGTGATCGAAACCCACGGTCCCGACGCGCCCATTTGCACCAGCCTGACCCGCGTCTTCTGCAGCGGCGAGGCGTTGGGGCGGGGCCTGTCGCGCGCCTTCGCCGACCGCTTCGGCGCGGAACTGCACAACCTCTACGGCCCAACCGAGGCTGCGGTGGACGTCACCTACTGCCCGGCGTCCGGCGCCTGGATAGAGGGCGACGGCGGCGTTCCCATCGGCCGCCCGGTGTGGAACACCCAGCTCCGCATCCTCGACCACGCCCTGCGCCCTGTCCCGCCGGGCGCGGTGGGGGAGCTGTATCTGTGCGGCGACCAGCTCGCCATCGGCTATCTCGGACGGCCCGGCCTGACCGCGTCGCGCTTCGTCGCCGATCCCTTCGACCACGGGCGGTGCATGTACCGCACGGGCGACCTCGCCCGCTGGCTGCCGGACGGCTCGGTCGAGTATCTGGGCCGCACCGACCATCAGGTGAAGATCCGCGGCCAGCGCATCGAGCTGGGCGAGATCGAGAGCGCGCTGGCCGCCCTGCCCGGCGTCGCCCAGGCGGTGGTGACCGCCGCAGTGCTGGGCGAAGGCCGGTCCGAGCCGGGCATGGACCAGCGCCAGCTCGTCGCCCACCTCGTCCCGGCGGCAGGCTGTGCGGTGGACGAGGCCGCCATCCGCGCCGCCCTGCGGAACACGCTGCCGCCGCACATGCTGCCTGCCGCCTATGTGACGCTGGGCGCCCTCCCCCTCTCGCCGAACGGCAAGCTGGACCGCAAGGCCCTGCCCGCGGCGCGTGCCGAGGCGGCCTCGTCGGGTCGTCCACCGGCGCCGGGGCTGGAAAGCCGTCTGGCGGTCCTCTTCGTCGAACTTCTGGAACGGGAGCGCATCGGCGCCGACGACGACTTCTTCGCCATCGGCGGCCATTCTCTGCTGGCGATGCGGCTGGCGGCGCGCATCCGCCGCGACCTGGGACAGCCGGTGGCGGTCAGCCAGATCATGGTCGCCCCCACGGTCGCCCGGCTGGCCGCGCTGCTGGCCGAAGCGGGCGAGCGGGACGAGCCGGAGAATCTTGGCTTCGCGTCGGTCATCCGCCTGCGCGACGGGTCGGGGCCGCCGCTGATCTGCCTCTATCCGGGGTCCGGCCTGTCCTGGCAATACAGCGTCCTGTCGCGTTACGTGAGCGGGGGCCGGCCCATCATCGGGCTCCAATCGCCCCGCCCCAACGGCCCGCTGGCGCTCAGCGCCGACCTGGACGAACTGTGCGACCGCCAGCTCGCCATCCTGCGCTCGGTGCAGCCTCAGGGCCCCTACCATCTGCTGGGCTACTCGCTGGGTGGCACGGTGGCCTATGGGCTGGCAGTGCGGCTACGGCGGTTGGGGGAGCGGGTGGCCTTCCTCGGCCTGCTCGACACCTATCCGGCGGAGGCCCACGACTGGAGCGGGCTTGGCCGCACCGACGCCGATCAGGCGGCGGAGCGGGAGCAGGAACAATTCCTGGGCGACGCCCTGGCCGACGTGATGGACGAGGAACTGCGACGGGAGAAGGTGGAGATGTTCGGCCACATCTTCGGCAACTACAAGGACGCCGTCCGGGTTCTCTCCAAGGCCCGCACCCCTGTTTACGACGGCGAACTGACGCTGTTCGTGGCGGAAAAGTCGATCCCGCCGGAGATCGACCCCGAGGGAAGCTGGGCGGGCCGTGTCGGACGCCTGTCGGTCCACCGCCTGCCCCACTGCTCGCACGAGGACATCATTGCCCCGGCGTCCCTGCGGATCGTCGGCCCCCTGCTCGACCGGGTGATCACGGCGGCCGTCGGCGACGTGGAACCGCTCCGTGCCGCGGTGAGCGGGTGACGGTGCGCCCATCCCGTCCCCTCTTGCCCTTGGGGCGCGGGGCGATCGGCGGAAAGGACGGGCGATTGAAGCGCCTGATGGTCATGGGAACGGTGATGATGGTCCTGAACGGCTGCGCGGGGGCGCCCGACGGCTCCCCGCTGGTTCTCGATGTTCCCGTGTCCGGCACGGAGCGCAGCGCCGTCCATTCCTTGGACCTCGACGACGGCGATTATGTGGAAGGCGTGCTCGATTCCGGAACCGACACGGCGGAGTTGCGGCTGATCGACCAGGATGGACGCCCTGTCCGATTGCTCCTGAACGGCACGGCGGGGCGGGAGGTCTTCCGTTTCGTCGCCGGACCCGGTACGGCGGCGCTGCGGGTCACGCTGCGCGGCGCCGGAAGATATCGACTGTCGCTGACCCGCCGTATCGCCGTGACGGACCAGCATCCCGTCTTCCAGGGGCATCTGAGCCCGGCCATCGCCGCTCTGACGGAAACGGTGAAACACGGCGGCGGGACCGATGCCTTCTGGCAGGATATGGCCCGACGCGGCACGCCGCTGGTGGAGCCGTTGATGGAGGCGCCGGGATCGGACCGGGTCACGATGACCTTTCTGGCACGGGGCGCGCGCCACAACGTGCGCTTGCTGGGCGGTCCGACCTCCCGCCACGAGACCCTCGAACGGCTCGGCGCCAGCGATGTCTGGTTCAAAAGCTTCGTCGTCCCCGCCTCCACCCGCCTGTCCTACCAGATCGCGCCGGACGTGCCGGACTTCCCCGGGACCTGCCGCGAATGCCGGATGGCGATCCTGGCGCAGCTTCAGGCCGATCCGCTGAACCACCGTCCCTGGCCGGCGGACGCGCCCGACCCCTACAATCAGGTTTCCCTGGTGGAACTGGCCGGCGCCCCGCCCCAGCCAGGCTTGGAAGGCGGCTGGTCCGAACCGGCGGGTCGGCTCGTCGCCGAACGGTTCGCCAGCCGCATCCTCGGCAACACGCGCGACGTCGCGGTCTATGTGCCGCCCGGCGTCGATCCGGCGGGGAAGGACACGGTCCTGCTGCTGCTGTTCGACGGGCCGGACTACCTCGACAGCCGCGCGCCGGTTCCAACCATGCTCGACCGGCTGACCGGCGATGGTCGCTTGCCGCCGACGGTCGCCGTCTTCATCGCCAACCCCACCGCCGAGGCGCGGGAACGCGAACTGCCGGCCAACCCCGCTTTCGCCGCGATGCTTGCCGACGAGATTCTTCCCTGGTTGAGCGATCGTATGGGCATCCGGCCCCGTCCCGACCGCACGGTTGTGGCCGGGTCCAGCTATGGCGGGCTGGCGGCGGTGTCCGCTGCGCTGACTCACCCAGACCGGTTCGGAAACGCGCTCTCCATGTCCGGCTCCTTCTGGTGGCATCCGGCCGAGGCGCCGCCGGACCGCCCGGAGCATATGGCCGGTGTGGTGGCGTCGCGCGATCGTCGCCCGGTTCGCTTTTTCCTCAGCGCGGGCCTGTTTGAAACCGGAAGCGACGGCGAGATCGGCATCCTTGAAAGCTCCCGCCATCTGAGGGACGTGCTGGAGGCCAAAGGCTACGAGGTCACCTACCGCGACTATGCCGCTGGGCACGACCGCTTCGCATGGCGCGGCGCCCTTGGCGACGGTTTGCTGGCCTTGTTCGGGCGGTGAAGCAACGGTTTCGCTGCGGCCCTTGTGGAGCGTTGCCCGTTTCGCGATGACCGATTGCGGAAAACCCCGTCCCCGCTTGCCCGACCTGAACAGGGTCCGGAGTTTCCGGTGGTCAGGAACATCTGGAGGAGCGCGCCTGCTTGCGGCGCTCCAAAGGCCTCCATACCGGACGGCCCGGCGTCGGTGCGATGTCGCACCGACGAACGTTGTCGATGATCAGGATGTCGAACGGGGCTGGCTTCAACGGCAGGGGGCGGCAAAGGGCAGGTTGATGGCGGCCGGCGGCGGGAAATGGTTCGGCAACCCTCCGCGCGTTTCGCCGGGAAGGTTGCTGCCGAGGCGTTTGGCAAAGCTCATCATGTCCGGGAAGGGCAGGGGGCTCGGCGCTTTTCCGGTGTACGTCCAGCCAAGCCAGCACCGCTGTGTGTCGCGCTTCCGCCCACGCAGCCACTCCGCCCATCTCGGGCTGATCTGCGGCGGTTCCGGTGCGACGTCAAGGTGGGGCAGGGGGGGTGGTGATGCGCCAATCGGCGGCCAGCGCCGCGACCGGCCGGAGGAGCGACGGCGCACCCAGCCCATGCGGATGGCGCCTCAGCCCTCCCAGCCGTGTGGAGTGTGATGACGGCCTTACCCGCCTCGTTCCGGTGCCCATCGGCTCGCTGGAACGAACGGCCGCAACGGGCGCAGCCGCTCCCTTTGCGACGCCGCATCGGGAGCGGACGTTGGTGCGACGTCGCACCGTCGCGCGTCACTCCGCCAGGAGGGCGTCGATGCGGTCGCGAAGTTGCCTCAGAATGCTCCGCTGATCGTCATCCAGGGATGCCCCTTGCTCGCGCACGGCGTCGATGGCCTTGAAGGTCCTCTGGGCGCTTTTTACCATGCGGCCCGCGGCGGGGGGCGAGGTTCGGGAGAGCCTGTCGGCAGCAGGGTTGTTTCCCTCGCGGGCGTCCGCACCCACCGCGACATCCTTGCGGGCGGACCGGAGAGTCGCGACGGTGGCGCCGCCCTTCGCCATTTCCCACATCCGGCGCTGAAGCGCCGGATTGTCGGCATCCACCATTTCGAACAGCGCGGATTTGCCGACGCTCCGGCGGTGCGCCGGGTATTCCTCTAGGATCGGAGAGGGCAGGGCGAGGATGCCCAGTGTCCGCGTCACTTCGGTTTTCCCAAGACCGCTGGCGGCCCCAAGCTGCTCGTGCGTGTAGCCGTGCTGCTCCCGCAACGCGGCGAGACCAGCGGCGGTTTCCACGGCATCGAGATCCTCGCGTTGCAGGTTCTCGATCAGCGCCAGTTCGGCGCCGTTCCCATCCTTGACCAGCAGCGCGTAAATCGTGCTCCTTCCCGCCAGCCGGGAAGCACGGACTCGCCGCTCCCCCCAAACCAGCGTATAGCGTCCGCCGTCGCCCTTGCGGACGCCGATGGGCTGCCGGACGCCGACGCGATGGATGGATTCGGCAAGCGCCTGCAACGCCGTTTCATCGAAATGCCGTCGCGGCTGATGCGGATTCGGGTCGATCCTCTCAAGGTCCAGTTCCACCACCTCGGGGTGGTCCGCGGACACCCGGAAGCGTGGATCGCTCGACACGGCTTCGGACGCACCGGTCACGGCCTTCGACAGCATTTTCGACTTCGTCGCCTGGGCAAGAAGCTTATTGGACATGGGCCGCCTCCTCACGCTTGGCGCGCAGCGCGATGAGCGCGTCCGCCACCTCCTGATAACTTTGGGCGCCGGGCGCCGTAGGGATCGCCTCCAGGGTCGGGCGGCCGGCCGCCGACCCCTGCGGGTACTGGGTGGATGAGGGAACCGGGGAGAAGATGCGGGTCTTGGCGCCATACAGCTCGTGCAGCTGCGCCAGGGTCAGCCGGTCCATCGAATGGCGCTCCGCGTACATGGTCGGCAGGATGCCCAGCACCTCCACGCCCGGATTCACGCGGCGGCGCACCTTGGTCAGCGTGTTGTCGATCAGCATCGGCACGCCGAGCGCGGCCATAGGCTCCGTCTGGACCGGTACGAGCACATAGTCGGAGCAGTTCAGCGCGTTGATGGTGACCTGCCCCAGGTTCGGGGGACAATCCATCACGATGGCGTCATAGGCGGCGTCGATGTCGCCCAGCTTCTCGCGCAGGGCCAGATTGCTGTTGGGGTCCCCCGCCATCTCCCCATCGGCCTGGGACAGGGTCAGGCTTGACGGCAGCAGGTCGAACAGCCCGCCGCAGACCGCGACGATGGCCTTCTCGATCGGGCGGTCCTTCAGCAGCACATGGTAGAGCGTCGCGCCATCACGGTCGAGCGCGTAGGCGTCGACGCCCAGATGCATGGTCGCGTTCGCCTGCGCGTCGGCATCGATCAGCAGCACCCTCATCCCCGCCTTCGCCAGCAGGAAGGCAAGGTTAACGGCGGTCGTCGTCTTTCCGACGCCGCCTTTCTGATTGGCGACGGACACCTTTGTCGCGGTCCGCGGAGCGCCGGAGCCGCCGCCGGCCATGCCACCGGGAAGGCCCTTCGGACCTGCGTTCATCTTGTCACTGACGGATATCAACTGGGCGACGATCTGCGGAATCCGCTCGCTGCCATTTTCCCATCGGCTGACCCTGTTTCGGTCGTAACGCCGACTGAGCTGGCCGTTGAGCCAATCCGCCAGTTCTTGCTGACCCATGGTCCGGCCTTCGCGGAACGCCCGCAGTTGCTCACCTTTGATGGAAATGGAAATCACGGCACCAACCCGCTCTGGGACTATTGGGGCCACCTTGTCGGCACGTGACGGAATCGTCAACTCGTCACGGTGACGTTATTGGTGATTGGCTGCGTTCAGGCATGGAGTGCGCCATAACAGCCACACCTTGGCTTTCCCGACAGCATGGCGCCGGGCGACAACGGGGAAACGGGGACCATGTGTGGACGGCCTTTCCGGTGCAAGAGTGAAATCCGTAGTAACGACCGATAGGATGAACCCATGTGTCCGGCCTGTTTTCGCAGCCGTGGCTGCCGGCCTTGATGAATTCCGCGGATCGTTGCCCAAATCACCTCAACACGCTCGAAGGCGCTTGGTCCCCGTGGGTTTGATCGATCCCCGGCCCAGCCGGTTCGTCATCACGTCTCACCACCCTGGCACATTCACCCGCCGAGCAATCTCTCGCTTTGCCGGGTGAACAACGATTACGCGGCGACCGGCGCCTCGTAGGTTTTTCCTCGTGTCATCACCGCCCACGCGATGCGGGCGGTTTTGTTGGCCAAGGCCACGGCGGCCAGCTTCGCCGGCTTGCGCTCTAACAGCTTCGTCGCCCAGATTCGGCTGGCGTAGTCTTTGCGGGCCAACCGCATGACCGCTGTGGCGCCGACGACGAGCAGACCCCGGAGGTAACCGTCGCCCTGCTTGCTGATGCCGACCTGCCGCTCCTTGCCGCCGCTGCTGTGCACCTTCGGCGTCAGGCCAAGCCACGCGGCGAAATGGCGACCGGATCGGAACAAGGTTCCGTCCGGCACGGCCGCCGCGATCGCACTGGCGGTGAACGGGCCGATGCCGGGAATGGTCGCCAAGCGGCGGCTGACATCGCTGCTCTGATGCCAAGCCAGGATACGCTTCTCCAGACGTTCGATCTCGGCGCCGAGGTGGCGAAGTTGCTCGACGATCCCGTGCAGGGCCAGGGGCCATCCTGCAACGCGCTCTGGCAGGCGGCTTCCACCGCGTCGAGGCCATCGCTGAGGATGGCGCTGAGGAACGCCACGAACTGGCGGTCCGCCTGGTTGGAGCGTCCCAGCCGGGCCTTCACCTTGCTCAACCCCGGCGGCAGCTCCCAGTCCCGAAATGGTGCGCCGTTGCGCAGTGCCCCAGGTTTGCGAATGAGGATGGGCAGGTAATGCCAGGGATCGTAGACGGTGGCGTAGCGGTCGAAGCGGCGCCGGTGCTCGGCCACCACCTGACCGTTCCACCACACGACGATGCGGTCGGCGTAGGCGCGCACCTGCACCGGGCCGGCCGGTGGCCACGCTGTAGCGGTTGCGCTCGAAGCGGATCAGGCAGGTCTTCGAGGCGCTGACGGTGGTTTCGTGGAAGCCATCGAACGGGTCGGTCACCGCGATCAGCGCCGCCGCTCGGCCTGGAACACCTCCCACACGGCGCTCTCCCGGCATTCCGGATGCGCGGTGTCGCGCCCCCAGGCCTCGACCTCGCCGCGCAGCCAGTCGTTCAGCTCCTCCAGCGTCTTGACGTGTGGCCGCGGCGTGAACAGGTGCTGCCGCAAGGTGCCGATCTGGTTCTCGATCTGCCCCTTTTCCCAACCCGCCGCCGGCGTGCAGACCACCGGCTCGACCAGATAATGCGAGCACATCTAGGCGAAGCGGCGGTTGAACTGGCGATCCTTGCCGACGAACACCGCCTCCACTGCCGTCTTCATGTTGTTGCTGCGCTGCCCTTCGGGTCGTAGATGCCGCGCTCACTGAGCTGGTCCCCGTTTCCCGGACAGTCGGATAAGCTTGGTTCGCCCATCAGGAAGGACGGACCCGATGACGGGGAAGCGGAAACGGTATTCGGCGGAGTTCAAGGCGAAGGTGGCGCTGGAGGCGATCCGGGGCGAGCTGACGGTTTCGCAGTTTGTCGCGAAGCACGGGGTGCACCAGACGCTGATCAACGCCTGGAAGAAGCAGGCCATCGAGGG
>NZ_JAEPIV010000002.1:0-393524 GCF_016632405.1 Azospirillum aestuarii
GTTCGGCGAGGAGGGCGACGACCTGCTGGTCGGCGACGCGGGCGACGACACGATCAGCGGCGGGGCGGGCAACGACGTGGCGCTGGGCGGGGCGGGCCGCGACCTGATCGGGCTTGGTGCGGGCGACGACCTGGCCACCGGTGACGACGGCGACGACACGCTGTTCGGCGAGGACGGCAACGACACGCTGTTCGGCGGGGCGGGCAATGACCTCCTGAACGGCGGGTCGGGCAACGACGTGCTGTTCGCCGACGGCGGGGCGGACACGCTGTGGGGCGGCGAAGGCGCGGATCTGTTCGCCTTCGGGCGGGCCTCGGGCGGCTCGGTGGTGATGGACTTCCAGGCGGGTGTGGACCGTCTGGCCCTTTACGACGCCAGCATGGACCTCGGCGCGGTGATCCGCTCGGCGCGGGTGGAGGGCGGCAACACCACCCTCGACGTCGGCTCGGGCAACCGCATCACCATCCTCGGCCAGACCGGCAACGTCGCCGCCTGGTTCGGCTGAGGACGCATACACGCGATACGGAACGGCGGGTGCCGGGGCCTTCGGGCCTCGGCACCCGCCGTTTCCGTTTCAGGCGGCAGGACGTTGCGATGCGAACCGCAAGCTGTGGGGGTTGGCCTCCGGAAACGGGGGCCGGTTCAAGCGCCGCACTCCGCACAACCATGATGAGAACTTGTTGAGACACGACCGCGCGGGTTATCCTGCAATCATGCGCGGTCATGGCCTCACCATCCTCGTTCGCCGGACCGCCGCGTTCGTTCCGACGCGAGATCGCCCGCTCGTCGCATTCGTTCAATGAAATCGGCCAAAGTGGACATTCCCCGGATCTTCACGATCAGTGAAAGCGCCCACCGCATCCACAACCCGATCACACCGGAGAAGCTCGCCATCCTCGGCGCGGCGTTGCGTCTGGAGGCAGGGGACCGGGTGCTCGACCTGGGCAGCGGTTCGGGGGAGATGCTGTGCAGCTGGGCGCGCGATCACGGCATCACCGGGACCGGCATCGACATGAGCCGGCTGTTCACCGAGCAGGCGAAGCTCCGTGCCGTCGAACTCGGCGTCGCCGATCGGGTCGCGTTCATCCACGGTGATGCCGCCGGTTATGTCTCCGACGAGAAGGTCGATGTGGCCGCCTGTGTCGGTGCCACCTGGATTGCCGGTGGTGTCGCCGGCACGGTCGAGCTTCTGGCGCGGAGCCTGCGCACCGGAGGGATCATCCTCATCGGCGAGCCCTTCTGGAGGCAGATGCCGCCGACGGACGATGTCGCCAAGGGGTGCCTTGCCAACGCAACGTCCGATTTCCTCACGCTCCCGGAGCTTCTCGCGTCCTTCGGCCGCCTTGGCTGCGATGTCGTTGAGATGGTTCTGGCCGATCAGGACGGCTGGGACCGCTACGAGGCGGCGAAATGGCTGACCATGCGCCGCTGGCTGGAAGCCAATCCCGGCGACGACTTCGCGAAGGACATTCGAGCCAAACTGAACTCGGAACCGGTGCGCTACGCCACCCACACGCGGGACTATCTGGGCTGGGGCGTGTTCGCGCTGATGCCGCGGTAACACCTCGCCTCAACCCTGACGTGACGCTCTCGGCGACGCGCCGTTCCGCACGCGCAAATGGTCGATGAAGGCGCGCAGCCGCGGCGGCACCGTCCGGCGGCTGGGGTAGTAGAGATGGAAGCCGGCAAAGGGCGGGCAGAACGCCTCCAGGACGGCCACCAGCGCGCCGCGTTCCAGATGGGGCCGGAAGGTCTCCTCCATGCCGCAGGTGATCCCGGCGCCGGCCAGGGCCAGCCGGACCATCATCCCCATGTCGTTGGTCGCGACCCGCGGATTCACCGCGATATCGAAGTCGCGGCCGTCCTCGGTGAACTCCCAGCGGTAGGGCGCCACGTCCGGCGCCGGACGCCAGCCGATGCAGCGGTGGGCGAGCAGGTCGCGTGGATGGGCTGGACGGCCAAACTCTGCCAGATAGGCCGGTGAGGCCACCACCAACTGCCGCTGCGGGGCCGAGACCGGGACCGCGATCATGTCCTGCTCGATGGCTTCGCCCAGCCGGACGCCCGCGTCGAAACCCGCCGCGACGATGTCGAACTCCTCGTCGGTCACCAGGATGTCGACGCCGACCGATGGGTGGGCGGCCAGAAAGCCGGCCAGCGCCTCCCCCTCCAGGATGCTCTCCGCGATGGATGAGACGGCCAGCCGCAACGTCCCGCCCGGCGCCCCGTGCGCCGAGGCGATGACCTCCAGCGCCGTGCCGATCTCCGCCAGCGCCGGGCGCGTCGCGGCCAGCAGATGCGCGCCCGCGTCGGTCAGCCGCACGCTGCGCGTCGTCCTTTGGAGAAGCGGCACGCCGATCCGATCCTCCAGCCGGCGGACCGCCTGGCTGACGGCGGAACGGGTGACGCCCAGGCGCTCGGACGCCCGGCGGAAGTTGAGCGTCTCGGCCACCGCCAGAAACGCCGCCATGCCTTCGAAAGGATCGCTCATTGGTTAGAGAACCTAACCAGCCTGTTCATGATTGGCAACTCGAACTATCGACCGGTTGATCATAGCTTTTCTCCGTCACCGCAACGATCGACGGAAGGGAGCACGATATGACCGCGATCACCGACAAGACGATTCTCATCACCGGCGCCTCCAGCGGCATCGGCGAAGGCACCGCCCGCGTCCTCGGCGCCGCCGGGGCGAAGCTGCTGCTCGGCGCCCGCCGGACGGACCGGCTGGAGGCCCTGGCCGCCGACATCCAGTCCGGGGGCGGGACCGCCGAGGTCCGCGCGCTGGACGTGACGAGCCGCGCGGACATGGCGGCCTTCGCCGCCTTCGCGCAGGAGCGGTTCGGGCGCATCGACGTGCTGGTCAACAACGCCGGGGTCATGCCGCTGTCCCCCATCGCCTCGCTGAAGGTCGAGGAATGGGACCGCATGATCGACGTGAACATCCGCGGTGTCCTCTACGGCATCGCCGCGGTGCTGCCGGTCATGAACGGCCAGGGCTTCGGCCAGATCATCAACATCGCCTCCATCGGAGCGCTCGCCGTGTCGCCGACCGCCGCCGTCTACTGCGCGACGAAATACGCGGTGCGGGCCATTTCCGACGGGCTGCGCCAGGAGAACGAGCGGCTGCGCGTCACCTGCGTCTGCCCCGGTGTCGTGGAATCGGAGCTGGCCCACACCATCACCGACCCGGAGGCCGAGGAGCTGATGCGGAGCTACCGCGCCGTCTCCATCAAGCCGGACGCCATCGGGCGGGCCATCCTGCACGCCATCGAGCAGCCGGACGACGTGGACACCAACGAGATCGTGGTCCGTCCCACGGCCAGCCATTGAGCCAGCCAAAGCGAAGGAAGTCAGCATGACCCACGCCACCGACACCCTCGGCCGTCCGCCCGCGCGCCTGCGCACCCTCGTCGCGGCGGGGCTGCTCGCCGCGGTTCCGGCGATGCCCGCCGCCGCCCTGACCACGGAGGAGCGCGCCAAGCGCGGCGGCGAGGTGATCCGCAGCCTGAACAACAGCCAGCCCCAGCCCACACTGGAGCGGATGCGCGAGGAGTTTCCCTTCCTGGCGGAGGCCACCGAGGCCTACGCGCTGGGTGACGTCTGGTCCCGGCCGGGGCTGGACACGCGGACCCGCCAGCTGGCCGCCGTCGCCGCCTTCGCCGCCATCGGCGAGACGGCCTTCATGAAGATCCACGCCGGCTACGCGCTCAACGCCGGCGTCTCCGAGGACGAGTTGAAGGAGATCGTCTACATGGTGACGGTCCCGGCGGGCTTCCCCCGCGCGATCTCCGCCGCACGCACCCTGTCGGAGCTGTTCGGCGAGCGCCGCCCGTCGGAAGGAGGCACGCCATGAAACGCGCTTTCGCCCGAACCGCCACCCTGACGGCCGCCCTGCTCGCCGCCGGCGCCGAGGCCCTGCCCGACCGCAAGGCGCTGGCCCAGTCCGCCGACCGGCCTGGGGTGGCGCAGGCGGATCACCCCTATGTCGGCCTGTGGGTGACGGAAGATGGCCGCGTCCGCCACGAGCTTCTCCCCGACAACCGCTACGTCGAGGCGCGGGGCAACCGGGAGAAGGCGTACCAAGGCCGCTATCGGGTCACCGGCGACCACATCGACTATTGGGACGACACCGGCTTCACCGCCGACGGCGACTTCATCGACGGGGTGCTGCACCATGGCGGGATGATCCTGCACCGGAGGCGCTGATCGCAGCGCTTTTTCTCTCCTGTGCAAAACTGTGAAGTGGACAACAGTGCCGGATGCCCGATCCGGGAAGAATGGCTGTGCAAGGGCGAGGTCTTCGAAACGAACCGGCAAAAGGAACGCCGAAGAATACGCCTCCCCCTGCATGGCACAATCCCCTGATCCGAAGGAAACGCATCAATGGCAAACGTCTATGGCACCAACAACGCCGACTATCTCGACATGATCAAGTACGGCGTCAGCAATGACTACGTGCAAGGTTATGACGGCAACGACACCATCCTCGGCTGGTCCGGCAACGACACGCTGGACGGCTGGAACGGCAACGACGTGCTCTACGGCGAGTCGGGCAACGACCTGCTGATGGGCTATTACGGCACCGACACGCTCTATGGCGGCAGCGGCAACGACCAGCTCTATGGCGAGAGCGGGTACGACAAGCTCTACGGCGGCGAGGGCAACGACACGCTGAGCGGCGGCGACACTTTCGACGACCTCTACGGCGGCATGGGCAAGGACCAGATGACCGGCGGGGCCGGGGCCGACTGGTTCTTCTTCGAGACGAAGGACAGCGGCGACATCTACGCCGGCAACGCCGACACCATCACCGACTTCAAGGACGAGGACCAGATCTGGCTGAAGGGCAGCTACAGCTATGCCGGCTCGACCAGCGCGCCCGCCGACGGCCAATACAGCATCTGGCAGAAGGACGGTAATTACGTCGTCACGTGGAACGCGGCCAACGACACCGGCTATCACGACCTGATCGTGAAGGGCGACAACCCGATGGGCGACATCTCCTTCTACTGATCCGCCTGACCGAGGTTCCGGGCGCGCCGTCCTTCCCGGCGCGCCCCTTTCCTTTCTCCGGACGACAGGAGCGCCCTTCCCATGGCCGCACGGGAAACCCGCCGCAGCCCATCCACCGGCCCATCCGCCCACCCGCCCGCCCTGGGCGCGATCCGGCGGCGCATCGCCACCGGCCTCGCCGCCGCGGGCGGGTTCAGCGTCTTTCTCGCCCTCATCCAGCTGGCGATGCCGCTCTACACGATGCAGGTCTACGACCGCGTTCTGGGCAGCCGCAGCGTGGAGACCTTGGTGGCCCTGTCGCTGCTGGCCCTGGGCTGCTTCGCCGTGTTCGGGCTGGTCGAGGCGATCCGCGGGCGGCTGACCCAGGCCATGGGGCATCTCGCGGCGCGCAGCCTGACCATGGACGCCCTGGAGGCGTCGATGGGCGGCCTGCTGCGCGGCGGCCCCAGCCGCCCGGCCCAGGTGCTGCGCGACGTGAACGAATTGCGCCAGTTCCTGTCCGGACCGAGCCTCACGGCACCGCTCGACGCCGCGCTCAGCCTCGTCTTCCTGCTGTTCCTGACGCTGATCCACCCGATCTACGGCCTCGTCTGCGGAGCAAGCATCCTGTGTCTGGTCGGGGTGAGCCTGTTGGGCCGGATGCTGACCATGCCGGGTGCGGCGGAGGCCAACCGCGCCCTGTGCCGACACGGCGCCGAGGTCGAGGCGGCGTCGCACGGCGTGGAGGCCGTCGCCGCAATGGGCATGATGGGCAACCTGCGCCGCCGCTGGCAGGCGGTTCAGGACGATCATCTGCGCTTGGTCAACCAGACCGCCGGACGGGCGCAGGCCGTCGCCTCGCTCGCCAAGGTCTTCCGGATGACCGCCCAGGTGGCGATCCTCGCCGCCGGCACGATGCTGGTGCTGGACCGGCAGGTGTCGCCGGGCAGCATGCTGGCCGCCTCCATCCTGATGGGCCGCGCGCTGGCGCCCTTCGAACAGCTGATCGACTCCTGGCGGAACTGGTCCTCGGCCCGCGAGAGCCTGCGCCGCCTGCGCGTCCTGTTCACCGCGGACGCGGCACCCGCGCCGGGCGCCCCCCTGCCCCGCCCCAGCGGTTCCCTGCTGCTGGACCGCGTGACCTACGTCCCGCCGGGGTCGGACCGTCCGACGCTGCGCGGCCTCTCCTTCTCGGTCGAGCCGGGGGAGGCGGTGGGAATCGTCGGCCCCTCGGCGGCGGGCAAGTCCACGCTGGCCCGGCTGCTGGTCGGCGTGCTGGAGCCGACCCAGGGCGGCGTCTACCTCGACGGCCACAATGTGTGGCGCTGGCACCGCGACGACTGCGGGCGGCATGTCGGTTATCTGCCCCAGGGCGTCGGCCTGCTCGGCGCCACCGTGGAGGACGCCATCGCCCGGCTGGGCGACGCCGACCCGACGCTGGTCACCGCGGCGGCGCGGCGGGCCGGCGTGCATGAGATGATCGGCCGCCTCCCCGACGGCTACCGGACGGAGATCGGCGAGGGCGGCGCCCTGCTCTCCGGCGGGCAGAGGCAACGCATCGCGCTCGCCCGCGCCCTCTACGGCGATCCCCGCCTGATCGTTCTCGACGAGCCCAACGCGAACCTGGACCAGGCCGGCGAGGCGGCGCTGCTGCGCGCCATCGCCGAGGCCAAGGCCGGAGGCGCCGCGGTGGTGGTGATCGCCCACCGCCGCTGCGTCCTCGACGCGGTGGACCGCATCGTCGTGCTGCGCGACGGCATGATCGACCAGACCGCGACGCGGGCCGAGATGGTCCGGCGTCTGGGCACCGCCACACCGCAGCCGGTTGCCGCCACCGCCACCCCCTGATTGGAGACTTCGAGATGACGACGACCGACACGCTGCTGGACCGAAGCGCCATCCCGGCGGAGCCGCGCCGCGCCGAGCCTTCCATCGGCGGCGCTGTGCGGGCGGGCTGCGCAGTGATCGCCCTGGCGCTGGGCGCCGGACTCGGCTGGGGCTTCCTGGCCCCGCTGGACAGCGCCGCCCACGCGCCGGGCACCGTGGTGGTGGACGGCAACCGCAAGACCATCCAGCACTTGGAAGGCGGCATCGTCGCCGAGCTGGCGGTGCGAGACGGCGACACGGTGGCCGCCGGGCAGACCCTGCTCCGCCTGGAAGGGACGCAGAGCCGCGCCACCCTGGAGGAGCTGTCCACCGAACAGGCCGCCGCCCTGGTCCGCATGGCCCGCCTGCGCGCCGAATACGCCGGCCAGCGCGCCTTCTCCGTCCCGGCGGAGCTGGTGGATGGAAGCGCCGCCGCCCGGCGCGCCCTGGCCGTGCAGCAGCAACTGTTCGCCTCCCGCTGGACCCGCCATGACGGCGACATGGCCGTGCTGCGCGAACAGCGTCTGCAGGCCGAGCGCGAGGTGACCGCCCACCGCGCCCAGGAACGCGCGGCGGCGGAGCAGATCGTCTACATCGAGGAGGAGTTGGCCGGTGTGCTCGACCTCTTCAACAAGGGGCTGGAACGCAAGCTGCGGGTCCTGTCGCTGAAGCGCGCCATGGCCGACCTGGCCGGCACCCGCGATCAGTCCCACGCCCGCGCCCTGCTGGCCGAACAGGCGGTGACGGTCGCCGACACCCAGATCCACGCCAAGGAGACGGCCCGCCGCTCCGACATCGCCGCGGAGATGGAGGAGGCGCAGAACGCCTTGGACCAGACCGCCGCCCGCTTGAAGGCCGCCCGCGACGCGGTGGAGCGCACGGAGATCCGCGCCCCCGTTCCGGGCCGTGTGGTCGGACTGGCCGTCTTCACCGTCGGCGGAGTGGTGAAGCCGGGCGAGCCGCTGATGGACATCGTTCCGGACAGCGGCCCGCCGACCATCGAGGCGCGCATCGACCCGCTGGACATCGACGTGGTGAAGGCCGGCCAGACCGCGCAGGTCCGCCTCAGCGCCTTCAAGCCCCGCCGCACGCCCTCGATCGACGCCACCGTTGTCGACGTTTCCGCCGATCGCCTGACCGATCCGACGACCCACGCTCCCTACTTCGTGGCCCGCGTCCGCCCCCTGCCCGGCGCGCTGGAGCGCATCGGCCCGGCGGCCCTGCATCCGGGCATGCCCGCCGATGTGCTGATCGCGACCGGCCAGCGCCGGGCCATCGATTACGTGCTGGCGCCGTTGCAGGACGCCATGGCGCACGCGCTGACCGAGGATTGAGGGGCGCCCCGCCCGTCGGCCAGTCGTTGCAGTTCCCCGGCGACTTCGGACACCGGGCCCGGCCAATCGCCCACGCGGCTTTGCCGGAACAGGCGGGCCGTCGGGTACCACGGGCTGTCCGCGCGTCCGAGCATCCAACGCCAGTCCGGCGCAAAAGGCAGCAGCACCCATGTCGGCCGGCCCAGGCTGCCGGCCAGATGCGCCACGGCGGTGTCCACGGTGACGACGAGGTCAAGCGACGCCAGTGCCGCCGCCGTCGCCGCGAAATCGGTCAGGAAGGGCGACGCGTCGAAGGGAGCGTCGGACCAGGAGGCCAGATCAGCCACCGCCGGGCCGATCTGCAGGGACACCCATTGAACTCCGGCCAACTCCCGGAGCGGCGCGAGGGCGGCAAGGGGAAGGGAGCGGCGGCGGTCGTTGGCGTGCTCGCGCCGTCCGGCCCACACAAGGCCGCAACGAATCCGGGCGCTCGGCGCAGCGGCGGCCAGACGGTCCGTCCAGATGCGTGTGGCGGCCTCCGACGCACGCAGCATCGGGGTGTCCGGCGCCACGGGATGGCTGCGGTTCAGCAGCAACGGCAGGCTCATCAGCGGCGCGTGCAGGTCAAAGGGCGGCAGGTGGCTCCCGCCCGGAAAGTCGGGGGAACGCGGGATCACCGCCACGCCCTCGACGGCCGGGGACTCCCGCAACAGGGAGAGAAGAGGCGGCTGGACCTCCAGCAGGACGCGCGTCGCTCCCGCGTCCCGCAGCAGGGGCACAAAGCGCAGAAACTGGAGCGTGTCGCCCAGCCCCTGTTCGGCGTGCAGAAGGATGGTCCGGCCGGTCAGCGGCCCGCCATTCCACGCCGGCTGGTCGAACCGGCGACGCTGGCCTTGCATGACCGGCGCTTTCCAACGCCATTCGAATTCACGCCATCCGTTTGCGAAATCGCCGAGCAGCAACCGCGTCAGCGCGCGGTTCCAATGGGCGTCGGCGTTCTCGGGATCGAGGGACAGCGCGCGACCGTAACAATCCAGCGCCTCGTCCACGGCACCCAGTTCGCCCAGGGTGTTGCCCAGGTTGTTCAGCGCGCCCATGTGCCCCGGCGCCCGGTCCAGAACCTTTCTATAGTGGCGGGCGGCCTCCTCGAGCCGGTTCGCCCGCTCGAACGCGACGCCAAGGTTGAACAGAGCATCGGGGGCGCCCGGCGTCAGCCCGAGAAGCCGCTCGAAGCAAGCGATCGCTTCCTCCGTATCGCCACGCTCCGTCAATGACACGCCCAGATTGTTGAGCGCGTTGGCGGAGGTCGGGGCGCCGTTGAGCGCCTTGCGATGACATGACACCGCCTCGTCGAGGCGGCCACGCCCACGAAGCGCGAGCCCGAGGTTGCCGAGCACGCCGGGGTCGTTCGGCGCAAGCCGCAAGGCCGCGCGCAGGCTCTGTTCCGCTTGCTCCATCCGCCCTTCGACCAAATGGATGGCGCCAAGGTTGCCATGGGCATGCCGCGTCTCGGGCGCGCGGGGATAGCGGCGGATCATGTCCCGGTACAGCGCCTCGGCGCCACGCAAATCCCCGGCCATATGCTTTGCCAACGCGGCTTGCAGGTTCGTCTTGGCGCCCATGACGGGATGAAGGGTCTCGATTTTTCGGAAGGCGGTGGCAGGCGTATGCACGCCTGATAACCTACCCGAACGCCACCCGCCGCCCAGCGCGACATGTTCGCGCACGTCCTTCCAACCACGCCGCTTCAAGGCCCCTGCCGTTGACGCCAACACGCGCGGAACAGCCGCGGTGCCTGACCTGTCTAACCGGGAGTCTAACGGCGCTCATGGGGCATGGGTCGGAAATGAAAAAGGCCAGCCAACCCATTGGATTGACTGGCCTTTATGATGGTAGCAGCGGAGGGATTTGAACCCCCGACCAAGGGATTATGATTCCCCTGCTCTACCACTGAGCTACGCTGCCATCGTGCTTACCATCATCTCCCAGCGCGGTCCGTTTCGGTGTTGGCCGCCGCGGTTCGTGCCGGGGCCGCTTATGTATTCCAGGGGGACCGGGGTGTCAACGCTGAAATTTCACTTTTTGCGAAGTTCTCGTCAGGCTCCCGTGCCGGCAATCCAGCCACCGCCCAGCACCCGGTCGCCCTGGTAGACGACGCAGGCTTGGCCGGGGGCGACGCCGTATTGCGGCTCGTGCAGTTCGGCCTGTGCGGTGCCGTCCGCGCCCAGACGCCACACCGCCGGAGCGGGCGGCTGTGCGGAGCGGAGCTTCACCTCCACCTCCAGCCCCTCGCCGGGAGCCAGGGCGGGGCCGAGCCAGTTGACCTCGCGGATCGTCACCACGCTGCGCGCCAGCTCGCGGCGCGGGCCGACGACGACGCGGCGCTGACCGGGCTCCAGGCGCACGACGAACAGCGGCTCCTCCTCGCCCCGGATGCCGCCGATGCCCAGCCCCTTGCGCTGGCCCACCGTGTAATGAACCACGCCGCGGTGACGCCCGAGCACGCGCCCGTCGACATGGACGATGTCGCCGGGCTCGACCGAGCCGGGACGCAGCTTCGCCACCACGTCGGCGTAGGAGCCGTTGGGAACGAAGCAGATGTCCTGGCTGTCCGGCTTGGCCGCCACCTCCAGCCCGTGGCGCTCGGCCAGCGCGCGGGTCTCCGGCTTGGTCAGGCCGCCCAGCGGGAAGCGCAGGAACTCCAGCTGCTCGCGCGTCGTGGCGAACAGGAAGTAGCTCTGGTCGCGTCCGGGATCGATGGCGCGGTGCAGCTCCGCCCCCGCCGCCCCCTGGACGCGGCGCACGTAATGGCCCGTCGCCAGGGCGTCGGCGCCGAGGTCGCGGGCGGTGTTCAGCAGGTCGCGGAACTTGACCCGCTGGTTGCAGCGCACGCAGGGGATCGGCGTCTCGCCGCGCAGATAGGTGTCGGCGAAGTCGTCGATCACGTCCTGGGAGAACTTGCCCTCGTAATCCAGCACATAGTGCGGGATGCCGATGCGGTCGGCCACCTGACGGGCGTCGTAGATGTCCTGCCCGGCGCAGCAGGCGCCCGGCTTCTGCAGGGCGATGCCGTGGTCGTAGAGCTGGAGCGTGATGCCGACCACGTCGTAGCCCTCCTCCCGCAGAACGGCGGCGGTGACGGAGGAATCGACGCCGCCGGACATGGCGACGACCACGCGGGTGTCCTGGGGACGCTTGGCGATGCCGAGGGAGTTGGCGTAGGAGATCATGGCGCCCTATATGGGCTGGTTCCCAAAAAATTCACCACCGGAGAACCGGGGCGCTCCGCCCGCGAACGGGGCTGGCGCGCCGGTTCCCCGGTGGCTGGTGCGGACCGCGGCGGCCCCGAAAGGCGCCGCGGCGGTGGGTCAGCGCATGGCGTTGTTGGTGCCGCCGGGCAGGCGCACGGCCAAGCCGTCCAGCTCCTCGCTGATGATGATCTGGCAGCCCAGGCGCGAGGTCTTGGTCAGGCCGAAGGCGAGGTCGAGCATGTCCTCCTCGTCCTCCGAGGCCTCGTTCAGCACGTCGAACCACTCCGGCTCCACGATGACGTGGCAGGTCGAGCAGGCGAGCGAGCCCTCGCAGGCGCCTTCCAGATCCAGGCCGTGCTTATGCGCGACCTCGAGCACGGACAGGCCGAGCGGGGCGTCCACCTCGTGGCGGGTGCCGTTCGGCTCGATGAAGGTCATCTTGGGCATTGGGGTGCTCTCCTGAACAAAGGCGTCGATGTGCGGTGGCGATGATTATGGTGTCTTCGAGGCAGGGACGGAGCGCCGCGTCCGGCATTCGACCGCCAGCGCCTCCAACCGCTCCAACCGCGCGAGGATGCGCGCGGCGTTGTCGGTCTGCCCGTTGCGGAAGGCAATGGCAAGATACTTGATGCAACTTTCCACGCGCTGACCGATGTCCTGGGCCAGCCGGTCCACCGCGGTGACGTCCGGGGTGCCGTCCAGCCGGTCGGCGAGCGCCGCCACCTCCTCGTCCTCCTCGACGGAGAGGACGGCGGTGGGGGCGTTCATTTGGTCCAGCAGATAGCGGGCGCGGCGCACCGGGTCGCGCAGCGTCTCATAGGCGTCGCCCAGCGCGTCGGCCTGGGCACGGGCGTTGGCCTGCTGCCGCGCGCCGCGCGCCGCGAAGCGCTCCGGGTCCATGGCGCGGGAGAAACCGGCGTGCTGGCGGGCCAGCGCCTCCGGCTCGATGTCGAAGCGGCGCTCCAGACCCAGCCGGGTGAAATGGTCGAGCGGGCGCGGCGCCTGCACCGCCCCGCAGGAATGGCAGAACATCGCGCGCGCCGCGACCGAATGACCGCACAGCCAGCACGGCTCCAGGTCGCCGTCGATGGCCCCGGCGATGCCCATGGAAGCCTTCCCCTTGGGAAAGCGCGGCGGGCCGGAATCGGATGTCGTCATGCTTGCCGTCCGTTGAAACGCTGCACAGGTCGGCCGTGAGGCCGGCGGGTCGCCGCCGTCCCTTCGGCCGGGTGATACCCAGAAGCGGGGCGCCGCGCAACCTTACACGGCCCGCGGCGGGAGGAGGAGGTCATGGAGAGGCGATTACGCCGCAGGGGCACGGGCCAGCCTTGCCGCCATGGCGGCGTAGGCGGCGGCGAAGCGCTCCACCGCCGCGTCGTCGCTGTCCCAGCCCAGGCTGACGCGGATGGCGCAGGCAGCGTCCCCGGCGCTCTCGCCCATGGCGGCCAGGACGTGGGACGGCTTCACCTTGCCGCTGGAACAGGCCGAGCCGGCGCTGACCGCCACACCGGCGAGGTCCAGCGCCATCACCTGCGTCTCCCCCGCCACGCCGGGCAGCAGCAGGTTGCTGGTGTTGCCGACCCGCGCCGCGCCGGCCCCCATCACCCGCGCAGCCGGAACGGCGGCGAGCGCAAGCACCTCCAGCGCGTCGCGCATGACGGTCAGGCGGGCGCTGTCGGGAAGCTCCTGCCGCGCAAGACGGGCCGCGGCGCCGAAGCCGGCGATGCCGACGACGTTCTCGGTCCCGGCGCGGCGGCGCTTTTCCTGCCCGCCGCCGCGGATCAGCGCCTCCGGCTCCAGCCCGTCGGCGAGAATCAGGGCGCCGACACCGGCGGGGCCGCCGATTTTGTGGGCCGACAGGGTCAGCAGGTCGGCGCCAAGCGCCCCGAGATCGAGTGACAGGCGGCCGGCGGCCTGCACCGCGTCGCAATGGAACAGCGCGCCGTGGGCGTGGGCGATCCGCGCCGCCTCGGCCACCGGCTGGATCACACCGGTCTCGTTGTTGGCGAGCATCAGGGAAACCAGCGCCGGGCCGTCGCCGCTGGCGAGCATCCGGTCGAGCGCGGCGAGGTCGGCGACGCCGTCGCGGCTCACCGGGATGCGGGCGGCGCCGGGCACCGCCTCCAGCACCGAATCATGCTCGATGGCGGAGGTCACGACTTGCCGGCCCGGAAAGCCGCGCAGCGCCAGATTGTTGGCTTCCGTTCCGCTGCCGGTGAAGAAGACCTGGGCGGGCCGCACCCCGGCCAGGGCGGCGACCTGGGCGCGCGCCTCCTCCACCGCGCGGCGGACCGTGCGGCCGAAGCCGTGCACCGACGACGGGTTGCCGGCGAGATCCATGGCCTGAATCATCGCCGTCTTCACCGCCGGCTTCAGAGGCGCCGAGGCGTTGTGGTCGAGATAGACGCGGGTCATCGGAACGAAGGGCCGGAGGGCGCTCCCTTACTCCGCCGCGACCGCGGCACCCTCGTCCGCCGGCTGCGGGCCGCGGATGGTCAGGCTGCTGGTGCCGATGATCCGGCGCTCCACCACGTCGGCCACGGTGACCGAGCTGAGATACATGTGGATCTGGTTGCCCAGCTCCTCCCACAGGTCGTGGGTCAGGCAGCGCGACCGGTTGGTGCGGCAGCCCTGCGGCGTGCCGTTGGCGCAGCGGGTCGTGCGGATCGGCTCGTCCACCGCCAGGATGATGTCGGACACCCGCGTCGCGTCCGCCGGATGGGCCAGCAGATAGCCGCCGCCGGGGCCGCGCACGCTCTTCACCAGACCGCCCTTGCGCAGCTTGGCGAACAGCTGCTCCAGATAAGAGAGCGAAATCTCCTGCCGGTCGGCGATGTCGGCAAGGGCGACGGGGCTCCCCTGGCTGGTGGCAGCAAGATCGACCATGGCCATGACGGCATAGCGTCCCTTGGTGCTGAGTCTCATTTTACCCTCCTTACCCTTCCTTCACCCCGGCCCGACCGTTCAGCGGATCGGCGCCAAGCCTCGTGTTTGTGTTTGGTTCAACAGGACGCCGCCGGACCGCTGTCGGCGGACACCGGCTCGCGCACCCCATTGTCGGGCCGGGCGCTCCCGTTGGAAACGCCCGATGTTTCGTATACGGATGAATTATGCGCGTCACCGCGCTCCGATTCCAGTTCCTCGACGCGCCGGCGCAGGGTCGACACCTGATCGAGCAGGCCGTTCAGCGCGCGCGCCACCGGATCGGGGATGTCGCCGCAGGGCGTGCCGTAGGGCATGAACTTCTGCGTCTCGACGCGGTCGCGCGTCACCACCGCCTTGGCCGGGATGCCGACCACGGCGATGCCCGGCGCCACGTCCGCCACCACGACGGCGTTGGCGCCGACGCGGGCGCCGCGCCCGATGGTGATGGCCCCCAGCACCTTCGCTCCCGCGCCGACGATCACGCCGCTCTCCAGCGTGGGGTGTCGCTTGCCCTGGTTCAGCGAGGTTCCGCCCAGCGTAACCCCATGATAAAGCATCACATCGTCACCGATCTCGGCGGTCTCGCCGATGACGACGCCCATGCCGTGGTCGATGAAGAAGCGGCGCCCGATGGTGGCGCCCGGATGGATCTCGATGCCGGTCAGCGCGCGGGCGATCTGCGAGACGGCGCGCGCCATCAGGTGCCAGCGGCGATCCCAGCAATAGCGCGCGACGCGGTGCATGACGATGGCGTGGAAGCCCGGATAGCACAGCGCGACCTCGGCCCGTGACCGCGCGGCCGGGTCGCGGGCCATGATACCGTCGATCTCTTCGCGAAGATGCTTGAACACCGGAACACCCGCCGTGGTATAGTCCGCCCTCTTGCCGGAAGAGGTGATCTTTCGCAAGAGCCCTCGACCCGTGCCTCGCCGGTCGCGCGGGTTGCCCTTGAAGGACGCATCGACGCATATATGATGACCAAGCAAAACGGTCAAGAATTGTGTGCGAAAAATCCATGCTTGTCCATGGGCAACCACGTCCGCTTGCCGTGGCGTCCGCTCACCGCTCCGCCGGTGGTCCGGATCACCTTATATTCGCGTCAGGATCGCCGTTCCCATGCCTGAAGTGATGATCAACGGTCCGGCCGGACGTCTGGAAGGGCGCTACACACACGGCACGATCCCCAACGCGCCGATGGCCTTGCTGCTGCATCCGCACCCGCATCACAACGGGACCATGAACAACAAGGTGGTCTTCACCCTGTTCCAGTCCTTCACGAAGCGCGGCTACTCGGCCCTGCGCTTCAATTTCCGCGGGGTCGGCCGCAGCCAGGGGACCTACGACAAGGGCGAAGGGGAACTGGCCGACGCGGCGGCAGCGCTGGACTGGCTGCAGACCCACAACCCCAACGCCCCGGTCTGCTGGATCGCCGGGGTCTCCTTCGGGGCGTGGATCGGCATGCAGCTTCTGATGCGCCGCCCGGAGATCGACGGCTTCGTGTCCGTCTCCCCGCCGGCCAACCTGTTCGACTTCTCCTTCCTGGCGCCCTGCCCCTCCTCCGGCCTGATCATCCACGGCGACAAGGACGAGTTGGTTCCGGGGGCGGCGGTGAACAAGCTGGTGACCAAGCTGTCGCACCAGAAGGACATCCGCATCGACCACCGCGTCGTCCCCGGCGCCAACCATTTCTTCGCCAACCGCAGCGACGATCTGGCGGTGCAGGTGGACGATTATCTGGACCGCGCGATGGGCAACCCCGTCGCCGCGGTGGCGGAGTGAGTGGCGGAGTGAGTGGCGGAGTGACCGTTGTGAAAACCCTTCGCCTCACCGTCGTCACCGGCCTCGCGGCGCTCCTGCTGTCCGGCTGCAGCAACGCCCAGATCGCCAGCACCTTCGGCAACTGGTGCAAGCACGCCGACAACTGCACCGACAACAGCCGTCCGCGCCCGTAACCTCCGGCGTCACACCGGGTGGAAGCGCCCGCCGCTCATCGGCCGCGGGACACCGGTGGTGGCCGGCAGGCTGAGCGGCAGCCCCTTGCGGCTGCGCACCGCCAGATAGGCGAAGGCTTCGGCCTCCAGCGCGTCGCCGTTCCAGCCCACCGCCTCGACCGGATCGACCGGCACGCCCAGCCGGTCGGCCAGCATGTCCATCAGCGTCGCGTTGTGCCGCCCGCCGCCGCAGACCAGCCAGCGCAGTGGCGCCTCCGGCAAATGCGGGACGATGCGGGCGACCGACGCGGCGGTGAAAGCGGTCAGGGTCGCCGCTCCATCCTCCACCGACAACCCGCGCACGGGCGCCGGATCAAAGGCGTCGCGGTCCAGCGACTTCGGCGCCGGCTGGTCGAAATAGGGATGGGCGAGCAAGGCCGCCAGAGCGCCTTCATCCGCTTTGCCCCGCGCCGCCAGCGCCCCGCCGGAATCGTAGCGGGCACCCTGGCCGGACAGCACCCAATCGTCCACCAGCGCGTTGCCCGGCCCGGTGTCGCAGGCGATGACCGCGTCCTCCCCCGCGCCGATCCAGGTGACGTTGGCGACGCCCCCGATGTTCAGCACGGCCAAGGGCCGCGGCAGGGCATCGGCCAGCGCGCGGTGGAACAGCGGCACCAGCGGGGCGCCCTGCCCGCCCGCCGCCACGTCCGCCGCGCGGAAGTCGTTGACCACGGCGATGCCGGTCGCCCGCGCCAGCCGCGCGCCGTCGCCGATCTGCCAAGTGCGGCGCTGCGCCGGGTCGTGGAAAATCGTCTGGCCGTGGAAGCCGATCAGATCCACCGCGGCGGCCTCCGTTCCGGCCTCCGCCAGCAGGCGGCGCACGGCGTCGGCGTGGGCGTCGGTCAGGGCGCGTTCCACCGCCTCCACCGGCCCCTTGCCGCCGAGGCAGGAGCGCAGGTCGGCGCGGAAGCCGTCCTCGTAGGGGATGGTGACGAAGGCCAGCGGCTCCACGCGGCGTTCGCCGTCGGTGCGGACCAGCGCCGCGTCGATCCCGTCCATGGAGGTGCCGCTCATCAGCCCGACGACCGTCTGCATTCCCTGCCTCAATCTCCGATCAAACCGGCCCCGAGAATTGTGGGGCCGCGCGTTCCATGCTAACAGACGCGACCCTGGACCCTACCACGACAGCCGGATCGCGGCCATGACGACGCTGACATCGGATTTCCTCCGCACGCTGCAGGAACGCGGCTTCATCCACCAGTGCACCGACCTCGCCGGGCTCGACGAGCGCGCGGCGAAGGGGCCGATCATCGCCTACATCGGCTTCGACTGCACGGCGGACAGCCTGCATGTGGGCAGCCTGCTGCCGATCATGATGCTGCGCTGGCTGCAGAAGACCGGCCACAAACCAATCGTCCTGATGGGCGGCGGGACGACCAAGATCGGCGACCCCTCCGGCAAGGACGAGGCGCGCCAGCTCCTGACCGACGAGGCCATCAACGCCAATATGGCGGGCATCAAGCGCATCTTCGGGCGCTACCTGTCGTTCGGCGACGGCCCCACGGACGCGGTGATGGTCAACAACGCCGACTGGCTGGACGCGCTGAAATACATCCCGCTGCTGCGCGACATCGGCCGGCACTTCACGATCAACCGCATGATGACCTTCGAATCGGTCAAGCTGCGGCTTGAGCGCGAGCAGCCGCTGACCTTCCTGGAATTCAACTACATGATTCTCCAGGCCTATGACTTCGTGGAGCTGTTCCGGCGCGAGAAGTGCGTGCTCCAGATGGGCGGGTCGGACCAGTGGGGCAACATCATCAACGGCGTGGAGCTGGGCCGCCGCACCGACGGTGCGGAGCTGTTCGGCCTGACCACCCCGCTGCTGACCACCTCGTCGGGCGCCAAGATGGGCAAGACCGCCGCGGGCGCGGTGTGGCTGACCGCCGACAAGCTCAGCGCCTATGATTTCTGGCAGTACTGGCGCAACACCGAGGACGCCGACGTCGGCCGCTTCCTGCGTCTCTACACCGAACTGCCGCTGGACGAGGTGGCGCGGCTGGAAGCCCTTGAGGGCGCCGGCATCAACGAGGCCAAGAAGATCCTCGCCCACGAGGTGACCAGGCTCGCCCACGGCGAGGAGGCCGCCCTGGAGGCCGCCGAGACCGCCCGCCGCACCTTCGAGCAGGGGGCCGCCGCCGAGGGCCTGCCGAGCATCGACGTGCCCCGCGCCGAGCTTGAGGCCGGGGTCGCGGTGGTGGACCTGCTGGTCTCCGCCGGGCTGGCCGCGTCGAAGGGCGAGGCGCGCCGTCTCATCAAGGGCGCCGGCGCGAAGATGAACGACGCCGCCATCCCCGACGAGGCCGCCAAGGCCACCGCCGCCGACCTGAACGCCGACGGCGTCATCAAGCTGAGCGCCGGCAAGAAGCGCCACGCGCTGGTCAAGGCGGTGTGAGGCAACGCTGGGTCCCTCTCCCGCCCCGGGAGAGGGAAAATCAACCCCCTACTTCTCGAAGGTCCCCGGCGACGGCGCTTCCTTCCCGTCGCCACCTTCGCCCAGGAAGAACAGGTTGCGCAGGAAGCCCGGCGCCAGCATGGCGAGCGGGTTCACCGTCACGTCCGGGTCGGCCAGCGGCCCGCGGACGTGCCAGGTGGCGCTGAAGATGCCCTGCCCCTCGCCGCCGCTCAGCGCGTCGCCCAGCAGCGGAATCTGGCCGATCAGGCGGTTCAGCCCATAGATGGGCACGATGGTGCCGCGCAGGTTGGCGGTGTCCGTTTCGATGTCGATTTCCCCTCCCAGGGTGAGGCCGAGCGCGGAGCCTGAGGTGCGCAGGTCCTTGATCGTCAGCAGGCGACCGTCCTTGCGGTAATCGCTAACCGCCCGCCCGAAGCGGATGCCCGCGCCGCCGCCCATCAGCTCGGCGAAGCCGGAGGGGGAGATGGCGTTCAGGATGCGGGCCAGGACCGGCGCATCGACCAGCGCGTAGTCGGTCAGCTCCATCCGGCCTTCGATGGCGGCGTCGGCCCGCGGCTCCACCGTGCGGCCGGTGATCGCCAGCGCGCCGCCCTGCACCCGGTCGTTGATGTCGAGCGCGCGGAAGGTCGCGCCCGCGTTGCTGGCCGAGATGGCCACGTCGTGGAAGCCCTGGGCACCCGGCAGATAGCGCAGGGACACCGCGCCGTCGCGCCCCGCCCGCGCCGTCACGTCGAGCGCGGTCCAGGACAGGCGGTCGCGCCTGATCCGCCCGGCCACGTCGGACAGATGGCGGCCATCCCCGAAGACGACGCGATTCAGCTTCAGGTCGAAATCGAGCGGCAGCGGCTTCTCGTCGCTCGGGCCGGGCTTCTTGCCGCCGGGCGGGTCGGCCTTGCCGGCCAGGACGCGGGCGTCGAGGCTCTGGCCCGTGATGGTTCCGGAATAGCCGCTCTTGCCGCCGTCGTGCACCGTCACGTCGGCCTTCAGGTCGGTCTGGCCGACCGACAACTGCCCGACCGCCACCTTGGTGACCGCCATGGTCTGCGGCGCGAGATCGACGACCGCCTGGGCGCGCAGCCCCCCGGCATCGACCGACAGGCCGGTGATGCGGGTCACCCGGTCCTTCTGGAACTCCAGCGCCAGCTTGCCGGCGCCGGGCACGCCGGGCTTCTTCTCCCAGCCCAGCTCGTCGATGCGCAGGTGGGTCTTTTCCAGGTTCAGCCCGGCGGTCAGGCCGAAGCGGCGGCGCTGGTCCACGGTGAACAGCACGTCCGCTCCCAGCGGCCCCGCGACATGCTCGCCGAGGTCGATGCCGTGGCTGCGCAGGTCCTGGGCGTCCACGTCGCCCTTCACGGCAATGCGGGTGCGCGGCCCCTTGGCGGTGGAGGTGAACTGCTCCTTCCAGTCGATGGTGACGGGGATGCCGTCCAGCTTGGTGTTGCCCTTGACCGTCATGGCGTTCATGTCGAGCGCCAGCGTCAGGTCGCCCTCGGTCGCGGTCAACCCGGCTGCCACCTTCTCCACCCCGACGCCGCGCAGCTTCGCCGCGACGTCCAGGTTCAGCTGCTCCACCTTCAGATCGACCAGCAGCGGGAACTGGAAGTGCAGCTGCGCGTCGGCCTGCCCCTGCGTGCGCTTCGGGTCGAGGTCGAGCCGGCTGGGATAGCCCAGCGGCGGACTGTCCAGAACCGTCAGGATGGTGCGCACCGGCCCGCGGACCGGGACGCGGATCTCCATGGTCTCCTTGCCGGTGTCCAGCCCGCCGATGACGACGGTGCCCTCGCCGAGCTGAACGTCGTCGATCCGCCCGCCCTTGGTGTGAATGGTGAAGGTCTTGCCGTCGGTGGACACCTCCGCCGCCAGACCGGTCACCTTGGGCAGCGGGTGGAAGTAATCCACCGTCATGTCCTCGGCCTGGATGCCGGCCTGGAAATGCGTCACGTCGATCGCCGCGAGGTCGGACAGCGGCCCGCTGGCGGCGACGGTGGCCGTCGCCTCCGGGACGACGCCCTGCGACAGGTTTTCGGTCACCCACTCCCGCGCGTTCTTCCCCAGACCCAGCGGCCACAGCCGGGGCAGCTCGTCCGCCGGCACCCGCCGGGCCGTCACGGCGGCCTCCACCGACAGGCGGGCGTCCGGCGTGCCGAACTGGGCGACGGTGGCCTGCGCCGTTCCCTCCACCGTCGGGCCGCCGAGGTCGATCGCCAGCCGCTCCACATCCAGCCGGCCCGAAACGCGATCCCCGGCCACCGTCAGGGCGGCGGAGGCGACGGGCAGCGGTTCCGGGAACAGGTCCGGCCGGAGGACGCGGCCGGCGCCGGCCGTCAGCTCCGCCCGCCCGCTGCGCGGCTGTCCGTCGGGGTCCAGCTCGACGCTGGCCGTGCCGGACAGGGGAAGCTGCGCCGCGCCCAGTGGGGCCAGCGCCGGGGCGAGCCCGGCCAGCGCGGCGGGCACCAGCCCGTCGAGCCTTGCGGCCAGCGACGCGCCCTTGTCGGGAACCTGCGTGCCGTCGAGGTCGAGCGAGGCCCGCTCGCCGCCCGCCGTCAGGTCGAGCCGCAGGCTGCCGCTGCGTTGCCCGCCCTGCTCCCGCAGGTCGCCCCGCCCAGAGATCGCCACCCCGTCGAGCGCGAGGTCGAGCCGCTCCAGCTCCGCCCGCCGGCCCGGCACGTCCAGCCCGCCGCGCAGCCGCAGACGGTCGACGCGGTAGGGGTCGGGCCGCAGCGCGGGCAGGCTGACCTCCCCGGCACCGCCCTGCAGATCGAAGCCGAAGCGCACCGGCTCGAACCGCGAATCCAGGGTCGCGTCGATGCGCCCGCCCAGCGGCACGGTCACCGCCGACAGCGGCGCCAGCAGCGGCCCGATCTTGGCGAGCGCCGCCGGCTGCAGCCCTTCGAAGCGGGTGGACAGCGCGGTTTCCGCATCCGCCATGCGATGGACGCCCGACGCCTCCACCGCCGCCGTCCGCCCGTCGAGGTCGAGCAGCAATTGCGCTCCGCCGACGATCTCCGTCCCGTCGCGGGTCAGCACGATGTCGGCGCGGTTGGCGTGCCAGGACAGGCCCAGCATCCGGTTCGTCACCGTCAGGTCGGCGCCGATGATGGTCAGCCGCCGCAGCAGGCCCAGCGGGCGGGCGATGTCCGGGGGCTGCATCAGGGTGGAGACGATCTCCCCCGCGAAATCGGGGCTTCCGGCCGGCTCCTCCTTCTCCGGCTCGCCAGGAGACGGAAGCGAGCGCACGTCGAAATCCAGGCTGCCGTCGGCCCGGCGCACCACCTGGAGGCGCGGCCGCACGAGGTCGAGCCGGGTCGGCGACAGCTTGCCCTGGAACAGCGCGCGCACGGAGAAGCCGACGCCCAGCTCCGGCACCGCCGCAAGCTCGTCCCCTTCGGCGTTGACCGCGTGCACGTCGATGGCCCGCAGATCCAGCCGGGTCAGCCCGTCGCTCTCCTCCTCGTCCACCCAGGACAGGACGAGCTGGCCGACATCGACGCGGTAGCGGCCCTGCGGATCGCTCAGCGCCCGCTCCACATAGGGGGTCAGCGGGTCGAGCGCGATCGGCCCCTGGGCCAGCCGCCAGGCGAACAGCCCGCCCGCGGCGCCGACGACGACGACCGCGCCCGCGGTGGTCCAGGCGAGAATCTTCGCGGTGCGCCGGATCACGGACGGGGTCCCAGCGGCGGCGCATTGTCACGGTTGACCGGAAGGGCGGGACCGCGCACCTTCCTGCTCAGTTCTTGTGCAGGGATAGCCGCGACCATGACCATTACGCTGCCGAAACCCTTCGACGCCGCCCTTGCCGACCGGGGGCTGGAGCGCTGGCGCCAGGAGGCGGCCAGCACCGGCGACGACGCCTTGCGCGCCTGGGCCGAGGCGTACGCCGATTCGCCCGAGGGCCGGGCGCTGATCGACGCGGTGTGCGGCAACAGCCCGTATCTCGGCCAGATCCTGACGCGCGAGCTGCCCTTCGTCCAAGGGATGGTGACGCAGGGGTACGACGGCGCCTTCGCGGCGCTGCTGCGCCGGCTGGAGGCGGACTGCGCGGAGGAGCGCAACATCGACCGGCTGATGACGGCCCTGCGCGTCGCCAAGCGGCGGGCGGCGCTGCTGATCGCGATCGCCGACATCACCGGCGCGTGGGAGTTGGAGGCGGTCACCGGCGCGCTGTCCGACATCGCCGAGACGTCGGTGCGGATGGCGGCAAACCACCTGCTGCGCCGCGCCGCGGAGGCGGGCACGCTGACGCTGCCGGAACCGCAGCGGCCATGGGTCGGGTCGGGCCTGATCGTGCTTGGCATGGGCAAACTTGGTGCGCGCGAGCTCAACTATTCCAGCGATATCGACCTGATCGTCCTGTACGACGACGCCGTCGTGCAAACGCCCCAGCCGGACAACCTCGCCCGCACGTTCATTCGTATCGCGCGCGATCTTGTCCGCATTATGGATGAACGGACCAAGGACGGCTACGTCTTCCGTACAGATCTGCGGCTGCGTCCCGATCCGGGTGCCACGCCGCTCGCGGTGTCGGTCTCGGCGGCCGAAATTTACTACGGCAGCGTCGGGCAGAACTGGGAGCGCGCGGCCATGATCAAGGCCCGCCCCATCGCCGGCGATCCCGAGGCCGGGGCGCATTTCCTGCGTTTCCTCGAACCGTTCGTGTGGCGGCGCCACCTCGACTTCGCGGCCATCCAGGACATCCATTCCATCAAGCGTCAGATCAACGCCCACAAGGGCCATCGTGAAGTGACGGTGAATGGCCACGACATCAAGGTCGGCCGCGGCGGAATCCGCGAAATCGAGTTCTTCGCCCAGACCCAGCAGTTGATCTTCGGCGGGCGCGACATCCGCGTGCGCATCGCCCCCACCCTGCTGGCCAACAAGGCGCTGTGCGCGGTCGGCCGCGTGCCGGAGGCGGCGGTGGAGGAGCTGGAGGAGGCCTACCGCTTCCTGCGCCGGGTCGAGCACCGCATCCAGATGACCGACGACCGCCAGACCCACCAGATCCCGGCGGACGACGAGGGGGTGGCCCATCTCGCCACCTTCCTCGGCTACGGGCGGGCGGAGGACTTCCGCGCCGACCTGCTGGCGCAGCTCGGCCGGGTGGAGGACCGCTACGCCGAACTGTTCGAGGAGGCGCCGTCGCTGTCCGGCCCCGGCAACCTCGTCTTCACCGGCACCGACGACGACCCCGGCACGGTGAAGACGCTGGCCGGCATGGGCTACCGCGACCCCAGCCGGGTCATCGCCGTGGTCTCCACCTGGCACCGCGGGCGCTACCGCTCCACCCGCTCGGGCCGCGCGCGGGAGCTGCTGACCGAGCTGGTGCCGGCGATGCTGAACGAGCTGGCCAAGACGCCCGCACCGGACGACGCGCTGGTCAAGTTCGACAGCTTCCTGGAACGGCTGCCTGCGGGGGTCGGGCTGTTCTCGCTGTTCATCGCCAACCCCTGGCTGCTCGCCCTGGTGGCGGAGATCATGGGCACGGCGCCGCAACTGGCCGAGACGCTGTCGCGCAACCCGTCGCTGCTCGACGCCGTGCTGTCGCCCGACTTCTTCGACCCGCTGCCCGACGCGGCGGGGCTGACGCCGGAGTACAAGCGGTTCATCGCCGGGGCGCACAATTTCGAGGACGTGCTGACCCTGTCGCGGCGCTGGACCAACGACCAGCGCTTCCGCGCCGGGGCGCACATCCTGCGCGGCATCACCGACGGCGACCGCTGCGGCCCCTTCCTGGCCGATCTGGCCGACGTGGTGGTGCCGGAGCTGGCCGCCCGCGTCGAGGAGGAGTTCGCCGCCCGCCACGGCCGCATCCCCGGCGGCGCCTGGGTGGTGGTGGCGATGGGCAAGCTGGGCAGCCGGCAGCTCACCATCACCTCCGACATCGACCTGATCGTGGTCTACGAGGTGCCGCCGGGAACCCGGCAGTCGGACGGGACCAAGCCGCTGGCCCCCAACGAGTATTACATCAAGCTGACTCAGCGCCTGACCAACGCCATCACCGCCCCGATGGCGGACGGGCGGCTGTACGAGGTGGACATGCGGTTGCGCCCGTCGGGCAACGCCGGGCCGCTCGCCACCGCGCTGGACGCCTTCACCGCCTATCAGGCCAAGGACGCCTGGACGTGGGAGCACATGGCCCTGACCCGCGCCCGCGTCATCGGCGGCGATCCGGCGCTGGCCCGCAAGGTCGAGTCGGCCATCCGCGGCGTGCTGACCGGCCCGCGCGACCCGGCCAAGGTGCTGTGGGACGTCGCCGACATGCGCCGCCGCATCGACAAGGAGTTCGGCACCACCAACCCGTGGAACGTCAAATACGCCCGCGGCGGCCTGATCGACATAGAGTTCACCGCCCAGTATCTCCAGCTCCGCCACGGGCACGCACACCCGGAAATCCTGTCCATCGCCACCAGCCGCGCCCTGCTCAACACCGCCGCGGCCGGGCTGCTGGCGCCGGAGGTGGCGGAGGAGCTGGTGGAGACGCTGAAGCTGTGGCGCCGGGTGCAGGGTTTCCTGCGGCTGACCACCGACGGGGTGCTCGATCCGCGGCAGGTGTCGCCCACGCTGCGGGAAGGTCTGTCCCGCGCCGCCTTCCCGGATGAGGAGCCGGCGGTTGACTTCGCCGCTCTGGACAGCAGAATCCGGGACATCGCCGCCCGCGCCCACCGCCATTTCGTGGCGCTGGTCGAGGAGCCGGCATCCAGGCTGCCTCCCCCAGAGACCAAAGAAGAAGCCAAACTCCCATGAGCGAAGCCCAGAACGCCGCCGCCATCGAGGCCGGCGCCCCCGCCCCGGACTTCACCATGCCGACCGACGGCGGCGGCAGCGTCACGCTGTCCGCCCTGCGGGGCAAGCCGGTGGTGCTGTACTTCTACCCGAAGGACGACACCTCCGGCTGCACGTCGGAGGCTTGCGGCTTCCGCGACCAGCTCCCGGACTTCAGCGGGCTGGACGCCGTCATCATCGGCGTGTCCAAGGACAGCGTGGCCAGCCACGACAAGTTCAAGGCAAAGTACGAGCTGCCCTTCACGCTCGCCTCCGACAAGGAGGCGGGCGTCGCCGAGGCCTACGGCGTCTGGGTCGAGAAGAGCATGTACGGCCGCAAGTACATGGGGCTGGAGCGCGCGACCTTCCTGATCGACAAGGACGGCATCGTCCGCAACGTCTGGCGCAAGGTCAAGGTCACCGGCCATGTGGCGGCGGTGCTGAAGGCGTTGCAGGCGCTGTAATCGTTTCGCGATGCGGTGGGGGACATCATCCCCACCGTTTCAGCCGACCCAGGTTCAACTGACGCCGACCCCGGCAAGGCATTCGCGCAACGCGTCGAGCGGAACGACGTAGTCCCGCTCGATGATGTCATGATGGCTGTCGGGCCGTTCCGGACAGGCGAGATCGAGATAACGCATCCCCCGCTGGGCGGCGAGATTTCCAAAGAAGGGTTGCAGAACGCGGCCACGAAGTTCGATCAGGGTCGCGCCCGCCGGAGCGAACAGGATGTTGGTCAAGGCCGCCCCGTGGCAGCCGACGACCAGCTCCGCCCCGCTGAACAGGGCGATCTGTTCCTCGAACGTGAGGCTTCCCGGATCGACGGCGAGGAAGCCCAGCGGCTCAAGCGCCTCCGCCACCTCGTCCTGATTCACGGCGAAGCGCTTGGTGGCGTTCTTTCGCAGAACGAACAATCGCTTTACGCCGGATGGCGTCGGCAGGACGTCGCGAGCATGGTTCAGGACCACGTTCCAGATCGCCACCGCTTGCGACCGCAACGGCAGCGGCACGAGGCAATCGGGATAGCTGCTCCAATCGCTCCGGCTGACATGGAGATCCAGCGCATCCAGCTTCAGCCCGGTCATGAAAAGACGCAGCGAGGCCGCCTGCCATGGGTTGGGCGTCCCATCCATGATGACCCGCCGCTCCGCACCGTCCGGGGCGAGCGCGCCGAAGACCAGACGCGGCAGGTAATCCAGACACCAATGGAAATAATTGTCGTTGCCGCCCATCGCCAGATACTTGCCGGGCGGCTCGGGCTCGGCGAGCGCCTGCAGGAAAACCGGCGAGGGGACCTGCCCCACCATTCCGTAGGCCATCTCATGGAACATGCCGAAATGACGGCGGAAGCAGCGCAGATCCGGCGTCACCGGGAACATCAGGTGGTTGTTCAGAACGCAGCGGTCGAAGACGGCCGCGACCGGGTTGCCGTCGCCGCCCCGCAGGAGGTGGCCGAGATGCGGGTTGGCCGTCAGATGCCCGACGAGATCGACGCTCTGAATTGTGCTGTCCATGAGGCCCCCATGCCGGCGTCCATGCAAGCGCCCCGGATTTATGCCGCCCGGCGCAAGATTTCCTCGGCCAACGCCTGCATCTCCGCCGCCGCCTGGGTCTTGCGCGCCGCCTCGGTCACCGACAGGCCGGACAGCAGGGTCCCGGCGTAGGCGGTGCGGTTGCCGATCTGCGCCTCCGCGAGGTCCACGGCCGGCGGGTTCACGAGGTCGCGCACCCGCACGATCAGCTCGTCCGCGATGCGGGCGCGCGGCGGCACGCGGTTCAGCACCAGCAGCAGGCGGCGCTTCTCCTGCAAGGCGAGGTCCAGCGTCGGCTGCACCGCCCACAGGTCCATCGGGCTGGGCTGCACCGGGGCGATGACGAGGCTGGCGGCGCGCACGGCGATCCGCGCCTCCGTCTGGGCGTGGGGCGGGCTGTCGATCAGCACGATGTCGTGGTCGCGGGTCAGCTTCTCGACCTCGGTCTGGGTGCGCCAGCCGGTGATCTGGACGTGGGTGAAGCCGGGTTCGCCGCCCGTGGCCTCAGCCCGCACCGCGTGCCAGCGGGTCAGGCTGCCCTGCGGGTCGATGTCCACCGTGGCGACCGACCGCCCGAGCTGCATCCAGGCGATGGCGAGATGGGCGACCAGCGTGGTCTTGCCGGCCCCGCCCTTCTGCTGAGCCACGGTGAAGACCTTGCCCGCCATGCCCGCACCCATCATTTGGTTGTTTATCGCGCACACCCGTCATAAGGCTTGGACAGAGCCGGCGCAACCGCGCGAATTGACTTCATCCTCCCACGCTTTACAAATCGCCCCGTGACCGACAAGCATCCCGACATCATCCCCGCCACGCCCGCCGGCCTCGCCCGCGCCGGCGAGGCCCTGCGCGGCGGCGACCTGGTCGCCTTCCCGACCGAGACCGTCTACGGCCTCGGCGGCGACGCCACCGATGACCGGGCCGTGGCTGCGATCTTCGCCGCCAAGGGCCGCCCGCAGTTCAACCCGCTGATCGCCCATGTGCCGGACCTGGAGTCCGCCGAGGCCATCGCCGTGCTCGACGAGCGCGCGGTGGAACTGGCCCACCAGTTCTGGCCCGGCCCGCTGACCCTGGTCCTGCCTCGCCGGGCCGAGGCCGGGCTGTCGCTGCTGGTGTCCGCCGGGTTGGACAGCGTGGCGGTGCGGGTGCCCGCCCACCCGGTGGCGCAAGCCCTGCTGAAGGCCGCCGGCAAACCGATCGCCGCGCCCAGCGCCAACCGCTCCGGCGCGGTCAGCCCGACCGCCCCCCACCACGTCATCCAGAGCCTGGGCGACCGGGTCAGCATGGTGGTGGCCGGCGGCAAGTGCCAGGTCGGGGTGGAATCCACCGTGCTCGACCTGACCGGCGCGACGCCGGTGCTGCTGCGCCCCGGCGCCGTGCTGCGCGAGGAGATCGAGCGGCTGATCGGCCCCATCCAGGTTTCCGCCGGCAATCCGGACGCCCCGAAGTCGCCCGGCCAGCTGGAAAGCCATTACGCCCCCAACGCCCCGGTGCGGCTGAACGCCACGAGTGCGGAGGAGGACGAGGCGTTCCTGACCTTCGGCCCCGACCGCTTCATCCGCGGCGGCAAGGCCCGGCTGAACCTGAGCCTCCAGGGCGATCTGAACGAGGCGGCGGCGAACCTGTTCGCCCACCTCCGCGCACTCGACCAGGAGGGTGCCCGCGCCATCGCGGTGATGCCGATCCCGGACGAGGGGCTGGGTGTAGCCATCAACGACCGGCTGCGGCGGGCCGCCGCGCCGCGGGGGTAGTGGTAAAACGGACGGCGAGGCGGTAAAAGTTCTGCGGTTTGCCCCCACCCTCCCGCTTCGCGGGTCCCTCCCTTCCCCGCTGTCGCAGGGGAGGGACAGAGAGCCCCCTCCCCTGCGACAGCGGGGAAGGGTTGGGGTGGGGGCAATGAGTCTCTCCAGCCCGTCCGGACCCCGCCCATGACCTCCGCCAGTCCTGCCGCCGCCAGCCTCGCCGCCGCCCTCGACCAGATCCGCGCCATCGTCGGCCCGAACGGCCTTCTCACCGCGCCGGAGGACATGGCCCCCTACCTGTCGGAATGGCGCGGGCGCTTCAAGGGCAACAGCCCGGCGGTGGTCCGCCCGGCCAGCACCGAGGAGGTCGCGGCGGTTGTGAGGATCTGCGCCGAGGCCGGCATCCCGGTCGTCCCGCAGGGCGGCAACACCAGCCTCGTCGGCGGCTCCATCCCCTACGAGGAGGGGCGCGAGATCGTCATCAGCCTGTCGCGGATGAACAGGATCCGCGGCATCGACACGCTGAACTACACCATGACGGCGGAGGCCGGCGTTGTGCTGAAGACCGCGCAGGAGGCCGCGAAGGACAAGGACCGCCTGCTGCCGATGAGTCTGGGGGCGGAGGGCACCTGCCAGATCGGCGGGCTGATCTCGACCAACGCCGGCGGCATCAACGTGCTGCGCTACGGCAACATGCGCGATCTCGTGCTGGGGCTGGAGGTGGTGCTGGCCGACGGGCGCGTCTGGAACGGCCTGCGGTCCTTGCGCAAGAACAACACCGGCTATGACCTGAAGCACCTGTTCATCGGGGCGGAGGGCACGCTGGGCATCGTCACCGCCGCGGTGCTGAAGCTCTACCCTCGCCCGCGCCAGGCGGAGACGGCCTTCATCGCCGTGCCCAGCCCCGCCGCCGCCATCGAACTGCTGGCCCGCCTGCGCGAGGCGTCGGGCGACGCCGTCGCCGCCTTCGAGCTGATGTCGCGCCGCTGCCTGGAATTCGCGCTCAAGCACGTCGCCGGCACCATCGACCCGCTGTCGGAGCCGTCGCCCTGGTACGTGCTGACCGAGCTGACCGCCGGCACCCAGTCCGACGCCTTCCGTGAGACGGTCGAGGCGGCGCTGGGCGAAGCCTTCGAGGCGGAGCTGGCCACCGACGCCACCATCGCCCAGTCGGAGACCCAGGCCAACCAGCTCTGGTTCATCCGCGAGGCCATCGTGGAGGCGCAGAAGTTCGAGGGCGGCTCGATCAAGAACGACGTGTCGGTCCCGGTGTCCCGCGTCGCCGAATTCATTGAGCGCGCCGAGGCCGCCGTGGCCGCGGCCTGCCCCGGCATCCGCCCCACCCCCTTCGGCCATGTCGGCGACGGCAACATCCACTTCAACCTCAGCCAGCCGGTGGGTGCCGACACCGCCGCCTACCTCGCCCGCTGGGACGAGATCTGCCATGTCGTGAACGAGGTCATCTTCGATCTGGACGGCTCCATCTCCGCCGAGCATGGCGTGGGCCGCTTCAAGAAGGACGAGATGCCGGTCATCAAGAGCCCGGTCGAGTTCGACCTGCTGCGCGCCATGAAGGCGGCGCTCGACCCCAAGGGCCTGCTGAACCCCGGCAAGATGCTGCCGTAAGGGGCGCTGCCCTAAGAGGTGTTCTGCCTGCCCCGTGCGACCTTTCGCGGTTCCGGCCTGTTCGTAGGAGTCGGTCGGTAACCGTGGAACGGAGGCGGCAATGCTTCTCGCGATGTCGGCGTGGATGCGCCTGATGCTGGGTGAGGCCGAGACGGCGCCGATGCCCGGCACGCCCACCACATGCGCCCTGCCGCCGGAGCGGGAGCGCATCCGGCAGGCGGTGCACGGGGCCGTGACCGCCCACCCGCTGCACCGCGAACTGGTCCACACCCACCGGCTGGGCGGCTGCCAGTATTACGCCTTCGCCGGGGCGATGCTGCTGGAGGCCCTGGGCCACGGGCGGGCCGAGGTCGCGCTGGGCCGCGTGGCGTTCCGCAAGTCCGATGCCCATGGCCGGGCGCGCTGGCTCGGCTATCCCGAGGCGACCGCCGACGTCCGTCCTCCCGACCCGGCGCAGCGGCGGCAGGAGACGGAGTCCTTCCCGTTCCATGCTTGGATTCGCCTGACCGGCCCTGGCGGGCGGCGGCTCCTGATCGACTTCGACCTGACCAACGTGCTGCGGGAGGTGCGGCTGCGCGAACCGCGCCATGCGCCGGGCCTGCGCCACCGGCCGCCGGCTTTCTGGGGAAGCGCCGCGGCGGCGCGCCGGGCGGGGTTGCGGTTCGAGCCGCACCGCCAATTGACCGCCGACGCGCTGCTGCCCGGCGACCGCCGGGTCTTCGCGGCCATCGCCGCGGAGGCCCGCGAGCGGCTCAAGGACGCTTAGCCCGACGTTCCGCCGGTCAGGCCGCCTTGCTCGTCTCCGCTCCAGCCGCAGTCCCGGCTGACGTCCCCTGGCCGATCACCTTGGACAGGCCAAGCCCGAGGCCCAGCCCGGTGTGCTCGTTCTGATCCGTGCGGACCGGTTGGTCGCGCATGCGGCGGTTGTCCTTGTCCTCGCCGTCCGGACGGCGGCCGCGTGCGGGCCTGCCGGAGATGCTGTCCACCTCATCCGGAGTCTCCAGGGCGTTCAGCGCCAGCACATGGTAGATCGACAGCGGCGTGCCGTTCAGCGCCTTCTGCGGCATGCTGGGCACCTGGGTGGTGAAGCCATCCGGCATGTCCTGGCGGCGCACCCGGTCGATGGCGGTCTGGGCCGGCGCGAAATCGGCGGCGGGCGTCTCCGCGAACTTCGTCGCGAAGCGGTCGTAGATGTCCTTCAGCGATTTGGCCCGGCCGGTGTCCTTGTCGAAGAACACCGCCTTGTTGGCCGAGGCGGCGTCGGGGAACAGCTCCTTGGCGGCGCGGTTGGGGTTGTCCTGCATGGCGGTCAGGAACTTCGACGCCCCGCCCGCCCCGAGGAAATGCGCCATGTAGAGTTCGGTGGACCCGACCTTCCCTTTGACCGTGTCCTCCAGATACTCCTTGTTGTCGCGGGTGTATTCCGCGGCCATTAGGGCCGAGGCGTTGGGGTCCTTGCGAAGGTCCAGGATCTCGCGCTTCAGGTCGGGATCGGTGACGTAGGGGCGCCCGTCGCCGCGCGTCTGGATCGCGTTGGCGTATTTGGCGTAGCCATGGTCCGCCCCATGGTCGCGCATCGTCGCCAGCCACGTGCTGTCGATGAACTGGTAGAGCCCGGTCGCCGAGGAGGAGGAGGACTTCACGTCCGTCCGGTACCCGCTCTCCACGGCAGCTTTTTCCATGAGGTAGGAAAAATCGACCCCGGTCTTGGCGCTGGCGTTGCGGACCGCCTTCTCGACATTCTCCGGCCCACGGGTGGTCTTCGCGGCCTGGACGGCGGATTCGGCCTGACGGGCAAGGGCGGAGGCGATGGTCATGGGAGGAACCCCTGTGAGCGGTGCTGCCCCACTTATGCAACCGCGATGCCAAGTCCGGTCGCCTCTCCTGCGTCGCAGGCGCGCTGTTCGCGCCGCAACCCAGACACCAATATCCATGTCCGTCCGGAACACTCGCCACGCACCATTCGGTACGGTATGGTGACGCGCACGTAAGCCGCCCAAGAAGCATTCACGCGCAATCGGGCACGCACAATCGGGTCACGGGAGGCCGCTCCATCCATGATTCCCTACACCGCTCCGGTCGATGACCTCCGCTTTGTCCTGAACGAGGTGGTCGGCCTCGAAACGGTCGCCGCGCTGCCGAACTGCGATTCGGCCGCCCCCGATCTGGTGGACGCCGTGCTGGAGGAAGCCGGCAAGTTCGCCTCCGGCGTGCTCGCCCCGCTGAACCGGGTCGGCGACAAGGAAGGCTCGGTGCTGGAAAACGGCGTGGTCCGCACGCCGACCGGCTGGAAGGACGCCTACAGCCAGTTCATCGAGAGCGGCTGGAACAGCCTGCCCTTCGAGCCGGAGTATGGCGGGCAGGGCCTGCCATGGACCGTCGCCTTCGCGGTGAACGAGATGTGGCAGGCGTCGAACCTGTCCTTCGGCCTGTGCCCCCTGCTGACCCAGGGCGCCGTCGATCTGCTGACCGAGCACGCCAGCGCGGAGCAGAAGGCGCTCTATCTGCCGAAGATGATCGCCGGCACGTGGAACGGCACCATGAACCTGACGGAGCCGCAGGCCGGCTCCGACCTCGCCGCCGTGCGCACCCGCGCGGTGCGGGCCGAGGACGGGACCTACCGCATCACCGGCCAGAAGATCTTCATCACCTACGGCGAGCATGACCTGACGGACAACATCGTCCATCTGGTGCTGGCCCGCCTGCCCGACGCGCCTCCGGGCATCAAGGGCATCAGCCTGTTCATCGTGCCCAAGTTCCTGCCCAACGCGGACGGCACGCCGGGGGCGCGCAACGACCTGCGCTGCGCCAGCCTGGAGCACAAGCTGGGCATCATGGCCAGCCCCACCGCCGTGATGGCCTTCGGCGACGACGGCGGCGCCACCGGCTTCCTGGTCGGCCAGGAGAACCGCGGCATCGAATACATGTTCACCATGATGAACAACGCCCGCCTCGGCGTCGGCATCCAGGGCGTGGCGATCGCCGAGCGCGCCTACCAGCAGGCCCGCGACTACGCCAAGGGCCGCGTGCAGAGCAAGGATCTGGCCGACCCGAAGGGCTCCGGCGTCGCCATCATCCGCCACCCCGACGTGCGCCGGATGCTGTTGGACATGCGGGCCAAGACGGAGGCCGCCCGCGCGCTGGCGCTCTACGCCGGCACCCAGCTCGACGTCTCCCGCCACCACGAGGACGCCGCGACCCGCGCCGCCGCGACCGCCCGCGTGGACATCCTGACCCCCATCGTGAAGGCGTGGAGCACCGACATCGGCTGCGACGTCGCCTCGACCGGCGTGCAGATCCACGGCGGCATGGGCTTCATCGAGGAGACCGGCGCCGCCCAGCATTACCGCGACGCCCGCATCACCCCGATCTACGAGGGCACCAACGGCATTCACGCCAACGACCTGACCTTCCGCAAGACCGGCCGCGACGGCGGCGAGTCGGCCCGGACCTTCATCGCGGAGATGCGCGCCACGGTGACGGAGCTGGAGAGCATCCCCGGCGACGACATGGAGGCGATCCGCACCAACCTGTCCGCCGGTCTGGACGCGCTGGAGCAGGCGGTGGCCTGGGTGGTGAAGACGCAGGCCGACGGCGACCTGCGCGCCGCCGCGGCGGGGGCGGTGAACTATCTGAAGCTGTGGGGCACGGTGGCCGGCGGCTGGATGCTCGCCCGCTCCGCCGCGAAGGCGCTGGAGGGGCTGCGCCAGCCCGGCGCCAACGCGCCCTTCCTGGAGGCCAAGCTGGTCACCGCCCGCTTCTACGCCGAGCAGATCCTGGCCCAGGGGCCGGGCCTGCTGCTGCCCATCCTGACCGCCCACCGCACGGTCATGGCGCTGAGCGAGGATCAGTTCTGAACGGGGCCATGCCCCACCATCGTGGCGGTTTGGTCACAGTCAGCTGAAACGCGGCCGGCGCCCCACGCCGGCCGCAACCTTTGCGGTTGGTCCGCGTTCCCCGTTCGATCGAGACGTCTCAAGGGGAAACGCCGCATGCGCACCGCCGCCCTTCTCGCCTTCGCCCTCGCCGTTGCCGGAGCCTCCGCCGCGACCGCCCAGACCATGGATGGTCCGGTCGAGTCCCCCTTCCATGTCGGCGCGCAGGCCAGCACGCTCGGCCTGGGGTTGGAGGCCGGCTATCGGGTGAATCCGATGTTCGGGCTGCGCCTGGGCGGCAACATGTTCACCTTCAGCACCGACCGCGGCATTTCCGGCGTCGATTACGACCTGGATGTGAAGCTGCGCAGCTTCGGGGCGGTGCTGGACGTCTATCCCGTCGCCGGTACCGGCTTCCGCATCAGCGGCGGCGCGCGGATCAACTACAACAAGGCCGACCTGACCGGCACCCTGTCCGGCCCGCGCAGCTTCGGCGGGGTGGTGGTCACGCCGCAGCAGGCCGGCCAACTCGACGGCGAAGCCAAGTTCGACCGCTTCGCCCCCTATGTCGGGGTCGGCTACAACGGCACGGTCTTCAGCCCGAACTTCAGCGTCGGCGTGGATCTCGGCGTGCTGTTCCAGGGCAGCCCGCGCGTCAGCCTGACCGCCCCTGGCGCGGCGACCACGCCGGCCATCGCCGCCGTGCTGGAGGACCAGCGCCGCGAGGTCGAGGATTCGATCCGCGCCGCCCGCTTCTGGCCGGTGGTCGCCATCACCGCCTCCTACCGCTTTTGAGGAAGACTCCCCTTTTGATGGAGGGCGGGCACAAAACGCCCCCGTGAACCGTTACGCCTCCATGGATCAACTGTGGAGACCAGTCCATGGCTCGTCGTAACGGGATTCGCACCGCTGTCCTTGCCCTTCCGCTCCTCGCCCTGCCGCTGCTGGCCGCCTGCGACGACCAGCAGTCGGCGGAGAAGACCGGCCAGGAGATCGGGCGCACGGTGGACCAGACCGCGGAGCGCGTGGGCGAGGCCGCCAAGGGCATCGGCGCCGAAGCGGGCCGTATGATGCAGGACGCCGGGGCGGCCATCCAGCAGAAGGCCCGCGACGCCAAGGACGACATCAACCGGGAGACCGCCCCCGAGAAGCCCTGAGGCGTTTTACGCCTCGGCCGGTCCGCGCAGCGTCCGCCACAGGCAAATCGCGGCGTAATAGGCGCTGCTGGCCAGCCAGACGTACCAGACGGCGTCGGGCCGGTCCGGATGGAGGACCACCAGCGCCGCGCTGGAGGCCAGCCAGGCCCCGCTGACCAGAAGATTCAGGCGCATCCAGCGGCGCACCCGGAAGGGATGCAGGAACTTGACCGTCGTGAAGGTCAGCAGGCCGAGGATGAGCACCACCGCGGTGTTGATCCACGGGTCGAGCGCGAGAAGCCACAGATAGAGGGCGACCACGTTCCAGATCGCCGGAAAGCCGACGAAGTAGTTGTCGCCGCTTTTCATCCCGGTGTTCGAGAAGCAGTAGAGCGAGGTCATCATGATGAAGGCGGCAAGCGCCACGCCGAACCCGTCGGGCAGCAGGCCGAAGCGGTACAGGAAGACCGCCGGAACGACGACGTAGGTCAGATAGTCGATCACGAGGTCCAGCGCCGACCCGTCGATCCCCGGCAGCACCTCCTTCACCGAGGCGCGTCGGGCCAGCGTGCCGTCCACCCCGTCGACGACCAGCGCCAGCCCGAGCCAGCCCAGGCACGCCTTGGCCTCACCATTGACCGCGGCGAGCAGCGCCAGCAGCCCCAGCACCACGCCGCTGCCCGTGAAGGCGTGCACCCCCCAGGCCGACAGACGCCGTACGATCCCGTACCCACCGTCCTGGCGGTGGCTATCGCCCCCGAGACCGCCTTCCTTCAAACCGCCCTTCAAACCGGAGTCCACTGGATGCCTCATCGTCCCGTTGGCGCCAACCTAGCCATACGGCGCGAAAAGTCCAAGCGGGTCGGCGGTCCCTCTTCCAGCCTACTCCGCCGCGCGCACCGCAGCACCCGGCGCCTGGGCAGGACCGGCGAAGGCCGGACTGTCCCGCAGCGCGTCGGGCTTCGGGCCGCCGGTCGCCCAATCCAGCAACTCGACCGTGTGAACGACGGGCAGCCCGGTCCCGGTGGCGATCTGGGTGATGCAGCCGAGATTGCCGGCGGCGATGGCGGCGGCCTTCGTGCTCTCGATGTTGCGGACCTTGCGGTCGCGCAACTGCATGGCGATCTCCGGCTGAAGCATGTTGTAGGTGCCGGCGGAGCCGCAGCAGATGTGCGCCTCCGGGATCTCCTTCACCTGGAAGCCGGCGCCGTGCAGCAGATGGCGCGGCGGGTCCTTGATGCGCTGGCCGTGCTGCATGGAGCAGGCGGAGTGGTAGGCGATGGCCTGCCCCGTCTCGATCACCGGGGCGGACAGCCCGATCTCCGCCAGGAACTCCGTCACGTCGCGGGCGATGGCCGCCACGCGCAACGCCTTGGGCGCGTATTCCGCGTCCTCGCGGAACTGGAAGGCGTAGTCCTTCACCGTGGTGCCGCAGCCCGAGGTGTTGACGATGATGGCGTCCAGCCCCTCCCCGTCCATCTCGGCGATCCAGGCGTCGATGGTCTTCCGCGCCGCGGCGTCGCTGAGGTCGGTCTTGCCCATGTGATGGGTCAGGGCGCCGCAACAGTCGGCCCCCTTGGCCACCACCACCTCGACCCCCTGGCGGTTCAGCAGGCGGATGGTCGCCTCGTTGATCTGCGGGGCCAGCACCTGTTGGGCGCAGCCGACCAGCAGGGCGGCGCGCTTGCGGCGCGGCCCGACCGCCGGATGGCTGCCCGGACGGTCGCTGTGGCTCGGCCCCGGCACCGACTTCGGGGCCAGCGCCAGCAATGCGCCGAGCCGCCCCGGCAGCAGACCGGCGAAGGGCTTGCCGAACCAGGCGGCGATCAGGGCCAGCCGGAACAGCCGCGGGTTCGGCAGCACGCGCGCCAGCAGGGCGCGGATGGCGCGGTCGGCGGGCGGGCGGGCGTGGGTCGCCTCGACATGGGCGCGGGCGTGGTCGACCAGATGCATGTAGTTGACGCCCGACGGGCAGGTCGTCATGCAGGACAGGCAGGAGAGGCAGCGGTCGATGTGCTTCACCTGATGCTCGGTGGGCGGTCCGCCCTTCTCCAGCATGTCCTTGATCTGGTAGATGCGGCCGCGCGGGCTGTCCAGCTCGTCGCCCAGCAGGACGTAGGTCGGACAGGTCGCCGTGCAGAAGCCGCAATGGACGCACTTGCGCAGGATCGCTTCCGAGTCCCGGTAGTCGGCGTTGGCGAGCTGGGTGAGCGTGAAGTTCGTCTGCATGGATGCCTTACACTCCCGCGTGCATGCGGCCGGGGTTCAGGATGCCGCAGGGGTCGAAGCTCTCCTTCACCCGGCGGCTCAGCGCCATCACCGTGTCGGGCAGCGGATGGAACACCTCCGTCGTGGTCCGCACGTCCTCGGGCGCACGCACCAGCGTCGCGTGGCCGGCGGTGCCCAGCGAGCCGCGGATCGCGGAGGCGGCATCGGGCGTCGGCGCCACCGCCGCCCAGATCAGCCCGCCACCCCAGTCGAAATACAGTTCAGCGTCCAGCGCCCAGCGGATCGACTCCGCCACGCGCGGCCCTTCGGAGGGTTGGACGGAGATTTTCCAGACATGGCGGGAGATGTGGCGGGAGTCGTCGCCCCCACCCCGGCCCTCCCCCGCTGACGCAGGGGAGGGAGCGGGGCCAAAATACGCCACGTCCCGAACCTCCCTCCACACCGCCCGCGACTCGTCCTGATCCAGCACGGCGTCGGCGCCAAGCTCCTCCGTCAGCGCGGCGACGCGGGCCGTGACGGACGGGCCGAAGCCTTCCACCCGCACCAGGGTCACCGCCCCGCCCACCGCGGCGACCGCCCCCACATCGGACCGCGCCGCCACGGCGGCCGGCAGATGGGCGGCGCCGGACACGTCGTAGGGGCTCTGCAGCGCCGCGGTCAGCGCCGCCACGGCCTGACGGTCCTCGCGCCCGGCCAACAGAAGCGTTCGAACGTCCTCCGGCGCCGGCAGCACCTTCACCGTCAGCTCGGTCAGAGCGGTCAGCGTGCCGAAGGACCCGGCCATCAGCTTGGGCACGTCGTAGCCGGTGACGTTCTTCACCACCTTGCCGCCGCCCTTGTAGAGGTCGCCGCGCCCGTTCACCCCCGCGATGCCCAACGTGTGGTCGCGGGCGGAGCCGGCGCTGATGCGCCGCGGCCCGGCCAGCCCGCTGGCGACCACCCCGCCCAGCGTCCCCTGCCCCTCCGGTTGCCCGAACAGCGGGCCGAGGTCCTGCGGCTCGAAGGCGAGCTGCTGCCGCCGCTCCGCCAGCATCGGCAGGATCTCGGCCATCGGCGTGCCGGCCTTGGCGGTCAGCACCAGCTCCTCCGCCTCGTAGGCGACGACTCCGGACAGGCCGGACAGATCGAGTGTGTGGGCGGCCTGGATCGGACGCCCGAGGCCGCGCTTGGACCCCGAACCGGCGACGTCCAGCGGCGTCCCTTCCGACAGGGCCCAGCGCACCGCGTCGGCGGTCTGGGCCGCCGAATCGGGCTTGATGGTGGTCACGGTCATAACGGCTCCCTCAGAAGCGGGGAATGTCCGGGAAGCGCAGCTCCCCCTTGTGGATGTGCACGCGGCCCAGCTCGGCGCAGCGGTGCAGCTTGGGGAAGACCTTGCCGGGGTTCAGCAGCCCGTCGGGGTCGAAGGCGCATTTGATCCGCTGCTGCTGATCGAGATCGACCTCGTCGAACTGGTCGGTCATCAGGTCGCGCTTCTCCACCCCCACGCCATGCTCGCCGGTCAGCACGCCGCCGACCTCGACGCACAGCCGCAGGATGTCGTTGCCGAAGGCCTCCGCCCGCTCCAGCTCGCCCGGCTTGTTGGCGTCGTAGAGGATCAGCGGGTGCAGGTTGCCGTCCCCGGCGTGGAAGACGTTGGCGACCCGCAGGGCGTAGCGGTCCGACATCTCCTGCATGCGGTGCAGCACCAGGGGCAGCGCCTTGCGCGGGATGGTGCCGTCCATGCAGTAGTAATCGGGGCTGATGCGTCCCACCGCCGGGAAGGCCGCCTTGCGCCCGGCCCAGAAGGACAGCCGCTCCTCCTCCGAGGTCGAGACTCGGGAGTAGCAGCAGCCCTTCGACCGCGCGATCTCCGCCACCCGGTCGATCAGATGGTCGACCTCCGCCGCCGGACCGTCCAACTCGACGATCAGCAGCGCCTCAACGTCCAGCGGGTAGCCGGCATGGACGAAATCTTCCGCCGCGTGGATGGCCGGCCGGTCCATCATCTCCATGCCGCCGGGGATGATCCCCGCGGCGATGATGGCGGCCACGCAGTCGCCGCCCTGCTCGCTGGTCGGGAAGCCGATCAGCACGGCGCGGGCGGTGGCCGGCTTCCTGAGGATGCGCACCGTGACCTCGGTCACCACGCCGAGCAGCCCTTCGGAGCCGGTGACGACGCCCATCAGGTCGTAGCCGCCGGCGTCGAGATGCTTGCCGCCCAGCCGCAGGACGGTGCCGTCCATCAGCACCATCTCCAGCCCTAGGACGTTGTTGGTGGTCAGCCCGTATTTCAGGCAATGCACCCCGCCGGAATTCTCCGCGATGTTGCCGCCGATGGTGCAGGCGATCTGGCTGGAGGGATCGGGCGCGTAATAGAAGCCCTCATGCGCCACCGCGTTGGAGATGCCGAGGTTGGTCACCCCCGGCTGGGTCACCACGCAGCGATTGGCGAAGTCGATGTCGAGGATGCGGTTGAACTTGCCCATCCCCAGCAGCACGCCGTCGGCCAGCGGCAGCGCACCGCCCGACAGGGAAGTGCCGGCGCCGCGCGGCACCACCTTTACCCCCATCGCCTTGCAGGTCCTGAGCACCCGGCTCACCTGCTCCACCGTGCTGGGGAGCACCACGACCATGGGGAGCTGGCGGTAGGCGGTCAGCCCGTCGCATTCATAGGCGCGCAGTTCGCTTTCGTCGGCGATCACCCCCTCGCCGGGCACGATGGCCCGCAGCGCTGCGATGATCTCGCGGCGGCGCGCGATGACGCCGTCGTCGGGCGCGGGCATCCGCATGGCCGGCCGTCCTCCCCCGTGATTCGCACCGGTTGGTTCCGGATGCATTCCGTAACCAGTGGTATCATTGCCGGCGGGACGCGCACAAGCCGGTGAGGGATCGGCCAATGGGCGAACCGATCCCCCAAAACGCAAGAGCCGCGCCCGAAAGGCGCGGCTCTTGCGAGAAACCCGATGCTCGTCGGCCGGGCGGACCCGGCCGCCGGTCTCAGCCCTGGCGGGCCTTGAAGCGCGGGTTCTGCTTGTTGATGACGTAGACGCGGCCCTTGCGGCGGATCACGCGGCAGGCCTTGTGGCGCGTCTTCATCGACTTCAGAGAGTTAACGATCTTCATAGTTCTTCATCCTGGTCGGTCGGCGGCTCGATCGAAGGCGCGCACCATAGTGCGGCGCACCCCCGCTGTCAACGGCCCCCGTCGCGGTTGCGTTTCCCGCCGGATGCGGCCGTTTCGACGCTACTCCGCCGGTTTCAGCGCGTAGAAACGACAGACCCGCATCCCCGCCTCGATGGCGGAAACGCGGCGGACCCACAGCTCCACCTCGTCCATCACGGCGAGCTTGGTCTCGTGGTCGAGATGATGGCGCTCCAGATGCTCGACCAGCCCCTGGATGGCGCTCACGATCAGGCCGCGATGGGTGTCGGTGATGTCCTCGGCGATTCGCAGGTCCAGATTCCGCTGGGCGAAGGCGGCGGCCATCTGGTCCTTGGACCACAAATGCGGCTGCATCGGCTCCTTGTCGCACCAGACCTGGACGGCCTTGGCTCCGGCCAGCGCCGGCTCGATCACGTAATCGGTCATCAGCAGATGGCCGCGCGGCTTCAGCGCCAGCTCCATCCCGTCGAACAGCTGGTCCTTGCCGCGCACGGAGAACATCCCCTCCTTGTAGACGATGGCGTCCACGCGCTTGGGATAGCTGAAATTCTCCGGGTCGTAGGTTTCGATCGGGGCCTTCTTCTCCAGCCCCTCCTTGAAGGAGCGGATCATCCCCTCCTTGGCCAGAATTTCAGCCGCCTCCAGCCCGGTGACCCAGCAGCCGTACTTGCTCGCCATGGTGCGGCTGGTGCCGCCCAGACCGGCGGACAGGTCCAGCACGCTCATCGCCGGATTGAGTCCCAGCGGCTTCACCAGATAGGGGATGTGGTCGTGGCCGCCCGGCGTGTTGAAGCCCTCGCCCCACAGCTTCTCGGCCACCTCGATCCGCGTGGCGCTCCACAGCGGCTTGCCCCAGCGGTTCACGCCGGGGCCATGGCCCCGGACGGCGGGCTGGGCCGGAACGGCGCCGGCCCGCGGCTTGCCGTCCTCCTCCCCGCCCTTGCCCTTCAGGCCGGAGAGGTCGTACCCCTCCCACCAGGCGTGAAGGCGGGTCTTGAGCGTGATGCGGGGAGCGCCCGCGTGGTCGTGTCCGCTGTTATCGCTCATCGCCTTCGCGCCTGCCCCGTTGCCTGGACCGCCGGACGACCGGTTCGTTCGCGGGGTGGACATGGTCTTTCCACCGCGCGAACGAATTCATTCCGACTTTCACAGTATCCGGGCGCTCCGTTCGTGCAAGCGCAAAATCCTGCGTCACATTACCGTAACGCCTTCTCCGTATGCGAATCGTCGATGGCGGCGACCCGCGTGCCGGCGGCGCGCAGCACCGCTGTGCAGGCGGGCGGCATGTTGACGTAGCGCGGCTGCGGCTTGCCGTTGTGCTTCTCCACCACCGGATAGACGGAGCCGAGCCAGGATTCGACCTCGTCCCCGCAGCCGTCGCCGTCGGGAATGTCGCGCTGGTCCTCGCATTGCGGGCTTCCCGCCGGGCAGCCGAGCCGGATGTGCATGTGCCCGTCATGGCCGTGCCAGGGGCGCAGCTTGCGCAAAAAGGCGCGGTCCGGCCAGGAATGGCGGCACATGGCGAGCTTGATCGCCGGGTTGACGAAGATGCGGGTCACCCGCGGATCGCTGGCGGCGATGCGGACGAGCTGGGCCTGCCGCTCCGACCAGTCCTCGGTGACGCGGACGCGCCCGTAATCGACGTACTTGATCTCGGTCAGGCCTTCCCGCGCGTTGCGTCCCATCGGCGGGTGGTCGAGCCGCAGCCAGATGTCGGCGTCCAACCCGATCTGGTGGCTGGCATGGCCGAAGCTCATCGGGCCGCCGCGCGCCTGCCCCATGTCGCCGATCAGCGCGGTCCCCAGCCCGGCCGCGGCGACCTTCCGCCCGAAACCCTTCAGATAGTCGATCAGTTCCGGATGGCCGTAATAGCGTTGGCGGGACATGCGGATCACCTGATAACCGGTGCCTTCCCCCGGCAGGGCCTGAGCGCCCGTGACGCAGCCCGCGGCGTAGCCGCCGATCGACTGGGCCGGCCCCAGGGCCGGGCCGCTCACCTGACTCCAGGCGATGGAATTGGGGGCCGGCGGCGCGGGCTTCTTCTTCTTGTGCGATCCGGCCTCTGCCGGGCCGGCTAGACCGGCGGCGATCAGAACCGCCGCGAGAACCCCAACCGCCGAGCGCCGCATCATCTTCCCCCACGGACCGCCAATCGGGAAAGATTAGAGCCAATGTTCCTTAACGAAAAGTGAGGCTCACGCCCATGTCACAGCCGATGTCGACTTGGCGGCGACGATGACGGGCCATACCCAGCCCCCGTTTACTGCTCAGTCCAAGGTCTGCCGGTAGCGTTTCAGCGCGACGACGGTGACCACCGCCAGGAAAATCAGCAGCGCCGCCACCTCCCCCGCGATCTCCGCCGGGCCGTTGCCCTTCAGGAGAATGCCGCGGACGATGCGCAGGAAATGGGTCAGCGGCAGGACCTCCCCCACCGCCTGCGCCCAGCCGGGCATGCCGCGGAAGGGAAACATGAAGCCGGACAGCAGCATCGACGGCAGAAAGAAGAAGAAGGACATCTGCATCGCCTGAAGCTGGTTCTTCGCCACCGTCGAGAAGGTGAACCCCACCGCCAGATTGGCGGCGATGAACAGCACGAGCACCGCCGAGAGCAGGGTCAGGCTGCCGACGATGGGCACACCGAACAGCAGCCGGGCGGCCAGGACGATGATGACGACCTGGATGTAGCCGACCAGGATGAAGGGCACGATCTTGCCCAGCATCACCTCGAACGGGCGGACGGGCATCGCCAGCAGGTTCTCCATAGTTCCGCGCTCCCGCTCGCGGGTGACGGCCAGCGCGGTCATCATCACCATGGTCATGGTCAGGACCACCCCCATCAGGCCGGGCACCACGTTGTACTGGGTGATGCCCTCCGGGTTGTAGCGGCGGTGGACCCGCAGCTCGACCGGGTCGGGGGTGGAGCGCAGATGGGCCAACGGTCCGGTCAGGTCGGGGTCCAGCGCCTGCCGCGCGAGGGTGGACAGGGCGGCCAGCGCGTTGCTGGTCGCCGCCGGGTCGGTCGCGTCGGCCTCGACCAGCAGCACGGGACGCTCGCCCCGCTGCAGATCGCGGGCGAATCCGGCGGGGATGGTGACGGCGAACTGCACCCGTCCTTCGGCCAGCAGGCGGTCCAGCTCCGCCGGGCTGTCGGCGCCGCGGGCCACGTCGAAATAGCCGGAGTTCGCCATGGCCGACACCAGCGTGCGCGCGAAGGGGCTGGAGTCGGCGGCGTGGACGGCGGTCGGCAGGCTTTTCGGGTCGGAATTGATGGCGAAGCCGAACAGCACGAGTTGGAGCACCGGCACCCCCACCATCATGGCGAAGGTCAGCCGGTCGCGCCGCATCTGGATGAACTCCTTCACCATCACCGCGACGAAGCGCGCAAAGGAAAACCGCGCCATACCGCCACCTCCGTTTCGCGTGCTTCGGGACGGAAACACAACTTTCCACTTCAAAGCCTCATCCAGTCACTTGGCACCCATTGACATATCGAAATTGCCTCAAGCATCGTCCAAATGGATTAACTCGTATGCAGGAGACATGCCGTGACATCTATTCTTGCCAAGAGCGCCGCCGCCGTCGCCGCCATGTTCCTGTTTCACGGCGTTGCCCTGGCCGGGCAACAGGATTTCACCATCGCGAATGAGACGGGCTATGCGCTGAAGCACATCTACGTCAGCGAGTCCGCCAACGAGAAGTGGGACGAGGACATTCTCGGCCGCGACGTCCTCGAGGACGGCGAAGAGTTCGAACTGAGCTTCGACAAGGCCGAGAAGACCTGCAAGTGGGACATGAAGGTCATCTACGACGACGGCGAGTCGGCGGTCTGGCAGAACCTGAACCTGTGCAAGATCTCCAAGCTGACGCTGCGCTGGAACAAGAACACCGGCGTGACCTCCGCCAAGTTCGAGTGACCGCGCGCCGTCCCCACACCGGCTTTCGCACCGGTATGGGGACGGCCCGATCCTGCCCGCCGACGGCGCGGTCATGCGAAGTTGTCCGTGCTGCGGTTCATCAGATGGATGAACACGTCCTCCAGTGTCGGCTCCGTCCGCCTGACCAGCAGGCCCGAGTCGCCGGCCCAGGGGCGCAGAGCCTCGTCCAGGGCAGCGCCGCCGCCGCCGCTGACATGCAGCCGGGCGCCGAAGGCGGCGACCATCTCGACGCCGGGGCAGTCCCGCAGCGCCGCCGCGACACGCCCGAGGTCCGGCCCGCCCATCCCTCGTGAACCCACCTCGTAGGTGACCAAGCCCGATGTGGCGATCACCTGCTCCACGCTGCCCTGGGTCATCAGCCGGCCGTAGGCGAGGTAGGCGATGGCGTGGCAGCGTTCCGCCTCGTCCATGTAATGGGTGCTGACCAGCACGGTCAGCCCTTCGTCGGCCAGCCGGTGAATCTCGTCCCAGAACTCCCGTCGCGCCTTGGGATCGACCCCGGCGGTCGGCTCGTCGAGCAGCAGCAGCTTCGGCTCGTGCAGGATGCAGGCGGCCAGCGCCAGACGCTGCTTCCAGCCGCCGGACAGCTCGCCCGCCAGCTGCGCCCGCCGGTTGCCCAGCCCCAGCCGCTCCAGCGCCGCCGCGACCTTGGCCCTCCGGTCCGGCAGCCCGTACATGCGGGCGACGAAATCCAGGTTCTCGGCGATGCTCAGATCCTCCCAGAAGCTGAACTTCTGGGTCATGTAGCCGACCTGCCGCTTGATGGCGGCGCTCTGGCGGCGGATGTCGAGCCCGAGGCAGGCCCCCTCCCCGGCGTCGGGGGTCAGCAGCCCGCAGAGCATGCGTATGGTCGTCGTCTTGCCCGACCCGTTCGGCCCCAGGAAGCCGTAGATCTGCCCGCGCTCCACCCGGATGGAAAAGCCGTCCACCACCGTCTTGGCGCCGAAGCGCTTGACCAGACCGCGCACATCGATGGCGGGCTCCCCGCTCATGGCGGCAATTCCACATCGACCGGCAGGCCGGGATTGAGCGTTGCCCCGTCCTCCAGCCGCGCCTCGACGCGGAAGACCAGCTTCTCGCGGCTGCCGACGCTGTAGATCACCGGCGGGGTGTACTCGACCCGCGGCGCCACATAGGTCACGCGCGCCGACAGGCCGGGCGGACAGCCGTCGCAGCGCACCGTCACCCGGTCACCCGGACGGACGCGGGCCATCAGCGGTTCCGGAACGAAGACCACCAGCTTCCGCTTTCCCGGCGGCAGCAGCGACACCACCGGGGCGCCCGCCGGCACCCATTCGCCGGGGTTGAACAGCGTGTCCTCGACCAGCGCCGCCTCGGGTGCCGGCGGGGCCAGCTCGTCGAGGCGCTTGTCCGTCTGGGCCAGCGCCGCCTCGGCCTGGGCGACGGCGTTCTCGGCGGCGCGGATCTGGTCGGGACGGGCCGGCAGGTTGGAGACGGCCAGTTGCGCGGTCAGTTCCTCCAGCCGCGCGTGGTCGCGGTCGCGGCTGGCGCGGGCGGCGTCCAGCCGGTCGTCGGAGCTGACCTTGCGCGCCACCAGCGTCTGCTGCCGCGCCAGTTCCGCTTCGGAATAGCGCAGCGCCGCCTCGGCCTGCGCGCGCTGGGCGGAAACCACCGCCAGCTCGTCGGGGCGCCGGCCCGTCCGCAGATCGGCCAGCTCCGCCCGCGCCTGCGCCAGCGCGGCGGCCAGCCGGTCGCGCTCCGCCCGCGCGCTGGTGCGGTCGAGTGCGAAGAGGGGTGCGCCCGCCTCCACCCGCCCGCCGCGCGTCACCGCCAGCGAGTCGAGCGTCCCGGCCACCGGGGCGGCGATGCGCAGATACTCCCCTTCGGCGTAGCCGTGGGCCAGGGGCACGGCGTCCCCGCCGCCCAGCCCGAGGACGGACAGGGCCGCCACCAGCGTTTCGGCGATCCAGCTCATGATGACGGCCCTCCCTCCGGGGCGAGCGTCCGGCGCAGCGCGTCGAGGTGCGCGGCCACCAGCCTCCGAACGTCCAGCGGCCGGTCCTCCAGCGCTTCGAAGGAGGAGCGCCACAGCGCGCTCATCAGCATCGGCGCGACGATCAGCCGGACGGTCGAATCGACGTCCACCGGGCGGAACTCCCCGCGCGCCATGCCGCGCTCCAGCACCGCCGCCAGCAGGGCGAAGGCGCGGCGGATCACCTCGTCGTGATAGAAGCGGGCGAGATCGGGGAAATTGCCGGCCTCCGCGATGACCAGCTTGGGGATGGCCCCGGCGCGGGATTTCAGGATGCGCGTCGCGAAGAGGGTCAGCAGCGTTTCCAGAACGGCGAAGCTCGGCCCCAGCGCCCCGGCGAGCAGGCGCTCGGCCATGTCCAGGTTGGGCAGGATGGCCTCGCGGACCACCGCCTTGAACAGCTCCTCCTTGTTCGGGAAGTAGAGATAGAGCGTGCCCTTGCTGACACCGGCCCGCGCCGCGACATCCTCCAGCCGCGTTGCCGCGAAGCCGCGCTCGCCGAAGACGGTCAGGGCCGCGTCGACGATCTCCCGGGGACGCGCCTCCTTCCGGCGGCGCCAGCGCGGAGCGGCGGGAACATCCTCCGGCATTCCGTCCCCCAGGGTGGAGAAAATATTACTGACCAGTCAGTTATTAGTTCATTTCCGGCCGAAACACCAGTTTTCTCAAGGGTTGCGCCGTTCTGCCGCAGCCATAAGTCATTGTGCGCCGCAGCAACTGATATGCAAAAGGGCTTGCCTTTCGACCGAGAGTTTCCGAAACTTTCGACAGTCCGCAGCGCGAACGGCTTGTCACGGAAGCACGCGCGGCGGGCGCACCGGTGGTCAAAGGCGCCGATCAGCAACGAGCGCACACCCCACCCCGGGAGGAACGGTTCAAGGCGCCGTGCCGGGATCAATGCGACGGGCGCGCTGGTGCGCGGCGTCCGGAGTCCCGGTTGAGCAGGGGGTGTCGATCATGCCGGGTGCAATGCGCCAGTCCACGTCGAACCTGGAGCTGCTGACCATCTATGAGGTCAGCAAGATCCTCGGTTCCTCTCTCGACCTCCAGCAGACGTTGCGCGAGGTGCTTCGCGCGCTGGCCTACCAGCTGCAGATGCACCGCGGGCGCGTCTATCTGGTCGGCGAGGACAATGTGCTGCGGCTGGTCGCCGCGAACGGCCTGTCGAACGAGGCCGCGGCCCAGATCGAATTCCGCGACGGGGAAGGAATCACCGGCCGCATCCTGAAGACCGGCATGCCCGCCGTCGTCCCGAATCTGGCGGAGGAACCGCTGTTCCTCAACCGCACCGGCGGGCGCGAGGACCTGGACGAGCAGGTGGCCTCGCTGGTCGGCGTACCGATCAAGGCCGCGGGGGTGGTCGTCGGCGTGCTGACCATCGACCGCATTTCCGACGAAGGGCCGCAGGGCCATTTCGGCAGCGACGTGCGCTTCCTGACCATGGTCGCCAACCTGATCGGCCAGACCGTGCGGCTGCACCGCACCGTGGCCGAGGAGCGCCGCTTCATGATGCGGGAAACCTTCCGCATGCAGAAGGAACTGCGCCCCCTCGCCGCCCCGATCAACGACGTGGTCTGCACCAGCCCCAACATGCTGGAGGTGATGGCCCAGGTCCATCGGGTGGCGCCCTTCAAGTCCACCGTGCTGATCCGCGGCGAGAGCGGCACCGGCAAGGAGCTGATCGCGCGGGCCATCCACAACATGTCGCCGCGCAAGGACGCCCCCTTCATCCGCGTGAACTGCGCCGCCCTCCCGGAATCGCTCTTGGAATCGGAGCTGTTCGGCCATGAGAAGGGCGCCTTCACCGGCGCGCAGAAGGACCACAAGGGCCGTTTCGAGCTGGCGTCGGGCGGCACGCTGTTCCTGGACGAGATCGGCGACATCTCGCCCAACTTCCAGGCCAAGCTGCTGCGCGTGCTGCAGGAGCAGGAGTTCGAGCGGGTCGGCGGGTCCAAAACCATCAAGACCGACGTCCGCCTGATCTGCGCCACCAACCTGAACCTGGAGGAGGCGGTCGGCCACGGCAAGTTCCGCGCCGACCTGTATTTCCGCATCAACGTGGTGACCATCCACCTGCCGCCGCTGCGCGAGCGGCGCCAGGACATCGGCCCGCTGGCCCGCCATTTCGTGGCGAAGTTCGCCAAGGACAACGGCATGGCCCTCGTCATGGAGGACGAGGCGCTGGAGGTGCTCAACCGCTGCACCTGGCCCGGCAACGTGCGCGAGCTGGAAAACTGCATCGAGCGCGCGGCCACCCAGTCGCGCGACGGCATCATCCGCACCGAGTCGCTGTCCTGCAGCCTCAATCTCTGCAACTCTTCGGTCCTCTTCCAGTACCGCACGCTGGGCGCCTCGGTCGGCGGGCTCGCCCCGTCCATGGGGCCGGGGTCTGTCAACCGCGTGCCTCCGGGGCGCCCCGGCGTTCCGGCACCGACCAACGCGCCGAAGACCCCGGCCATGCCCGCCCCGATGCCGGAACCGGCCGGTACCGGCGGCGGCGCGTGGCCGGCCTGCGCGTCGGGCTGTTCCGCCGGCCCGTCGCCGGTCTGCGGAGCCGCCCAACCGGTGGTTCCGGTCCCCCTGATCCCGCTGCCCCTGCCCGAGCCGAGCGCGCCCGCCGCCGCGGCTCCCGCGCCCGCATCGGCTGCCAATGCCGCTCCGCCGCCCGCCGCCGAGGTGCCGCTGGACGAGCCGGAGTCGGGATCGCTGCGCGACCGCCTGCTCTGGGCGATGGAGCGCACCGGCTGGGTGCAGGCCAAGGCCGCGCGCCTGCTCGGCATGACGACCCGCCAGGTGAGCTACGCCCTGCGCAAGTACAACATCGAGATCAAGCGCTTCTGAGGGGCGCAGCGCCGCCCGGCGCCCCTCTCCCCACGGGAGCGGGGGACATGATGCTGCGCAACCGGGACAGGTGTCCGAGGGTATGCTAACCTCCTTGCACTCTCCCCGGTTGCCGCAGATTTATGGAAAAGCCCCTCGCGCTCCTCTTCGTGGACATCGCCGACAGCACGCTGCTCTATGAACTGGCGGGCGACCGCAAGGCGGCGGCGCTGACCCTGCGGGTGCTGGAAGGGCTGCGCCAGATCGTCGGGGAGAACGACGGCAGGGTGGTGAAAAGCCTGGGCGACGGGCTGTTGGCCTGCTTCCCCATGAGCGACGGCGCTACCCGCGCCGCGCTCGCCATGATGGAGCGGCAAGGGGAGTTCGGGCTGCGTCTGCGCGCCGGGCTGCATTTCGGCCCGGTGATCGCCGGCCCCGACGACCTCTACGGCGACGCCTGCAACGTCGCCGCCCGGCTGGAGTCCATCGCCCGCCCCGGCGAGATCCTGGCGACCGACGATCTGGTCGACCGCCTCTCCCCTCCCCTGCGAAAACGGGCCCGCCTTCTGAACAGCGTCGCGGTGAAAGGAAAGGCGGCCCCGGTCCGCGTCCACCAGATCCGCGACGGCGACGCCGCGCCGGAGGCCGAGGACAACGCCACCGTCGGGCTTCCCCTGTCCGAACCCGGCCGGGGGCGCGGCCTGCCGTCCCTGCGCCTGTCCGGGCGCGGCGCCGACGCGACGCTGACCCCGCTGCTGCCGCGCGTCACGGTGGGGCGCGACGAGAGCTGCGGCCTGCACGTCCCGTCGCGCCGGACCTCCCGCCAGCACGCGGTGATCGACTTCAGCCGCGGCGGCTTCCTGCTGACCGACCATTCGACCAACGGCACCTTCATCCGCACGGGCGACTCCCCCTCCCTGCTGCTGCGCCGCGATTCGACGAAGCTGACCGGCCGAGGGCTGATCGGCTTCGGGGGGGAACCCTTGCGGCCGGACGAGGACCATGTCCTGACCTTCCAGGTCGGGAGCGCGTGACAGCCCCTATCATAGGGCAACGCAGTCGGCCTTCTTAACCCTCTCCCCTCTGGGGAGAGGGTGGCCCGAAGGGCCGGTGAGGGGGTTGCGCTTTTGCAGGATGTGCCACCACGCGCACCCCCCTCACCCTAACCCTCTCCCCAGAGGGGAGAGGGGGCTTCAAACACGATTGCCGCCCCCGTGTCGGGTCCCCGACAGGCCATGTGTTTGTCGGCCATTGTTTGGCTTTGTCCGCCTTTGTCGGATTACCGACATGGCCCACAGGCCCGACACAACCGTCTAACCTTCTGAAACTCCACAATTCACGCGGTTGGCCCCGAACTTGCTTTTAACGACCTGACCAAGGGCGCCGACGGCGCGGCTGGGAAGGGAGTGGACGATGGCCAACGTTATTTCGCTCGACAGCATCCTGGGCGTGGGTGAGCTGAAGGCTCCCGCCGAGGCGCCGCCCGCCGCCGCCTCCGGCTGCGCGTCGTCCTCCTGCGGGTCGTCGGACGGCCCCGCCGACATGTCCCCGGAGGTGTGGGAGAAGGTGAAGAACCACCCCTGCTACTCCGAGGAGGCGCATCACTATTTCGCCCGCATGCACGTCGCGGTGGCGCCGGCCTGCAACATCCAGTGCAACTACTGCAACCGCAAATACGACTGCTCGAACGAGAGCCGGCCGGGCGTGGTCTCCGAGAAGCTGACCCCCGATCAGGCGCTCCGCAAGATTCTGGCTGTCGCCAAGGAGATCCCGCAGCTCTCCGTCATCGGCATCGCCGGCCCCGGCGACAGCCTGGCGGCGGGCGGCAGGAACACCTTCAAGACCTTCGAAATGCTAGCGAAGAAGGCGCCGGACCTCAAGCTGTGCCTGTCCACCAACGGTCTGGCCCTGCCTGACCATGTGGACACCATCGCGAACTACAACATCGACCACGTCACGATCACCATCAACATGGTCGATCCCGAGGTCGGGCAGCACATCTATCCCTGGATCTTCCACGACCACAAGCGTTGGACCGGCCTGGACGCCGCCAAGATCCTGCACGAGCGCCAGATGCTCGGGCTGGAGATGCTGACCTCGCGCGGCATCCTGGTGAAGGTGAACTCCGTCATGATCCCGGGGATCAACGACGAGCACCTGATGGACGTGAACAAGGCCGTGAAGTCGCGCGGCGCCTTCCTGCACAACATCATGCCGCTGATCTCCGACCCGGCGCACGGCACCCATTTCGGCCTGACCGGCCAGCGCGGGCCGACCGCCCAGGAGCTGAAGGTGCTTCAGGACCAGTGCGAGGGCGGGGCCAAGCTGATGCGCCACTGCCGCCAGTGCCGCGCCGACGCGGTCGGCCTGCTCGGCGAGGACCGCGGTTCCGAATTCACCATCGACCGCATCGAGGCAATGGGCGAGGTCGAATACGACCAGGAAGCCGCCCGCACCTACCGCGAGCATGTCGAGGGCGAGCGCTCCGGGCGCCACGCCGCCAAGGCCGCCGCGCAGGCCGATGTGGTCGAAACCGTCGGCACCGAGGTGCAGCCGATCCTGATCGCCGTCGCCACCAAGGGCGGCGAGCGCATCAACGAGCATTTCGGCCACGCCAAGGAATTCCAGATCTACGAGGTCGGCCCGAAGGGCGCCAAGTTCGTCGGCCACCGCCGCGTCGACCAGTATTGCGAAGGCGGCTCGGGCGACGAGGACGCGCTCGGCTCCGTCCTGTCGGCGATCAACGACTGCACCGCGGTCTTCGTCGCCAAGATCGGCGGCTGCCCGTCGCAGAACCTCAAGGACGCGGGCATCGAGCCGGTTGACCGCTTCGCCTTCGAATACATCGAGGAGTCGGCATTGACCTACTTCAAGGACTACGCCGAGCGCCTCGGCCAAGGTGCGATCAACGCGCGCGAGGGGCAGGACGCGGTGATCCGCACCGGCGCCTTCACCGCCCTGCGCGCCTGACGCCCGAACACCCGATCACCCCACGGACTTACCCGGCGGCCCACCGCAACAGCCGCCACCACACCCAAGGAGAGTGTCATGGCTTACAAGATCAAGGCTTCCGACTGCACCGCCTGCGGCGCCTGCGAGGCCGAGTGCCCGAACAACGCCATCAGCTTCAAGAAGGGCGCCTACGCCATCAACGCGGACCTGTGCACCGAGTGCAAGGGCCAGTTCTCCAGCCCGCAATGCGCCTCGGTCTGCCCGGCCGACTGCTGCGTCCCGGCCTGATCGCCCGAAACCCCTCTCCCGTCCCATCACGGGAGAGGGTGTCCATGGAGCGCACCGCCATGCTGGACGAGGTGGATGAAGGCTGGCTCAACCGCCGTTACTACGGCGGCGACCTGCCGCCCGAGGCGGAGCGGTTCCTGCATCTCGCCGCCGCCAGCCACGCCGACGCCGAGGCGGCGGAGCGCTACCTCGCCCGCGCCGCCGAGCTGGCGCCGGGGCACCGGCTGGTCGATCTCGGCCATTACAAGTTCCACTTCTACAAGGCCAACCTGGACACCGCCCTGCTCTACGGCGAGCGGATGCTCGGCCACGCCATGGCGGCCATCGGCCTGAACCACACCGACTGGCGCATGGTCGGCCAGGATTCTTCCAAATCATTGGGGGCTGACTTCGCGGGTCTGGAGCCGGCCCCGCGCCTGTTCCTGTTCGCCCTGACCGCGGTCGGCTACCTGCATCTGCGCCTGGGCCGTCTGGCCGAAGGGCGCGAGGCCCTGAACAAGGTCCGGGAGCTGGACCCGAAGGACCGCTTCGGAACCACCCGCCTGCTCGCCGCCGCCGATCGTTTCGAAGCCGGCCCGGAGGACGATGCATGAGCGACGACATCGACAAGGCGCTGGACTGGCTGGGCAACCCCGTCGATTGCGACGGCTGCGCCTTCCGCGACCGTCTGGCCGAGGGGCGCTGCGAACCGCTGCGCGCCTGCGTGCACGACCGCTACGCCAAGCGCATCCAGCGCTTCTTCCAATGGAACGACGATCTGGCCGGCGAGCATCTCGACCATCCCTATTTCGAGGTCCGCGCCAACGCCGCCCGCTTCGCGCCGATCTTCATCGTGCCGCGGCTGATGGACGATCCGGACGAGACGGTGCGCGCCGCCGTCGCCCGCCGCCTGCCGCGCCGCCTGCTGCTGAAGATGCGCGGCGACCCCGACCGAGAGGTGCGCATCGCCGTCGCCTCCCGGCTGGAGGAGGCCGACCTCGCCCCGCTGATGCGCGACCCCGACTATTCCGTCCGCCTGCGCGTCGCCCGCCGCGTGCCCGAGGGCATGCTGCCGGCGATGATGCACGACGAGGACCCGGAAATCCGGCTGGAGGTCGCCAACCGCATCGGGCTGGAGTGGCTGATGAGCATGGCCTGGGACGACAGCGCCCGCGTGCGCATGGTCGTGGCCCGGCGCCTGCCGCCGGAAAAGCTGGCCGCGCTGATCCGCGACGCCGACTGGTGCGTGCGTTTCGTCGTCGCCAGCCGCCTGCCGCCCGAAGACCTCGCCCCACTGACCGAAGACCCGGTGGACGACGTCCGCACCGTGGCGCAGAAGCGCCGCGCCGGACTGCCCGCCACCGGCGACCTGATCCCCGACTGACCGGCCCCCTGACTGACCGGACCAAGGAGCACCGAATGCGCGAGCGCGCCCGCGATCCGAACGAACCGATCGAACTGGAAGACCGCCCCGCCTTCGAGGAGGGCCAGAAGGTCCGCGCCCTTCGCGACGTGCGCAACGACGGCACCTATCCCGGACGCCCGATGGGCGACTTCCTGATCCGCACCGGCGATGTCGGCTACGTCAAGTCGATCGGCACTTACCTGCAGATGTATTACATCTACGGCATCGATTTTTACGAGAAGCGCATCATCGTCGGCATGCGCGCCAAGGAACTCGAACTGGTCGACGCACACTGCAACGATCCGCAGTGACTTATCCCCACAGTGACCCACCGCCTGAGGAGCACGCGATGAGCGACGCCGTTACCGAAGCGAAGAAGCCCGGCTTCATCCCGCCGCGCGAACCGCTCTACGACTGGGGTCTGGCGGTCATTGCCACGGTGGACCTGCACAACGACGGCAGCCACCCCAACGCCGAGGATGGCGCTCTGCTGGCCCCGAAGGGCACGCCCGGCACCATCGTGCGCATCGGCCACGCCGAGGGCACGCAGATCCCCGTCTATCTGGTGGAATTCCCGGCCGGTGTCGTCGTCGGCTGCCTGGAGGAGGAGATCGCCCCCGCCGACGGCCGCCGCCGCGGCGTCCCCGGCGTGATGGACTGATGCGGTTCCGCCCACCCGTGCCACGGCTTCCGATGGACCCATGATCTATCTCGACAACAACGCGACGACCCCGCTGGCGCCCGAGGTGCGGGAGGCGATGCTGCCGCACCTGTTCGGGGAGTTCGGCAACCCCTCCAGCCCGCACGCCGCCGGCATGGCGGCCAAGCGGGCGGTGGGCGAGGCGCGCGCCCAGGTGGCGGCGCTGGTCGGCGCGAAGGCCGCGGACATCCTCTTCACCGCCAGCGCGACGGAGGCCAACCACACGGCCCTGATCGGCACGCTGCGCGCCGTCGCGGCGGAGCGTCCGGAACGCCGCCACCTCGTCACCACGGCGATCGAGCATCCCTCGACCCTGATGCTGGCGGGGGATCTGGAGCGGCAGGGCTGGCGGGTCACCGTCCTGCCGGTGGACGGCACCGGCACCATCGCGCTCGCCGACCTGCGCGACGCGGTGACGCCCGACACGGCTCTGGTTTCCGTCATGTGGGCGAACAACGAGACCGGGGCGATCCAGCCGGTCGGCGCCGCCGCCGACATTGCCCAGGCCCGCGGCGCCCTGTTCCACACCGACGCGGTGCAGGCCGCCGGACGGGTGCCCATAAAAGTGGACGCGGTGAACGCCGACCTGCTGACCCTGTCCGCCCACAAGATGCACGGGCCGAAGGGCATCGGCGCCCTCTTCATCCGCAAGGGCGTGCCCTTCACCCCGCTGATCCACGGCCATCAGGAGCGCCACCGCCGCGGCGGAACGGAGAATGTGCCGGCCATCGTCGGCTTCGGCGCCGCCGCCGGCCGCGCCGCCGCCATGGTGGCGGAGGCCGGGGACATGGCGATCCTGCGCGACCGGCTGGAGCGCGGCGTGCTCGCCGGCTGGCCGGGCAGCCGGGTCAACGGCGAGGGGGCGGACCGCCTGTCCAACACCAGCAACATCCGCTTCGCCGACCCGCAGGGCCGCCCGCTGGACGCGGAGGAATTGCTGATGCGGCTCGACCGCGCCGGCATCGCCGTCTCCATGGGGGCGGCCTGTGCTTCCGGCGGCAACGAACCGAGCCACGTCCTGACCGCCATGGGCCTGACCCCGGCGGAGGCGGCGGCCAGCCTGCGCTTCTCCCTCAGCCGCTACAACACGGCGGAGGAGGTGGAATCGGTCCTCAACGAGTTTCCCGCGCTCTACGCGCGGATCGCGGCCTGACCAAACGACAGCCAAACACACGACGACTGGAGAGTGACATGAAGGTGATGGTGCGCAAGGCCGGTGAGCAATACACGATCTACGTCGCCAAGAAGGACCTGGAGGAGCCCATCACCGAGATGGAAAAGCCGGGCCTGTGGGGCGGCTGGGTCAAGGTCGCCAACGGCTGGACGCTGGACCTGCCGGAGATGCCGGCGGACACCCGCCTGCCCATCACCGTCGAGGCCAAGAAGCGCGGCGCGGAGTGACGGCCATGGCCCTGACCCCGGAACGGATCGACGCCATCGCCGCCCTGGCCGGCAGACTCTTCGCGGACGGGACCCGGCTCGACGCCGTGGTCCGCGCCGTGCGCGAGGCGAACCCGGACCTGTCCAACGTCACCGGGGCACACGCCGCGGTGATGGCGGAGGACGCCTTCCGGGAGGAGCCCGGCTTCAACCTCTACCTCGTGGACGGCACCAACCATTGCTGGCTCATCACCAACAAGCCGGAGACGGCGACCGGCGTGGTGATCGCGCAACGGGACGAGGACGACTGAATGAGGATCGCGGAATGACGACGCCCCCGGACGATTCAGCCGAAGACGGCGAACTCGGCGACTACATCCCGCTGATCGACCCGGATATTTCGGAAGCGGAGGTGGCGGTCATCAGCCGCATCCTCACCTCCGGCAGCCTCAGCGACGGACGGATGACGGAGGGGTTCGAGAACGCCTTCGCCGCCTGGCTCGGCCGCGCCCACGCGGTGGCGGTGTCCAGCGGCACCATCGCCACGCTGATGGTCCTGAAGGCCTACGGCATCGGGCCGGGAGACGAGGTTCTGTGCTCCCCCTTCGGCTGGCATCAGGTGCAGCACGCCATCGCGCTGGCCGGCGCGGAGCCGGTCTTCGTCGACATCGACTACTGGCAGCACACCATCAACCCGGCCAAGGCCGAGGCCAGGATCACGCCACGGACCAAGGCCATCCTGGCCGGCAACGTCAACGGCCACCCCGCCCACTGGGACGAGCTGCGCGCGCTCGCCACCGACAAGGGGCTGATCCTGATCGAGGATTCGACCGAAGCCATCGGCTCCTCCTACAAGGGGAAGCTGGTCGGCAGCTTCGGCAACTGCGCGGTCTTCGACTTCTCCGAACCCGGCGTGCTGGTGACGGGTGAAGGCGGGATGATCGTCACCGACGACCGCAACCTCGCTCACCAGCTCCGCTACCTGCGCCGCCGCGAGATGGAGCACCGCAACACGGTGGTCATCACCCGCACCATCCCCTTCCAGGCGGGCATGAGCAACCTGACCGCCGCGCTGGGACTCGTCCAGTTGAAGCGCCTGCCGGAGATCCTGGCGAAGCGCCGGGAGGTGGTCGGCTTCTACGAGGCGGCCATGGCCTCCTTCGAGGGCATCAAACCACCCTACAAGGGGCCGGGCGCCGACGACGTTCATCCGATGGTCTACGCCGTCCATCTCGGCACCCGCTTCACCGCGTCGGGGCGCAAGGCGGTGCTGGAGGACTTGGCGACGCACGACGTCGAGGCGTCGGACTACGGGCAGGCGCTCTACACCCAGCAATATTACCAGGAACGCGGCGCCAGCCGGGCCGACTGCCCGGTCTGCCAGAAAACGGTCGACCGCGTTCTGGCCCTGCCGCTGCACCACAAGGTCACCGCCGACGAGGTGCAGTTCATCGTGGAGACGCTGAAGGACGCCACCGTCAACACGGGGGCGGGCGCGGCGATCTATTTGTGAAACGCGACCCCTTCCCAGCGCATTTCCCCTCCCCCGCCCCGCGGGGGAGGGTCAGGGAGGGGGCAAACGCCAGCCGAACGGGGTTAGCATGACCGACACCGCCGTCATCGACAGCATGGACACCGACACCATCGTGGCGGAGATCGCCGCGGCGCTGAAGGCGCGGGGCGTGGTGCCCTATCTCGGGCCGGGCGCCTTCGCGCTGCTGCCGGAGGCCGACTGCCCGATCCCGCGCACCTCGCTGGAACTGGCGCAGCGGCTGAACGCCAAGGTCGCCGCACCGGGCCGCATCCGCAGCCAGTTGACCGCCGTCGCCCAGTTCATCGAATCGCGGCGCCACCGCAAGACGCTGGACGGCATCCTGAACGAGATCTTCAAGCGCGATGTCCCGGCGACGCCGGTGCACCAGTGGCTGGCCACCCTGCCCGCCCCGCCGATGATCGTCGATGTCTGGTACGACAACACGCTGGAAAGCCTGCTGACCGCCGCTCCGGACCGGAGCTGGGGCCAGATCCAGGGCCTGTCCCATCCGCAGGGCGTCGGCGAATGGGTGAAATACTACGCCCCCGGCGGGGCGGAGGTCGAGGCCGGGGCGGCGTCGGGCTGGGAAACGCTGCTCTACAAGCCATCGGGCAGCGCGGCCCCGGCGGGAAACTACCTGATCTCCGACAGCGACTTCGTCGAGATCCTGACGGAGATCGACATCCAGACGCCGATCCCCGCCGTCGTTCAGGAGCGCCGGGCGGGCCGGAGCTTTCTCTATCTCGGCTGCCGCTTCGACCAGGAAATCCAGCGCACCTTCGCCCGCCAGATCGCCAAGCGCTCGTCCGACCGGCATTGGGCGGTGATCGAAGGCGAGCTGTCGAAGAACGAGGCGCGCTTCCTGGAGCTGCAGAACATCACCCGCCTCGACCTGCCTCTGGACGAGGCCGTCCGGCGGATTGGCGACGCGATGGGGACGTAAAACACTCCTCTCCCCTCTGGGGAGAGGGTGGCCCGAAGGGCCGGGTGAGGGGGTTGCGCTTGTGCCGGACGGTCCGCCACGCGCACCCCCCTCACCCTAACCCTCTCCCCAGAGGGGAGAGGGGACATTCTTGTGTCGCTTGTTCCTTTACGCCGCGACCGGGGTCGCCAGGGCGTCGATTTCCTGCTGAGCGGCGGCCAGCGCCTTGGCGCGGGCGTCCGGACCCATGCCGACGCCCTCGGCGCGGATCACCGTCACGTCGGTGACGCCCAGGAAGCCCAGAACCGTGCGCAGGAAGGCCTCCTGATGATCCAGCGCGCTCATCGCGGCGTTGGTCGAGTAGACGCCGCCGCGCGTCGAGGCGATGTAGACCTTCTTGCCGCCGGCCAGACCGACCGGGCCAGTCTCGGTGTAGCGGAAGGTGCGGCCCGCCTGGGCGATGCGGTCGATCCAGGCCTTGAGCTGGGTCGGGACCGTGAAGTTGTACATCGGGGCGCCGATCACCACGACGTCGGCGGCCAGGAACTCGTCGACCAGCGCGTCGGTCAGGGCCAGCTCTTCCTGCTGGCGGGCGGTCAGGCCCTCCAGGTTGCGGAACTTCACGACCTGCATCAGCTCGCCCGTCAGGTGGTCCGGCGGGGCGACGGTCAGGTCGCGGTGGGAAACCTCGGCGCCCGGAGTCGCCTGACGCAGCGCCCCGACGATGGAGGCGGTGAGCTGGCGCGAAACGGAGGCGTCGCCCAGCGGGCTGGAGTCGATGTGAAGGATCTTCATGGTCACGTCTTCCTGTCCGGGAAGCGGGGCGCCGGTCCGGCACCGTCACCGCTTCTGTGTGTTTCGGGAGTGACCATAAGCCCGCTTACGCCAATCGATTGAGCCCCGATTTCGCCAATCTTCGTTGCACAGATCAGAACAATCCCCGGTCAGCGAACCCGATTGCCGCCCTTGAACACGACCATCTCGCCGCCCTTCATGACGGTCCAGTTCTCGTCGCGGGTCAGGGGCCGGGTGGCAACGACCGTCACCACGTCGTCGGGCGTCGTCTCCTTGGCAAAATCGACGCTCATGTCCTCGTCGATCAGGGTCGCCGGGCCGAAGGGGGCCTTGCGGGTCAGCCAGGCGAGGTTGGTCGCGCAGTGGCACCACAGGTACCGCCCGTCGCTGAGCAGCATGTTGAAGACGCCCAGCGTGCCGAGGTCGGTGGCGAGGTCGCGGATCAGCCGCATCAGGGCGCCGCTGCTCTTGGGCGGTTCCGGATACTGCATGCGGATCTGGTCGAGCAGCCAGCAGAAGGCATGCTCGCTGTCCGTCGTCCCGACCGGCTCGTAGAAGGTCAGCGTCCGTTCCTTGATGCCCTTGAGCTGGCCGTTGTGGGCGAAGGTCCAGACGCGGCCCCACAGCTCCCGCGTGAAGGGGTGGGTGTTCTCCAGCGACACCCGGCCGCGGTTGGCGCGGCGGATGTGGGAGATCACCACGCAGGATTTGATGGAATAGCTGCTGACCAGCCGCGCGATCTCCGACTCGCAGCTCGGCGCCGGGTCGTGGAAGGCGCGGCAGCCCTTCCCCTCGTAGAAGGCGATTCCCCAGCCGTCGCGATGCGGACCGGTCTGCCCGCCGCGGCGCATCAGGCCGCGAAAGCTGAAGCAGATGTCCGTGGGCACGTTGGCGCTCATGCCCAGGAGTTCGCACATGGATCGGCCCCCATCGCTGGATTGTCGGGTGTCAGACAGGATGGGGGCAAACCTACGACAGACCGGGTTGTCCCGTCACCCCTTTGCGGGTGGTGGGCAGGGCGGCATCCCGGCGCGGGCGCAGCCTTCCAGCTTGCCCTCCGGGGCTCCGGCGGCCAGCCCGATCCAGGCGTCCACCCGCTCCGCCTCGAAGCCGCAGTCGCGACGGTCGCCCACCTGTATCAGCGGGCGGCGGATCAGCAGCGGCGTCTTCAGCATCAGCGTCAGGGCCGCGGCCTCGTCCAGCGCCTCCGGATCGACCTCCCCGTTCTTCACCGCCGGGGCGGCGCGGTTGAACCAGTCCGACACCGGGCGGTCTCCGAAGAAGGGGCGAAGGCTGTCCGCCGTCCAGGGCTCGGACAGAAGGTCGCGGGCGTGGACGGTGTGCCCGGCCTCCGCCAGCAGCGCCTTCTGGCGGTTGTTGCCGGCGCAGCCGGGCTTTTCGAAGAAGATCACGTCGGCCATGGTCGAAGTCACCCCTGCTTGAGCGCCGGGGCGCGGGCAAGCAGCCCGTCCACCTGGGCGCAGATTTCGTCATAGACGGCGCGGTCGAGCTTGCGCAGCCAGCGCGGCGGGATGGTCTCCACCCCGTAGGTGGCGCCGGCCAGCATGCCGGCGATGGCGCCGGTGGTGTCGGCGTCGCCGCCCTGGTTGACGGTCTCGACGACACAGGACTCCACGGAGTCGGTCTGGAAATAATAGTGCATGACCGTCTGCATCGTATCGACGATGTAGGCGGTGGCCAGGCCCCGGTAGGGCTGGAATTTGAACTGCCGGTGCTTCTCGATGAGCTTGTTCGATTCGTCACGCACGTCGCGCACGCTGCCGCCCAGCACCAGACGGCGGACCATGTGGCCGAGCGTCAGGGTCGCCGCGTCGGACATGGCGTTGCAATGGGTGATGTGCGCCTGCTCGACCGTCCATTGCTCGAAGGCTGCGTCGTCGCCCAGCGTCGCCAGGGCGACCGGCAGGTTGCGCATCGCCGCTCCGTTGCCGGCGTGATACTCGCTCTCCGGCTCCGACAGGGTGCCGTGCATGATGAAGCGGCGGATGCCGCGCCGTGTCGTGTCCCCGACATCGACGGGAACGCCCTTCAGCCAGATGGCGAACTCCGCCGCCGCGCGGCGGGCGTCCCATTCCGGGGCGGCCAGGATGGCGCGGCCGAGATGAATCGACATCTCGGTGTCGTCGGTCACCTGCCCGGCGGGCAGCTTCAGCCAGCCGCCGCCCTTGATGTGCTTGTGCACGCCGTATTGGTGGGCGATCTCGCCCTTTGTCAGAAACTCGACGGTGGCGCCCAGCGCGTCGCCGCAGGCCAGTCCGAGATAGGCGCCCAGCGCGCGTGAGCGGATGGAATGGTCAGTCATGGGCCGGATCTGTTCCGTGATCGGTTGTCAGAGAAGCGACACCCCCACCCTGTAGTCTCCGCCGACCACCAGATACTCGCCCTCCCCCTTGAAGGGGTAGCGGGGCAGGATGTCGCGGAAGAAGACCACCTTGGTGAGCGGCACCCAGGTTTCGAGGATGTAGTCCCCGAACTGGCCGGCGATGTCGCGCTCGATGGAAAAGGAGCTGAGGTTGTTGAGGCGCAGGACCGCCGTGCGCCTGTCGGGGCGCGCGACGATGTGGTGCTCCTCGAAATCGTTGACGCCGCGGTAGAGCCGGATGTGGCTGGCGCGGGACGGCATCGGCGCGTCCGGCCAGCCGCGGCGCATCCACCACTGGCAATATTCGTACAGCAGGTCGAGTTGCAGGTTGATGTTGTTGTTGTGGAAGCGGGTGGCGACCTTCTCCTCGCCATAGGTCCGCCACGCGTCCGAGGCGAAACGGAGGATCGGTTCCTTGTGATAGGTGGGCAGCAGGCCGAAGCGGCTCTCCACCCAGCCCTTCAGCACCGCCCCCTCGGCGTTGTTGCTGTCGAACAGCCACCCCTTCAGCAGGCGCAGGTAGCTGGCGCGGTAGCGCCGCCGCCCGTCCGTGCCCTCGGCGCCGGAGAAGTCCGGGTTCAGCCCGAAGGTGAAGGCCATGTAGTGCTGGAAGATGTCGGCGGCGATCAGACTGTTCGGGCTCTCGTCGAGCGCTTCGAACAGCACGGCGTGGTCGCTGCGCGTGCCGCCGATGCGCAGGCGCCGCGGCTCGCCGTTGAAGGATTCCGCGCACAGCGCTTCCGCCGTCACGTTCAGCAGGTTGGTGCGATGCGCCTTCAGCGCCAGCGGCGAATCCGGATCGATCAGCCGCCCCCGCGCATCCCGCAACCCACCGCTCGCCGAACCGTCCGCCATGACATTCCCAAATCCACAATTCTTTCATGGATACCGCGAACCGGCTCCTCCGCCAAGGGTCCGCGTCACCGCAGGGCGATACCGCCCATTGCGCAATACATTTCGAATTCAAAAACAATTCGATTAAACGGCCGAAACAACTTTTGGCTTACTCCAAATATCTTAAAAATATCCGTTTGAACGGATGACGCGACGACACCATAGTTCTTCGAACAGGAATCAGTGCACCGCAAGACGAGGCAAGGCCATGTGGCCGATGAAGCGTAAGGAACAGGAGACGCGCAACCGGGCGGTACAGCCGCCGCGCGTTCTTCTTCCTTCCGCCGTCTCGGAAAAGATGCCGATGCGCTCGGGACGGGCGCCGGTTCCGCTGCGCGGCGCCAAGGAGGCCCGCGACGCCGTGACGCTCGCCCGGCTGCTGCGCGGCACCATCACCCCGCTGCGCGGCGACGAGGTGCTGGCCCTGCTGGAGCCCCACCGCCCGCGTCTGGTGCCCAAGCCGGTCAACCCGCTGGCCGCCATGCTCGGCCAGCCGCAGGGCCGCCTGCTGGAGGCGCTGCTGCGCCCCACCGCGCCGATCATCCTGGACGTTCTGCTGCCCCGCCTGCGCGATCATCTGATCGACCGCGTCGTCCACAACAAGGGCACCGCCGAGGATGGACTGCCCGGCGCGCTGGAGGTGGCCACCGCCCTGCGCGCTCTGGTCGCCCTGCTGCGCGGCGCCGGACGCGGTGCCGTGCTGTCGGTTGTGTCGGCCATCGAGGCGGACGCCCGCGCCGACGCAGACCGGCTGGTCCGCGGCGAGGCGTCGGCTGCGGGCACCGAGGACGACCCGGCCGGCGCCACCGCCGGCGCCATGGACAGCCTCGCCCACGCCCTGCTGCGCTTCGAGGCGCGGCGGCTAATGCTGGAGACGCTGGGCGCCACCGTCGCGCTGCGCGACGTCGTTTACCAGTCGCGCCGCCTCACCCGCCATGCGCTGCGCCGGGCGGCGGAGGCCATGGACGGCTTCGGCGCCGACCGCGGCATCAAGGCCCTGCACGCCAGCCTCGCCACACTGGCCTCGGTGGACGGGCTGCTCGTCGTCGCCCTGCGGAACCTGGACGACCAGGAGGAGCACCGCGAGGAGGCCAACGCCTTCGTCGAGCCCGCCGACCGCAAGGCGATGAACGACTGCCTGTCGGCCGCGTGGCGGCTTTCCGACACACTGTTCGATCTTGTCGGAAAGGCCGCCAACGGCGGCGACCTCGACGAGCTGCTGTTCGAGGCTCTGCTGCGCCAGCTCCGCTCCCTGCACCAGTTCTGCACGGATCTCGACCATGCCGGACGTCCGGCGGTGCTCGACACGCTGGAGCGCCGTCTGGCCGAACGCAGCCGCGCGCTGGCCGGCATGGCCGGGGAGCGTCTCGTCGGCATCCTGCTGGCCCGCCCCGCCGACCCGGCCAAGGCGCGCCGCCTGCTCGCCCGCGGCCAATCGCTGGCCCAGCTTCTCTATGACATGGGCCAGGACGGCGACGAGCTGGAGGCGCTGGCGCTGCGCCTCGTCGTCGCCCGCGACGCGCTGAACCACGCCGCCGCCTGACGCCGTCTTCTGACGCTGGCGGACGACATTCGTCCCTCCCTTCCTTTTCATTGCGAGAGACCCGACAAAATGTCGGGCTTTGTCGGGTATGTCACAGGCCCGACAAAGCGGACCGCGCTCGTCCGCAATCTAATTTCTCGTTCATTTTCAATGATTTAAAAATTTTCAGCGAACTGGCACGGGGGATGCAGAGAGAGGGTCGAAGCGGCCGCTGGGCAGGCCGCCCCGGAATTGAAGACACCCTGTAGACCCAAGCAAAGGAGTAACCTCCCATGTCTTTGCGCCAGATTGCGTTCTACGGTAAGGGCGGTATCGGCAAGTCCACCACCTCCCAGAACACCCTGGCCGCGCTGGTCGAGCTGGATCAGAAGATCCTGATCGTCGGCTGCGATCCGAAGGCCGACTCGACCCGCCTGATCCTACACGCCAAGGCGCAGGACACCGTGCTGCACCTCGCCGCCGAAGCCGGCTCGGTCGAGGATCTGGAGCTCGAGGACGTTCTCAAGATCGGCTACAAGGGCATCAAGTGCGTCGAGTCCGGCGGTCCGGAGCCGGGGGTTGGCTGCGCCGGCCGCGGCGTGATCACCTCGATCAACTTCCTGGAAGAGAACGGCGCGTACGACGACGTGGACTACGTGTCCTACGACGTGCTGGGCGACGTGGTGTGCGGCGGTTTCGCCATGCCCATCCGCGAGAACAAGGCCCAGGAAATCTACATCGTCATGTCCGGTGAGATGATGGCGCTTTACGCCGCCAACAACATCGCCAAGGGCATTCTGAAGTACGCCCACAGCGGCGGCGTGCGCCTCGGCGGCCTGATCTGCAACGAGCGTCAGACCGACAAGGAAATCGACCTGGCGGAGGCTCTGGCCGGCCGCCTCGGCACCCAGCTCATCCACTTCGTGCCGCGCGCCAACATCGTGCAGCACGCCGAGCTGCGCCGCATGACCGTCATCGAGTACGCCCCGGACAGCCAGCAGGCCCAGGAGTACCGTCAGCTCGCCGCCAAGGTCCACGCGAACAAGGGCAAGGGCACCATCCCGACCCCGATCACGATGGAAGAGCTGGAAGAGATGCTGATGGACTTCGGCATCATGAAGTCGGAGGAGCAGCAGCTCGCCGAGCTCCAGGCCAAGGAAGCCGCCAAGGCCTGATACCTGGGTCCCTGACGGGGCAAAGGTCTGAACTGGCCCCCTCCCCAGCCCACCCCGCCCTTGTGCGCGGGGTGGGAGAGAGGGGGCTCGGTCCCGCGCTGCAGTAGCGCGGACAATGAGAGCATGCAGGAGACTGGCACCATGAGCCTGTCCGTGAACGAAGGCGTCGACGTCAAGGGTCTCGTCGACAAGGTTCTCGAAGCGTATCCCGAGAAGTCCCGCAAGCGCCGCGCCAAGCACCTGAACGTGCTGGAGGCCGAGGCGAAGGACTGCGGCGTCAAGTCGAACATCAAGTCGATCCCCGGTGTGATGACCATCCGTGGTTGCGCCTACGCCGGTTCCAAGGGCGTGGTGTGGGGTCCGATCAAGGACATGATCCACATCTCCCACGGCCCGGTCGGCTGCGGCTACTACTCCTGGTCCGGCCGCCGCAACTACTATGTCGGCGACACCGGCGTGGACAGCTGGGGCACGATGCACTTCACCTCCGACTTCCAGGAGAAGGACATCGTCTTCGGCGGCGACAAGAAGCTGCACAAGGTGATCGAGGAGATCAACGAGCTGTTCCCGCTCGTCAACGGCATCTCCATCCAGTCCGAGTGCCCGATCGGCCTGATCGGCGACGACATCGAGGCGGTCGCCCGCGCCAAGTCGGAAGAGCTGGGCAAGCCGGTCGTTCCGGTCCGTTGCGAAGGCTTCCGCGGCGTCTCCCAGTCGCTGGGCCACCACATTGCCAATGACGTCATCCGCGACTGGATCTTCGAGAAGACCGAGCCGAAGGAAGGCTTCGTCTCCACCCCGTACGACGTCACCATCATCGGTGACTACAACATCGGTGGCGACGCCTGGGCCAGCCGCATCCTGCTGGAAGAGATCGGCCTGCGCGTGATCGCCCAGTGGTCGGGCGACGGCACGCTCGCCGAGCTGGAGAACACGCCGAAGGCGAAGGTGAACCTCATCCACTGCTACCGCTCGATGAACTACATCGCGCGCCACATGGAAGAGAAGTTCGGTATTCCGTGGATGGAGTACAACTTCTTCGGCCCGTCGCAGATCGCCGAGTCCCTGCGCAAGATCGCCGCTCTCTTCGATGACACCATCAAGGAGAACGCGGAGAAGGTCATCGCCAAGTACCAGCCGATGGTCGACGCCGTCATCGCCAAGTTCAAGCCGCGGCTCGAAGGCAAGAAGGTGATGATCTACGTCGGCGGCCTGCGTCCGCGCCACGTGGTCGACGCCTACCATGACCTGGGCATGGAGATCGTCGGCACGGGTTACGAGTTCGCCCACAACGACGACTATCAGCGCACCCAGCACTACGTGAAGGAAGGCACGCTGATCTATGACGACGTCACCGCCTTCGAACTGGAGAAGTTCGTCGAGGTGATGCGTCCGGACCTCGTCGCCTCGGGCATCAAGGAAAAGTACGTCTTCCAGAAGATGGGCCTGCCCTTCCGCCAGATGCACTCCTGGGATTACTCGGGTCCGTATCACGGCTACGACGGCTTCGCGATCTTCGCCCGCGACATGGATCTGGCCATCAACAACCCCGTCTGGGGCATCATGAAGGCTCCGTTCTAAAGCGGCCTCTGGAAGATAGGAGTAATGAGCATGTCCCACCCCGTTTCCCAGAGCGCCGACAAGGTCATCGACCACTTCACGCTCTTCCGTCAGCCCGAATACAAGGAGCTGTTCGAGCGCAAGAAGACGGAGTTCGAGTACGGCCACTCCGACGAAGAGGTCGCCCGGGTTTCCGCGTGGACCAAGACGGAAGAGTACAAGGAAAAGAACTTCGCCCGTGAGGCGGTCGTCATCAACCCGACGAAGGCCTGCCAGCCGATCGGCGCGATGTTCGCGGCCCAGGGCTTCGAGGGCACCCTGCCCTTCGTCCATGGTTCGCAGGGCTGCGTCGCCTACTACCGCACGCACCTCACCCGCCACTTCAAGGAGCCGAACTCCGCGGTCTCCTCGTCGATGACGGAAGACGCGGCGGTGTTCGGCGGCCTGAACAACATGATCGACGGCCTGGCCAACGCCTACGCGCTGTACAAGCCGAAGATGATCGCCGTGATGACCACCTGCATGGCGGAAGTCATCGGCGACGACCTGTCCGGCTTCATCAGCAACGCGAAGAACAAGGAAAGCGTCCCGGCGGATTTCCCGGTTCCCTTCGCCCACACCCCGGCCTTCGTCGGCAGCCACATCGTCGGCTACGACAACATGATCAAGGGCGTCCTGACCCACTTCTGGGGCACGTCGGAGAACTTCGACACCCCGAAGAACGAGACGATCAACCTGATCCCGGGCTTCGACGGCTTCGCGGTCGGCAACAACCGCGAGCTGAAGCGCATCGCCGGCCTGTTCGGCATCCAGCTGACCATCCTGTCGGACGTGTCGGACAACTTCGACACCCCGGCCGACGGCGAATACCGCATGTATGACGGCGGCACCCCGCTGGAGGCCACGAAGGAGGCCGTCCACGCCAAGGCCACCATCTCCATGCAGGAATACTGCACCCCGCAGTCCCTGCAGTTCATCAAGGAGAAGGGCCAGCAGGTCGCCAAGTACAACTACCCGATGGGCGTCACCGGCACCGACGAGCTTCTGATGAAGCTGGCCGAGTTGTCCGGCAAGCCGGTCCCGGCGGAGCTGAAGCTGGAGCGTGGCCGTCTCGTCGACGCCATCGCCGACAGCCACACCCACCTGCACGGCAAGCGCTTCGCCGTGTACGGCGACCCGGACTTCTGCCTGGGCATGTCGAAGTTCCTGATGGAGCTGGGCGCCGAGCCGGTGCACATCCTGTCCACCTCCGGCTCGAAGAAGTGGGAGAAGCAGGTTCAGAAGGTGCTCGACGGCTCGCCGTTCGGCAAGTCCGGCAAGGCCTACGGCGGCAAGGACCTCTGGCACCTGCGCTCGCTGCTGTTCACCGACAAGGTCGACTACATCATCGGCAACAGCTACGGCAAGTATCTGGAGCGCGATACCAAGATCCCGCTCATCCGCCTGACCTACCCGATCTTCGACCGCCACCACCATCACCGTTACCCGACCTGGGGCTACCAGGGCGCTCTGAACGTGCTGGTGCGCATCCTGGATCGCATCTTCGAGGATATGGACGCCAACACGAACATTGTCGGCGAGACCGACTACTCGTTCGATCTGGTGCGCTGACCTCCCCCGGCCGGCGCGGGGCCTCCATCCCCCCGCCCGGCCGGCTTCCCCGGAGAGCCGGAGTCCACCGCGAGGTGGGCTCCGGCTTTCTCCGTTTCCGGCCCGCGTCCACCGCCCCTAAACGCTGACAAACTTTATCCGCGTTTTCCGGCTTGCGTTCGTGAACGCGGACTGATACGGTCTGTGTTGTCGAGACCGTTGGACGGGCCACGCCATGGCACATCTCACCGCAAGCGTCGAATACGGCATCCACTGTCTTCTCTGGCTCGTTGCCGCCGGCGACACGCCGCTGAGCAGCCGGGATCTGGCGGAGTTGCAGGGAATCTCCCCCTCCTTCCTCGCCAAGATTTTCCCGAAGCTGGAGAAGGCGGGCATCGTCACGGCCAGCGAAGGGGTGCGCGGCGGCTACCGCCTCGCCAAGGCGCCGTCGGAGATCAGCTTCCTCGCCATCGTCGACGCCATCGAGGGCGAGAAACCGCTGTTCGACTGCCAGGAAATCCGCGGCCGCTGCGCGGTCTTCGACGACAGACCGCCGGATTGGGCGACCTCCGGCGTCTGCGCCATCCACGCCGTGATGCTGCGGGCCGAGAAGGCGATGCGCGACACGCTGGCCAAGGAAACGCTGGCCAGCGTTGGCGAGACCTTCGGACGCAAGGCCCCGCCGGAGTTCCAAGGCGACGTCCAGACCTGGATCGATGCGCGCCTCGGCGCCCGCGCCGCGTCACGGACACGGCAGACACCATAATCGGCCCGACCACGTCTCACCCGATGTCCTGAGCTTTTCCCGGACCTCCGCCGGACGGACGGGATGGCTGCCGCGCACCCGCGCGCCAGAACGCTCCCCCCTGTCCGGCTTTCAATAAGGACACACAGTCATGACCCAGCAGATCGTCATCGCCGGATCCGGTTTCGCCGGATTGTGGGCCGCCCTGTCCGCCGCCCGTGCGGTGGCGCTGGCCGGCCGGGACGGCGACGTCGCGGTCACCGTCGTCTCACCGGCACCGCAGCTCCACATCCGCCCCCGCCTCTACGAAGCGGTGCTGGAGGGCATGGCGCCGGACCTCGCGGCGCTGTTCGAGGCCGTGGGCGTCCGCCACGTCCCCGGCGTCGTGGAGGCGATCCACGCCGACCGCCGAGCGGTGGAGATCACCGGCAACGACGGCGCCCGCGTCACCCTGCCCTATGACCGCTTCGTCCTGGCCGCCGGCAGCCGCCTGTTCACCCCGGCGATCCCCGGCCTCGCCGAGCACGCCTTCAACGTCGATCAGCTCGACAGCGCCCGCGCCCTCGACGCCCATCTGAAAGCCCTGGCCGCCCAGCCGGAAACGGCGGCGCGCAACACCGTCGTGGTCGCCGGCGGGGGCTTCACCGGCATCGAGACGGCGGCGGAGATGCCGGACCGGCTGCGCGCCATCCTGGGTCCGGACGCCAAGGTCCGCGTCGTCGTGGTCGAGCAGGCCCCCGCCATCGGCCCCGACCTCGGCCCCGTGCCGCGCCCCGTCATCGAACAGGCGCTGGCCGAATGCGGCGTGGAGATCGTCGCCGGCACGGCCGTCGCCGCCATCGACGCCGACGGCGTGACCACCACCACCGGCGAGCGCATCGCCGCCGCCACCGTCGTCTGGACGGCGGGCGCCCGCGCAAACCCTCTCGCCGCGCAGATCAGCGGCGAGCACGACCGGTTCGGGCGCGTCCCGGCCGATCCGTTCCTGCGGGCGGTCGGCAGCGAGGGAATCTTCGTCACCGGGGACGTGGCGCGGGCCGCCACCGACGATCTCGGCAACGTCGCCGCGATGTCCTGCCAGCACGCACTCAGCCTGGGCCGCGTCGCCGGCCACAACGCCGCGGCGGAACTGGTCGGTCTGCCCATTCACCCCTACAGCCAGCCCAAATACGTGACCTGCCTCGATCTCGGTCCGTGGGGGGCGCTGTTCACCGAAGGCTGGGACCGGCAGGTCCGGCTGACCCGCGAGGAGGGCAAGGCGGTGAAGCGCGAGATCAACACCAAGTGGATCTACCCGCCCCAGCCGGACCGCGACGCCGTCTTCGCCATCGCCAATCCCGACTATGTGATCGTTCCCTGACGGTGGCCCGGCAGAGCCGCGCTCCTTGCCACCGCAGGGACGCGGCTCCGCACGCGCATTACTTCCGGTGGTACCGATGGACGGGCGAAGCCGGCCATTTCCGTAGCCACCCACCCCATCACAGCCCGCCATGGAAGAACATCAACAGGAACAAGCCATCCTTACCTTCATGCAATGCCACGATATGCCTTTGGTTGAATGGCGCAAGAGTTAAGACCTTCAAGCCAAGAGCGCTTACCACCGGAAAAATACCCACAACATCAACAAAAAATTGCGATTGATCGCCCATTGGGGAAAGGCACATATTAACGAATACAGTCACCGTCGAAGCGATACGGCACTCCAGGGGACCACATAAACATCAATTAATTGTTTTTTATGCAAATTGCCGATAACCTCAAATGATCATTCCCTATTCGCGCCATAAGGACAATCGACATGCCCTTTAAAACCTTTCTAAGGCCGGCAGACACGGAAGCGACGGAAATAACCAACGCATTAGACAAATCTAATGGCATAATTACCTTTGACACATCTGGCAACATATTGTCGGCAAACGACCAATTTCTCCGATGTATGGGATACAGCCTCGAGGAGATCAAAGGGAAGCATCACCGGATATTCGTCGACCCGAATCTCCACGACAGCCTGGATTACAAGGATTTCTGGGAGCGTCTGCGCCGGGGAGAGTTCCAGTCCTCCCTGTTCAAGCGCATCGGCAAGGGCGGGCGCGAGGTCTGGATCGAGGCCTCCTACAACCCGATCAAGAACCGCCAGGGTGTCACTCACAAGGTGGTGAAAGTCTGCACGGACGTCACCGAGCGCCACCTGGAGCACATCGATCTGCGGGGCAAGGCGGAGGCCATTTCGAAGTCCCAGGCGGTGATCGAATTCACCCCCGACGGCACGGTCATCACCGCCAACGAGAATTTCCTGTCCCTGCTCGGCTACACGCTGCGCGAAATCGAAGGGCGCCACCACAGCACCTTCGTCGATCCGGCGGAGCACGGCGGCGCGGACTACCAGGCCTTCTGGGAAAGCCTGCGGCAGGGCCGCTTCCAGGCCGCCCAGTACAAGCGGATCGGCAAGGGCGGCCGCGTGGTGTGGATTCAGGCCTCCTACAACCCGGTCTTCGACAGCAGCAACCGGCTGAGCAAGATCGTCAAGTTCGCCACCGACATCACCCGCCAAGTGGAACTTCTGGACCAGCTGAAGGCGCTGATCGACAACAACTTCACCGAGATCGACACGGCGCTCTCCGCCGCCGGCCGGCAGGCCGAGGACGCCGCCCAGCGCTCGGGTGCGACCCAGGGCACGGTTCAGACCGTCGCCGCCAGCGCGGAGGAACTCGCCGCGTCGGCCCGGGAGATCGCCGACAGCATGATCCGCTCCCGTCAGGCGGCAAGCACGGCGATGGACGAGACGGGGAACGCCGACCGGGCGGCGGCACGCCTGACGGAGGTCGCCAAGGCGATGGGCGGCATCGTCGACCTGATCAGCTCCATCGCCAGCCAGATCAACCTGCTGGCGCTGAACGCCACCATCGAGGCGGCGCGGGCGGGCGAGGCCGGGCGCGGATTCGCGGTCGTCGCCAATGAGGTCAAGAATCTCGCCAACCAGTCGGCCAACGCGACCGCCCAGATCTCCAAGGAGATCGAAGGCATGCAGGCCGTCTCGTCCGACGTCGTCTCCTCGCTGGGCAACATCCGTCAGGCCACCAGCAACCTGATGGAGTTCGTCACCGTCTCCGCCGGGGCGGTGGAGGAGCAGAGCGCGGTGACCGGCGACATGTCCACCAACATGCAGAACGCGTCGGCCTCGGTCAGCGCCGTCGACCACAACATCGGCGCCATCAACTCCGCGATCACCCAGATCGCGGCGGCGGTATCGGAAACCAAGGAAGCCGCCAAGGTGCTGGCCCGTTGACGGGCGCGCGGCACGCTGCCCAGCCATCACCCCACGCTGTGCGATACCCGACAAAGTCCGCCATTGTCGGGTATCGCACACGGGACCGCTCGACCCAACTTATTGAATGTAAACAATTCATTGTCTGGCACACCTCCTGCATATGACCGACCTACAGGCGACTGACCCACAGGCGCCGATGTCGGCCAATGGCGGGAGAAGGGCATGCTCCAGGAAAAGCTCCAGGACGTCTTCAACGAGCCGGGTTGCTCCACCAACCAAGCCAAGTCGGAGAAGGAGCGGAAGAAGGGGTGCTCCAAGGCGCTGAAGCCGGGGGCTGCCGCCGGGGGCTGTGCCTATGACGGCGCGATGATCGCGCTCCAGCCGATCGCCGACGCCGCCCACCTCGTGCACGGGCCGATCGCCTGCCTCGGCAACTCCTGGGACAACCGCGGCACCAAATCGTCGGGATCGCAGCTCTACCGCACCGGCTTCACCACGGACATGTCGGAACTCGACATCATCCACGGCGGCGAGAAGAAGCTCTACCGGGCGATCAAGGAGATCGTGCAGCAGTACGATCCGCCGGCGGTCTTCGTCTACCAGACCTGCGTCCCCGCCATGATTGGCGACGACATCGAGGCGGTCTGCAAGTTCGCCGCGAAAAAGCTGGGCAAGCCGGTGATCCCAGTGATGGCGCCGGGCTTCGTCGGGTCGAAGAACCTGGGCAACAAGCTGGCCGGCGAGACTCTGCTCGACCACGTCATCGGCACGGTGGAGCCGGAGGTCACGACCCCGACCGACATCTGCATCATCGGCGAATACAATCTGGCCGGCGAGCTGTGGCTGGTGAAGCCGCTGCTCGACGAGATCGGCATCCGCATCCTGTCCTGCATCTCCGGCGACGGGCGCTACAACGAGGTGGCGCAGGCCCACCGGGCGCGGCTGACCATGGTGGTCTGCTCGCAGGCGCTGGTGAATGTCGGGCGCAAGATGCAGGAGCGCTGGGGCATCCCCTATTTCGAAGGCTCCTTCTACGGCGTGTCGGACATGTCGGACACGCTGCGCACCATGGCCCGCATGCTGGTGGAGCGCGGCGCCGACAAGGCGATCATCGACCGCACCGAGGGCGTCATCGCCCGCGAGGAAAGCCGCGTCTGGCGGCGTCTGGAGCCTTACCGGCCGCGCTTCGACGGCAAGCGCGTCCTGCTGTTCACCGGCGGCGTGAAGAGCTGGTCGATGGTGACCGCGCTGGAGGGCGCCGGGCTGACCATCGTCGGCACTTCCACGAAGAAGTCCACCAAGGAGGACAAGGAGCGCATCAAGAAGATGAAGGGGGAGGAGTTCCACCAGTGGGACGACCTGAAGCCCCGCGACATCTACAAGATGCTGCGCGACAGCGAGGCCGACATCATGATGTCCGGCGGCCGGTCGCAGTTCATCGCGCTGAAGGCCAAGGTGCCGTGGCTCGATTTGAACCAGGAGCGCCACACCCCCTACGCGGGCTATGACGGCATCGTCAACCTGTGTGAGGAAATCGACAAGACCCTGTCCAACCCGATCTGGCGGCAGGTGCGTCTGGCCGCCCCCTGGGACGCCAAGCCGGTGGAGGCCTGACCGCCATGGGCACCATCCAGCGCTTTCCCCACTCCGCCAAGGCGGCCTCCACCAACCCGCTGAAGATGAGCCAGCCGCTGGGCGCGGCGCTCGCCTTCCTCGGCGTGGACCGCTGCATGCCGCTGTTCCACGGCAGCCAGGGCTGCACGGCCTTCGGGCTGGTCCTGCTGGTCCGCCATTTCCGCGAGGCCATCCCGCTCCAGACCACGGCGATGGATCAGGTCTCGACCATCCTCGGCGGCTACGAGAATCTCGAACAGGCCGTCCGCACCATCCACGAGCGCAACGCGCCCGCCCTGATCGGCGTCGCCACCACCGGCGTGACCGAGACCAAGGGCGAGGACATGGCCGGGCAATATTCCCTGTTCCGCCAGCGCAACCCCGCCCTCTCCGGCCTGAAACTGGTCTTCGCCAACACCCCGGACTTCTCCGGCGGCTTCGAGGACGGCTTCTCCGCCGCGGTGACCGGCATCGTCGAGGAGGTGGTCCAGCCGTCGGAAACGACCGTGAAGGGCCAGATCAACGTGCTGGCCGGCTGCCACCTGTCGCCCGGCGACGTGGAGGAGCTGCGCGACATCATCGAGAGCTTCGGCCTGTCGCCGATCTTTCTGCCCGACCTGTCGCTGTCCATGTCGGGCCGCCAGCCGGACGACTTCACGGCGACCTCGCTGGGCGGCGTGACGGTGGAACAGATCGCGTCCATGGGCGCGTCGGAGGCCACGCTGGTGGTGGGCGAGCACATGCGCGTCGCCGCCGCCGCTCTGGAACTGAAGACCGACGTGCGCAGCATTTTCTTCGACCGGCTGACCGGGCTGGAGGCGTCGGACCGCCTCGTCCGCACCCTGTCGGAGTTGTCGGGCCGCCCGGTACCGACGAAGCTGCGGCGCCAGCGCGAGACGCTGGTCGACGGCATGCTGGACGGGCATTTCTTCTACAGCCGCAAGCGGATCGCCGTGGCGCTGGAGCCGGACCTGCTCTACGCCGTGACCAGCTTCCTGGCGGACATGGGGGCGGAGGTGATTGCCGCCGTCTCCCCCACCCAGACCGCCGTCCTGGAGAAGCTGAAGGCCGCGACCGTCATGGTCGGCGACCATTCCGACGTGGAGACGCTGGCCCGCGACGCCGACCTGATCGTGTCGAACTCGCACGGACGGCAGGGGGCGGCGCGCATCGGTGTGCCGCTGCACCGCATGGGACTCCCCATGTTCGACCGGCTGGGCGCCGGGCTGAAGGTCCATGTCGGCTACCGCGGCACGCGCGAGCTTCTGTTCGAGATCGGCAACCTGTTCCTGTCCCGCGAGATGGACCACGACGGGCACGGCCACGGCCATGCGCACGGTCATCCTCATGGGGACGGGCATGAACACGGCCAGCACTGCGGGAGCGGATCATGCGGATGCAGCGCCGGCTGAGTGTGGTGGGCCAGGCCGAGGAGGGCCGGCCCCGCAAAGGAGGTTCCATGAAGGTCGCTTTCTGCACCCAGGACATGCAGCACGTCGATGCGCATTTCGGGTGGGCCAAGAACATCGTGGTCTATGAGGTGGACAGGGCCGGCTACACGATGGTCGAGACCTGCCAGTTCGGCGGCTCGATGTTCGAGGACGGCAACGAGGACAAGCTGATCCCGAAGCTCGACGCGCTGGCCGACTGCGCCATCGTCTACCTGTCGGCCATCGGCGCCTCCGCCGCCGCCCGCGTGGTGGCGAAGAAGATCCACCCCGTGAAGGTGGAGGCCACGGACACCATCACCGCCCTGCTCGACCGTCTGGTCGAAACCATCAACGGCAACCCGCCGCCCTGGCTGCGCAAGGCGTTGAACGCCGGCCAGCCGCAGGAGCTGGCCTTCGACGAAGAGGATTGAGAGCATGACCGACACCACCGTGGCCGCCGGGAGCGATCTCGCCGAGGCATTCCTGAAGACTCTGGTCATGCTGTTCCGCGCCGAAGACAGCTACGGCGCCTGGGAAGGCAAGAGCGACGAGACGATCCTCGCCCCCTTCATCCTCGACAAGGAGGCCCGTGCCGCCATCCCGATCATGGGCGACCCGGACCCCGACACGCTGTGGCGGCTGGAGCTGTTCTACAAGGCCGTCGGCATCACGGTCGAGAAGCAGACCGGGCACATCGCCTCCCCCATCATGAAGATGAGCCACGAGGGTTTCGGCCGCATGGTGCTGACCACGGGCCGGCTGGTCGTCGTGTCGAAGCACCTGCGCGACGTCCACCGCTTCGGCTTCCCGTCGCTGGAGAAGCTGGCCGCCGACGGCGCGAAGGTCGTGGAAGAGGCGGTGACGCTGATCCGCAAATATCCCGACGTCGCCGATCTGTGAGGGTTTCGCCATGTCCGACATCGACGCCCTGAAGGACGAGGTCAAGAAGCTCAACGCTCGCGCGACCCAGAAGAAGATGGACCTGCACGACCTGTCGGAGGAACTGCCGCAGAACTGGCAGTCGATTCTCCAGGTCGCCCAGGAGACCTACGACGCCTACAAGACCCTGACCGAGAAGCGCGCCGAGTTGAAGGCGCTGGAGACGGCGTCCGCCTGAGCGCCAGTTCGGAAACCGTGCCCCCACCCTAACCCTCCCCCGCTCTCGGCGGACCGAAGGTCCGCCTGCCGCGTCAGCGCAAACCTATGGTTTGCGCGAGAGCTTCGCAGGGGAGGGGACTGCCGCCGCTTCGCAGAAGGCACCCTCCCCCGCCCAGCGGGGGAGGGTCGGGGTGGGGGCAAGACCTGCGCCCACACCTCCACCAAACAACACACCAAGCCCGATTGAGGAGCAGACGATGGCTGAGTTCGTGACCGGCACCACCCGCGGCGGCGCCGCCTGGACGCCGAAGTTCGTGGAAAAGATCGACCAGAAGATGTGCATCGGCTGCGGCCGCTGCTTCAAGGTCTGCGGCCGCGACGTGCTGGAGCTGATCGGCATCACCGAGGACGGCGACATCGTCGACGCCTTCGACGACGAGGCCGAGAAGAAGGTCATGAGCGTCAAGAACGCCGGCAACTGCATCGGCTGCGAGAGCTGCGGCAAGGTCTGTTCCAAGAACTGCATCACCCACTTGCCCCAGGCGGCCTGACGGCCGCCCACCTTCCTTGAGACGGCCTGACGGCCGCCCACATTGCCTGCGGCGGCCTGACGGCCGCCAGACCCCGGAGGACGGACGCCATGGGCATCCTCGACACCGCCCCGCCGGGAGCGGGCGACACCACACACCTGTACCGCTGGCTGACCGACCGTCAGGGACGCTGCAACGTCTTCGACGCGCATTTGTTCGCCTGCATCCTGGCCCGCCGCTGGCCGACGGGTCCAGGCGCGCTGGGTCTCGACGACAGGGCGCTCGGCCAGCTTCTCGACCGCTACTTTCCCGATGCCTTCGCGGCCGGCCTTCCGGTTCCCGACAGCTCGCCCACCCCCCTGCCCCCGCTGCTTCGCGGCGAGGTGGACGACATCAGCGCACTCCTGCTCGCCCACCGCTCGCTGGGCATTGAGGAGGAGGAATGGCTCGCCGCGATCGTCGCGCGGGCGATGCTGGACGAGGGCGAGTTGTGGCGCGACCTGGGGCTGGCCGGCCCGAGCCATCTCGCGGCGCTGATGGAGCGCCATTTCGAATCCCTGGCGCTTCTGAACGCCACCGGCACACGGTGGAAGGTCTTCCTCTACCGCTTCCTCTGCGCGCGGGACGGGCTGATCCCCTGCGGAGCCCCGGTCTGCCGCGATTGCGGCGCGGAGGCCGTCTGCTTCGGGTCGGGTGACTGACCGGATCGATCCGTCAGTCACCCGACCCGCCCTTCTCCGCCGTCACTCGTCTCCCACACCCTTCGCCAGCGCGGCGATGACGCCGTAGCCGACCCGGTCCTGCGGGTCGATCTCCGCCAGCTTGGCGAGGATCGCCGTCGCCTCCGCCACCCGCCCGCTGCGCAGGGTGATGAAGGCCAGCGCCTTCAGGGTGAACAGGGTGAAGCGCGGCGCGCCCTCCCTCGCCCAATCCGTGCTGTCCGCGCGCAGGCTCCGCCAGTCGCCGGCATAGCCGCCCTCGCGCGCCGCCGCGTCCAGCCCGATCGTCGCCACCCGCTCCGCATCCGCGAAGCGCTTGCGGTTGAAGTAGAATTTGTAGAGCGCGTAGAAGACCGGCAGAACGCGCGGCCCCATCCGGTGCGCCTCCCACAGCAGGGCTTCGCAGGCCGCGGCGTCGGGGCGGGCCTTGACCGCCTCCTGCAGCTTCTCGTCGATGTGCTCCGGCACCTCGCCGAAGGCCATGCGCCCGTTGGACATCCGCAGTTCGACCGGCCGCTCCATCACACATCCCCTTCCATTGCTCTTCGACACTGTGCGCCCAACCGACAATCCTGTATGGGCCGCAAGCGGGGTTCGCAAAAGCCCATAAACAAATTGTGCGTCCTTTCGTCGCAGGATGTCATAAACCCGACAGGGGTCCGACCTGACAATTGTCGGGAAGGCATCAGCCCGCCGGCCTGACAATCATTTTAAATCAATATCTTAGTAGTTGGCATGCCGCTTGCTATTCCATGACCAAGATCGGTCGGCATGCCCGACGGAGCATTTGGAGGCGGCAGACATGGTGACCCTGACGGATGCGGCGGTGAACACCCTGGAGCGCGTGCTGGCGAAGTCCGGCGGCGCCGCGGCCGGCCTGCGCATCGCGGTGGCCGACGGCGGCTGCGCCGGCATGAAGTACCAGATGGGGCTGGAGGCCACGGCGGGCGACGAAGACGCCGTGCTGACCTTCGGCCCGGTGACGATCTTCGTCGATCCGACCAGCCAGCCCTTCCTGACCGGCGTGGTGGTCGATTTCGTCGAAGGGGTCGAGGGCGCTGGCTTCAAGTTCGACAACCCGAACGCGACGGGCAGCTGCGGCTGCGGCAAGTCCTTCTCGGCGGGACCGGGGGGAAGCTGCTCCTCCGCGCCGTCGGCGGGCGGCTGCGGCACCGCTCACTAACCCCGAACACACTCCCCCCACCCGATAACGTCGGGAAAGGCAAGGCGCCATGTGGAACTACACCGACAAGGTCAAGGAACACTTCTTCAACCCGAAGAACGCCGGCGCGCTGGATGAGGCGAACGCCGTGGGCGAGGTCGGGTCGATCACCTGCGGCGACGCCCTGAAGCTGATGATGAAGGTCAACCCCGACAGCCAGGTCATCGAGGACGCGAAGTTCCAGACCTTCGGCTGCGGCTCGGCCATCGCGTCCTCGTCGGCGCTGACGGAGATGATCATCGGCAAGACGGTGGACGAGGCGCTGGCCGTCACCAACCGCGACATCGCCGAGTATCTGGGCGGCCTGCCGCCGGAGAAGATGCACTGTTCGGTCATGGGCGCCGAGGCGCTCCGCGCCGCCATCGCCAACTTCAAGGGTGAGGAGTGGGTGGACGACCACGAGGAAGGCGAACTGGTCTGCAAGTGCTTCGGCATCGACGCGGCGATGATCGAGCGCGCGGTGACCGTCAACAGCCTGACCACGCTGGAGGAGGTCACCCACTACACCAAGGCCGGCGGCTCCTGCCAGACTTGCCACGAGAAGATCGAGGAGGTGCTGGAGGCCGTGCTCGCCAAGACCGGCGCGCTGGCCCCGCCCAAGTCCCATGCCCCCGGCACGGTCGGGCTGGACGCCATCAAGCCGCTGGCCCCGAAGGCCGAGGCCCCGGCGGCTCCGGCGAAGCTCACGAACGTGCAGCGCATGCAGAAGATCATGGTCGCCATCGAGGAGCTGCGCCCGCAGATCCAGCGCGACGGCGGCGATGTGGAGCTGGTGGACATCGACGGCAAGGACATCTACGTCCGGCTGACCGGCGCCTGCTCCGGCTGTTCGCAGTCCGCCGGCACCATGATGGGCGTGCAGGCCAAGCTGGTCGAGGCGCTGGGCGAATTCGTCCGCGTCAAGCCCGCCTCCCTTCTGCCGGTGGGGGCCTGAGCCATGACCGCACAGGGAATCTACCTCGACAACAACGCCACCACCCGCGTCGATCCGGAAGTGCTGGCGGAGATGCTGCCGCTGTTCACCGAGCAGTTCGGCAACCCCTCCTCCATGCACGGCTTCGGCGCCGCGGTGGGCGGCAAGATCGAATGGGCACGCAAGCAGGTGCAGGCGCTCCTCGGCGCCGCCCATGACAGCGAGATCGTCTTCACCTCCGGCGGCACGGAGAGCGACAACACCGCCATCCTGTCGGTGCTGGAGGCCTATCCGAAGAAGAGGAGCATCGTCACCAGCGTGGTCGAGCATCCCGCCGTGCTGGCGCTGTGCGACTATCTGGAGAAGAAGCGCGGCTACACCGTCCACCGCATCGGCGTGGACAACCGGGGCAACCTGGACCTGGACGCCTACAAGGCGGCCCTGTCGCCGGACGTCGCCATCGTCTCGATCATGTGGGCGAACAACGAGACCGGGACGATCTTCCCGATCGAGGAGCTGGCCCAGCTCGCCAAGGCGGTCGGCGCGGTGTTCCACACCGACGCCGTGCAGGCGGTCGGCAAGATCCCGATGACGCTCGCCAACAGCGCGGTGGACATGCTGTCGCTGTCCGGCCACAAGCTGCACGCGCCCAAAGGCATCGGCGCGCTCTACGTCAAGCGCGGCCTGCGCTTCCGCCCGATGCTGCGCGGCGGCCACCAGGAGCGCTCGCGCCGCGCCGGCACCGAGAACGCGCCGGGCATCGTCGGGCTGGGGGCGGCGGCACAGCTGGCCCTGCTGCACATGACCGACGAGAACACGCGGGTGAAGGCACTGCGCGACAAGCTGGAGCAGGCCATCCTGGCCGCCGTCCCGAACTGCTTCGTCACCGGCAACCCGGCCAACCGCCTGCCCAACACCTGCAACGTCGCCTTCGAGTACATCGAGGGCGAGGCGATCCTCCTGCTTCTGAACGAGGCCGGCATCGCCGCCTCGTCGGGGTCGGCCTGCACCTCCGGGTCGCTGGAGCCGAGCCACGTGATGCGGGCCATGGGCGTGCCCTACACCGCCGCCCACGGCGCCACCCGCTTCTCCCTGTCGCGCGAGACGACCGAGGAGGAGATCGACCGGGTGATCGCGGTGGTCCCCGGCATCATCGCGAAGCTGCGCTCGCTGTCGCCCTACTGGTCGCAGGCGGGCGCCCCGAAGGAGTTCGCACCGGTTTATTCGTAACACCGAGATCGCAGGCCGGGCCGGGCCCGCGCTCCGGCAACCCGCCCGACGACACCCGCCGGGACGCGGTTCCCCGGCCCGGTCTGCGACACAACACCCTGTATCCGTTGCCCCCACCCTAACCCTCCCCCGCTTCGCAGGGGAGGGAATCGAGGTCCTCTCCCGCCCAGCGGGGGAGGGAGGGGACCCCGCAGTGGGGAGGGTGGGGGCAAGACCCACCGCTGATTAAGCTCAGATTGAGGATGTGACCGAATGCCGAAGGCCGGTTCCACCATCATCAACGACACGACGCTGCGCGACGGGGAGCAGACGGCGGGGGTCGCCTTCACGCTCGATGAGAAGATAGCCATCGCCCGCGCGCTCGACGAGGCCGGCGTGCCGGAGCTGGAGATCGGCATCCCCGCCATGGGTCCGGAGGAACGCGAGGGCATCCGCGCCGTGGCCGCGCTGGGACTGAAGGCCCGGCTGATGGTCTGGTGCCGCATGCACGACACCGACCTGAAGGCGGCGCTGGACTGCAAGGTCGGCTTCGTCAACCTGTCGATGCCCGTCTCCGACATCCACATCACCAAAAAGCTGAAGCGCAGCCGCGCCTGGGCCTTGTCGGAAATCGAACGCAAGGTCAAGACGGCCCGCGACCACGGGCTGGAGGTCAGCCTGGGCGGCGAGGACTCCTCGCGCGCCGACATGGATTTCCTGATCGCCGCCGCGACCGTGGCGCAGGAGGCCGGCGCCCGCCGCTTCCGCTTCGCCGACACGCTGGGCGTGCTCGACCCCTTCCAGACGCGCGCCTGCATCGAACGGCTGCGCCGGGCCACCGACCTGGAGATCGAGATCCATTCCCACGACGATCTCGGCCTCGCCAACGCCAACTCGCTGGCCGCCGTGCTGGGCGGGGCGACCCACGTCAACACCACCGTCAACGGCCTGGGCGAGCGCGCCGGCAACGCCCCGCTGGAGGAGGTGGTGGTGTCGCTGAAGGTGCTCTACGGGCAGGACTGCGGGGTGGACACCCGCGCGCTGGGGGCGATCTCCGACCTCGTGGAGCGCGCCTCCAACCGGCCGGTTGCGGTCAACAAGTCGATCGTCGGCGACGCGGTCTTCACGCACGAGGCCGGCATCCATGTCGACGGGCTGCTGCGCGACCGCGCCACCTACCAGAATTTCGACCCCGCCGAGGTGGGCCGCGAACACCGCATCGTGCTGGGCAAGCACTCCGGCACGGCGGGGGTGAAGATGGCCTACGGCCAGCTCGGCATCGCCTGCGACGACGCCACCGCCCAGGCGGTGCTGCCACGGGTCCGCGCCCTCGCCACCCGCGCCAAGCGCGCCCCGACGGCGGAGGAGCTGCGCGCCTTCCACGACGACGCCACGCGCTGGAGCGTCGTCACTTCGTGATCCGGAGGACCCCATGGCCGCGATCGACGCCCACCCGGACCTCGCCATGACGGAGACCAGCCTCTGGCGTCTGCTGCGCGAGGACGTCGCCTGCGTCTTCGACCGCGACCCGGCGGCGCGCAACGTCTTCGACGTGCTGACCTGCTACCCCGGCATCCACGCGCTGGTGGTCCACCGGCTGTCCAACGCCGCGTGGCGGCGGGGACTGCGCTGGCCGGCGCGCTTCCTGTCCTATCTGGCCCGCGCGCTGACCAACATCGACATCCACCCCGGCGCCACCATCGGCCGCCGCTTCTTCATCGACCACGGGGCCGGCGTCGTCATCGGCGAAACGGCGGAGGTCGGCGACGACGTGACGCTCTACCACGGCGTAACCCTGGGCGGCACCTCCTGGACCAAGGGCAAGCGCCACCCGACGCTCGGCGACGGCGTGCTGGTCGGGTCCGGGGCCAAGATCCTGGGGCCGATCACCGTCGGCGCCCACTGCCGCGTCGGCGCCAACTCCGTGGTGACCAAGGACGTGCCGGAGGGCATGACGGTGGTCGGCATCCCCGGCCGAATCGTCCGTCCCGACACCCAGCGCCGGCTGGCCGCCCACGGCATCGACCTCGACCATCACCTGATGCCCGACCCGGTCGGCAAGGCCATCGCCTGCCTGATCGACTACATCAACCGCATCGAGGCCCGGCTGGAGGCCCACGCGGCGGAGGAGGCCACGCGCCCCGCCCCGCTCCATCCCGCCCCACCGCTGAGCGCCATCCGGCTGGACGACCTGCCGCTCGACGGCATCGTCTGCCGGAGCTGCGGCAACCTGTGCGACCAGGACGCCTGCAGCGACCGCAACCACGATCAACACGACACCGGCCACCACGACACCGGCGCGCGCGCCGATCATTACGTCATCTGAAGGGAAAGGACCCCGCCATGAGCTTCAAGGACGATCTGGAGGATCTGGAGACCGCGGAGGACTTCCTGCGCTTCCTCGGCGTCACCTACGAACAGCGCGTGGTCAACGTGAACCGCCTGCACATCCTGCAGCGCTTCCATGACTATCTGTCCGCCGACACCGGCATGGAGGGGCTGGACGACGAGGGCATGGCCGCCCGCTACGGCGCCCATCTGGAGCGCGCCTACCAGGACTTCGTGGTGTCCAACGCGATCGCCGAGAAGACCTTCAAGGTCCACCAGGATGAGGCCAAGCGGATGGCCGACCGCTTCGTCCCGCTGGACTCCCTGCTGCCGACCTGACCCGTTCCATCCGTCGATCCCAGGACGGCCCGCGGACCCGCCCCCGGCGAGCGTCCGCGGGCCGTTGCGCTTTCCGGCCGTCCTCCGCGCCCTGTGCCGGCGGTTGTCGGGTTTGTCCGGTAGGCGACAGAGGCCGGACCGGGTCGGGGAGTCGGTCGGGGCGCGACGGAAGCCCCCTGTTGAGAAGCCGACACGTCCGTTCTTTGTCGTTTTTGCGACAATCTCTCAACTGCCACAAAATCAATACATTCCAACAACTTACCGCACCGCGCAAATCTGGCACGCCGCTTGCTGATAGGGGCACAGCCACGCCGCGCGACAGGCGGCGGAATGTCAAGGAGACCGGGATGCACATCGTTGTCTGTATCAAACAGGTGCCCGACAGCGCCCAGATCCGCATCCACCCCGTGACGAACACGATCATGCGTCAGGGCGTCCCGGCCATCATCAACCCCTTCGACCTCTTCTCGCTGGAGGAGGCGCTGCGGATCAAGGACAAGGTCGGCGCCCGCGTCACCGTCCTGACCATGGGGCCGCCGATGGCCGAAACCTCGCTGCGCAAGGCGCTGTCGCTGGGCGCCGACGACGCGGTGCTGCTGACCGACCGCAAGTTCGCGGGGTCGGACACGCTGGCGACCTCCTACGCCCTGACCTCCGCCATCAAGAAGCTGTCGGAGGAGCAGACGGTCGATCTCGTCTTCTGCGGCAAGCAGACGGTGGACGGCGACACCGCGCAGGTCGGTCCGGGCATCGCCACGCGGCTGGGCTTCCAGCAGCTCACCTACATCACGAAGATCGAATCGATCGACCAGGGCGCCAGGGAGATCGTCGTGCACCGCCGCTCCGAAGGCGGCGTGCAGGTGCTGAAGACCGCCCTGCCCTGCATGATCACGATGCTGGAAGGCACGAACACCATCCGCTTCGGCAAGATGGACGACATGTTCCGCGCCGCCCGCTACGGCCTGAAGACCTGGAACAAGGACACCACCGGCGCCGAAGAGACGAAGGTCGGGCTGAAGGGCTCGCCCACCGTCGTGTCGAAGGTCTTCGTGCCGAAGCCGCGCGCCCAGAAGGCCACGATGGTCGAGGCCGAGGCCCCCAGCGCGGAAGCCCAGGCCGCCGCCGCCGTGGAAGCCATCTTCGGCGCCCAGCCGAAACTCGCCGACGAGCTGCTCGCCCGTGCCGCCGCCGGGCTGTGACGCGCCGTTCCTGACGAATCCTCCGCCGGAGACATCCCGATGAGCGAACCAAGCAAGCCGCAGGGACGCAAGTTCCAACTTCCCGAGCACCTGAAGGAATACAAGGGCATCTGGGTGATCGTGGAGCAGGAGCGCGGCTCCGTCCACTCCGTGTCGTGGGAGCTGGTGGGCGAGGCCCGCAAGCTCGCCGACAAGCTGGGGGTCAAGGTGGGGGCCGTGGTGCTGGGCGCCGACAGCCCGGAGCTGAACGCCATCTGCGGCGACGCCTTCACCTACGGCGCCGACGTCGTCTACAAGGTGACCGACCCGGTCCTGGCCGACTACCGCACCGATCCCTACACGCGGGTGATGACCGACGTGGTCAACACCTACAAGCCGGAGATCGTGCTGCTGGGCGCCACCACGCTGGGCCGCGACCTGGCCGGCGCCATCGCCACCACGCTCGCCACCGGCCTGACCGCCGACTGCACCGAGTTGGACATCTACATGGACAACCGGTCGCTGGCGGCCACCCGCCCGACCTTCGGCGGCACGCTGCTCTGCACCATCCAGACGCTGGCCTACCGCCCGCAGATGGCCACGGTGCGGCCGCGCGTGATGTCGATGCCGGACCGCGACGACAGCCGCACCGGCCGCGTGGTCGAGGTGTTCCCCACGCTCCGCGAGGACGACGTCATCACCAAGGTGCTGAGCTTCATCGCCGACCGCGAGCAGAACGAGGCGCAGCTCGCCTTCGCCGACATCATCGTGGCAGGGGGCAAGGGGCTGGGCAAGCCGGAGAACCTGAAGCTGGTCTTCGACCTCGCCAAGGTGCTGGGCGGCGAGGTCGGGGTGACCCGCCCGCTGGTCCAGGCCGGCTGGACCGGCTTCGACCGTCAGGTCGGGCAGACCGGCAAGACCGTGCGCCCGAAGCTGTACATCGCCGCCGGCATCTCCGGCGCCATCCAGCACCGGGTCGGCATGGAGAAGTCCGACCTGATCCTGGCCATCAACACCGACGCCAACGCGCCGATCTTCGACTTCGCCCATCTCGGGCTGGTCGGCGACGCGCTGACCATTCTGCCGGCCTTGACCGACGCCTTCGGCAAGCGCCTCTCGGTCAACCGGCTGGCCGGCTGATTCACCGGACGAACAGGAGCCACAAGGACCATGGTCGAAAAGTTCGACGCCATCGTCATCGGTGCCGGCCCGTCCGGCAACGCGGCGGCCTACACGCTGGCCAAGCAGGGCCTCAGCGTCCTTCAGCTTGAGCGCGGGGAGTATCCCGGCGCCAAGAACGTCCAGGGCGGCATCATGTACGCCGCCGAGTTGGAGAAGATCATCCCGGACTTCCGGGAGGATTGCCCGACCGAGCGCCACATCATCGAACAGCGCATCTGGCTGCTGGGCGACGACAACTACATCGGCACCAACTACCGGTCGGACGCCTTCAACAGCGAGACGCCGAACCGCTACACGATCATCCGCGCCAACATCGACAAGTGGTTCTCCGAGAAGATCCGCGAGGCCGGCGGTCTCCAGATCTGCGAGACCACGGTGACGGAGCTGATCCGCGACGCCTCCGGCAAGGTGATCGGCGTGCGCACCGACCGCGAGGGCGGCGAGATCCACGCCGACGTGGTCATCATGGCCGACGGCGTGAACGCCCTGCTGGCCCGCCGCACCGGCTTCCAGCAGGAGCTGGCGCCGCAGAACGTCGCGCTGGCGGTCAAGGAGATCCTGTTCATCGATCCCGAGCTGATCCAGCAGCGCTTCGGCCTGAAGGACGAAGAGGGCGTGGTCATCGAGATCATGGGCAAGGTGACCAAGGGCATGGTCGGCACCGCGTTCCTCTACACCAACAAGGAATCGCTGACGATCGGCATCGGCTGCCTGATCTCCGACTTCAAGCAGGGCGCCATCCCGCCCTACAAGATGCTGGAGGACCTGAAGAACCACCCCGTCATCAAGCCGCTGATCGAAGGGGCGGAGATGAAGGAATACGCCGCCCACATGATCCCCGAGGGCGGCTACAAGGCGGTTCCGCAGCTCTTTGGGGACGGCTGGATGGTGGTCGGCGACGCCGCCCACTTCAACAACGCCGCCCACCGCGAGGGCTCCAATCTCGCCATGGCGTCGGGCCGCATGGCGGCGGAGACGGTGATCGAGCTGAAGCAGGCCGGCAAGCCCTTCAACGCCGCCAACCTCGCCGCCTACAAGAAGAAGCTGGACGACAGCTTCATCATGAAGGACCTGAAGAAGTACCGGAACCTGCCGGGCATCATGCACGAGAACAAGCAGTTCTTCGGCGCCTATCCCGACACGCTGACCGCCGCCGCCCACAGCTGGTTCACCGTGGACAGCGTGGACAAGAAGACGAAGGAGAAGGAGATCATGAAGTCCTTCGTCAAGAAGCGCTCGATCATGGGTCTGGTCGGCGACGCAATCAAGCTGGTGAGGGCCGTGCGATGAGCATCGTGGTCAAGATCGAAGAGAAGCTGTACCAGAACCGCTACATCGTCGACGAGAGCCGGCCGCACATCCAGATCCGCAACGACGCGGTCTGCAAGTCCTGCGAGTCCCAGGCCTGCACCGTCTGCTGCCCGGCGGCCTGCTACAGCAAGAACGAGACGGGCAGCGTGACGCTGGCCACCGACGGCTGCCTGGAATGCGGCACCTGCCGCGTGGTCTGCCAGGACAAGGAAAATATTCAGTGGGACTACCCGCGGGGCGGTTACGGCATCAGTTATAAGTTTGGTTGAGGAACGCACCGGCAGTCCTACGGCCTTCGCCGCTGGTCCGCCGGTCGTCTCCCTCTCCTATCCGCCATGACTGGAACCCCTTCCCGCTCCGCGGGGAGGGGTTTTCTTCGTTGCTCCCACCCGAATTTTCAACAATCCGGCGGATGCGGAAGGGATGGAGGCTGCACATATCCGTTGTATCGAGACCCGAGAAACGAGGGAGACGGAACATGCAGCTTCGTGTCTGCTTCGAGAACATGAAGTCGGTCAACGTCAACGACGCATCCATGATGCGGCATTATGCCGAAAGCTATCTCGCTGATTTCCGGCCAGAATGGGCGGGCTTCATCATGCTGCCACACGACGAGACCCAGCGCGCCACGATGGAGCCGGCATGGCAGATGCTGATCCGCAACGCCACGCCGGACATGGAACGCCGTCTGCTGGAGTATGTCCGGGGCAATCCAATGGCCGCCTACCATGTGCACATCTACCGCCGTGACCATGGGAACGAGGTCAAGGTCCACTGACGCCCGAGGGGTTGGACACGGGGCACCGCCCGCAAACACCCACCGGCTGTTCGGACAATGGCCCGGATCGCGCGGCCGGTTGTGCGGAGAAAAAGCAAGGAATCGCCGTCCGCGCCATCCCGCGGACGGCGATTTCTTCGTTCCGTCCACGCCTGACACCTCCGAAGCCCGCACTGTCGCACGACGATGGAAAAAGAGCGGGTGCCTGTCGAAATCCGCGGGAAGCTTGCAATGCGCCTCTCCATCAAAGTCCTTCTTCTTGTGGTTCTGAATCTTCTCGGCGTTCTGCTCGCCGTCAGCGATGTCGCCGGGCTGCGCGCGCTCAACATGGCGAACGCCGACCTGCGATCGGTCCATGACGACCGGGTGCTGCCGCTGCGCAACCTGAAAATCATTTCGGACGCCTACGCCGTCTTCATCGTCGACGCCTCGCACAAGGCCCGCAACGGCAACTTCACCTGGGACGAAAGCCTGGCGTCGACCCGCAAGGCGAAGGAGGACATCCGGTCGCACTGGTCCGCCTATCTGGCCAACAGGCTCAACGCCGAGGAACAGTCTCTCGTCGATCAGATCAAGCCGGACATGGCCAAGGCCGACATCCTGATCGAGCGGCTGATCGGCATCCTGTCGGACAAGGACGGCCGCGCGCTGGACGGCTTCGTCCGGAAGGAGCTGTACCAGACCATCGACCCCGTCACCGACCGCATCGGCCTGCTGATCGACCTTCAGGTGCGCGTCGCCGGCGAAAGCTACGAGGCGGCCCAGAGGACCCACGGCACGGCCAGCGTGACCGCCTGGACGCTGCTGGCCGTCGGCATCGCCATGGTGGTGCTGGGGATGACGGTGGTGGTCCGCCGGGTCGTCGGCCCGGTGGGGCGCCTGACCGCCGCGATGCGGCGGATCGCCGACGGCGACTATGCCGAACCCGTGCCGGGAAGCGGCGGGCACGACGAGATCGGCGCGATGGCCCGCGCGGTGGAGGTGTTCAAGGCCAACGGGCTGGAGAACCAGCGCATGCGCCAGGAGCAGGAACGCCAGCGCGAGCAGGCCGAGATCGCCAAGCGCGACGCGCTGGAGAACATGGCCCAGACGGTGGAGCGCGAAACCCGCAACGCCGTGGACCGGGTGGCCGAGCGCACCGGGCAGATGGAAGGCAACGCCGCGGCCATGGCCCGGTCGGCGGACGCCGTCGGAACGAACAGCCAGTCCGTGGCCGCCGCCGCGGAACAGGCCCTGCGCAACGCCCAGACCGTCGCCGCCGCCTCGGAGGAGCTGGCCGCCTCGATCCGCGAGATCGGCACCCAGGTGGCGCAGGCCAGCAGCATCACCCGCATCGCCGTGGAAAGGGGCGATCAGGCGCGCGGCACCATCCAGTCGCTCTCCGACGCCGTGCAGAAGATCGGCGACGTCGCCCAGCTCATCCAGAACATCGCCAGCCAGACCAACCTTCTGGCGCTGAACGCCACCATCGAGGCGGCACGGGCCGGGGAAGCCGGCAAGGGCTTCGCCGTGGTGGCAAGCGAGGTGAAGAACCTCGCCAACCAGACCGCGCAGGCGACCGAGGACATTGCCACCCAGATCGGCGAGATCCAGGCCGCGACCGGCGGCGCCGTGGCCGCCGTCTCCACCATCACCGACAGCATCACCGAGGTGGATCAGGTGGCCGCCGCCATCGCCGCGGCGATGGAGGAACAAGCCGCCGCGACCCAGGAAATCAGCCGCAACGTCAACCAGACCGCCGACGCCGCGCGCGAGGTTTCCCACCGGATCGCCGAGGTTTCCAGCGAGGCGAAGGCCACCGGCGACCGCGCCGCCGACGTGCGCGCCATCGCCGACGACGTCTCGGGAAGCATCGACGAGCTGCGCGGCATCCTAGTCCGCGTCGTCCGCACCTCGATGAGCGAGGTGGACCGCCGCCGTGGGGCCCGCTACGCGGTGGATCTCCCCGCCCGCGCCGACACCCCCGCCGGCAGCCGGATCTGCCGCCTGCACAACCTGTCCTCCAGCGGCGCCGCGCTGCAGGTGTGGGACGGCGCCACGAACGGTGCGCGCGGAACGCTGCACATCGACGGCTTCGGCATGCCCCTGCCCTTCACCGTCGTGACGGTCGAGGCCCAGAGCTGCCACGTCCGTTTCGAGTTGCCGGACGATGCGAAGGCCGGATTCGAACAGCGGTTCAACGCGCTGGTCCGTGACCGCGCCCTGCGGCCGATGGCCGCCTGATGAGCCGCCTGATGGAGAGGTAAGGCCGGCGCCGGCGGTTAAGCCGGCGCCATCCCATGAATGTACGCGGCGGCACGGCCAAGCTCATGGTCGGCGCGGGCGACCAGCGCGCCGATGCCGTCCAGCCGCCGCTCCACGCAGGCCAGCTCGATGGCGTCGCTCGCCGCCGCGAGATCGCGCGCGCCCACCGTGCGGGAGGACCCCGCCAGCTTGTGGGCGGCCTGACGCACGCTGTCCCAATCCTCCGCCGCGTGGGCGGCGACCAGACGGTCGCGGCTGGCGCTGTTGGAGACGATGAACTCCTGAAGCAGTTGCCCGACGAACTCCATGTCCCCGTCGAACAGCGTCGCCAGCACGCCCACGTCGATGGGTGGCGCGTCGGAGCCGGCCCCCGGCGCCGCGACGGGTGCGGAGGGAGCCGGCGCCGGTTCGGACAGCGGCCTGGACGGCAGGTGACGGTCCAGCAGGCGGCGCAGCTGGCCGATCTCCACCGGTTTCGACACGGCGTCGTCCATCCCGGCGGACAGGCAGCGCTGCGCCTCGCCGGCCATGGCGTTGGCGGTAACCGCGATGATGGGCAGGCGCGGGCGCCCCTTCGCCGCCTCCTCGGCACGGATCAGGCGGGTCAGCTCGAAACCGTCCATCTCCGGCATCTGGCAGTCGGTCAGCAGCAGCGCGTAATCCCCGTCGCGCCACAGGGCCAGCGCCTGGACGCCGTCCTCCGCCAAATCCGCCGTCTGGCCGAGCAGGGCGAGCTGCCGCTGGATGACCTGCCGGTTGGTCGGATGGTCCTCGGCCACCAGGATGCGGGGTGCGGGCGCCGCTCCTTCCGCGGCCAGGGAGGCTGCGGCCGATCCGGGACGCCCCGCCTCGGCCTCGACCGCCGGCCCGCGGCCCGCGGCGGCCAGCACGGCGCGCACCAGATGGCCGCGGCGCACCGGGCGGGCCAGCCCGACCGCGTCGATCAAGGCGCCACGCCCTCCCAGCAGCACCCGGCCGCGCGCCAGCCCCGGCGCCACGGCGTCCAGCGTCTGCAAATCCGCGTCCGCAGTGGTGAGCACGACGTCGCAGGGCGTGCCGGGCGGCAGGGCCAGCATCCCCGCCGCCGCGTCCGGCGCGTCCAGCAGCACCGCACCGTCGGTGTTCAGGTAACGGGCGAGGAACCGCCGCTCCTCCGCGTCGGCGGCCAGGAGCAGCACCGACAACCCGGCCAGCGGCTGAGCCCCGACGCCCGCGGCGTCGCGGTCCGGGGCGAGATCGGCGGTGAAGGTGAACCAGAAGGTGGAGCCGCGGCCCAGTTCGCTCGTGACCCCGACCTCGCCGCCCATCAGCTCGGCCAGTCGACGGCAGATCGACAGCCCCAGACCGGTCCCGCCAAAGCGACGGGTGGTCGAGGCCTCCGCCTGGGTGAAGGGGTGGAAGAGCTGGGCCTGGGCTTCCGTGGCGATGCCGATTCCGGTGTCGGTCACGGTGATCCGGATCGTCGCCCGCCCGTCCTCGAACCGCGCCAGCTCGGCCCGGATGCGCACCGAGCCGGAGGGGGTGAACTTCACGGCGTTGCCGGCGATGTTGAACAGCACCTGCCGGATGCGCACCGAATCGCCCATGACCAGCGCCGGCAGGTCGGGATCGACGTAGGTGACCAGCGCCAGATCCTTCTGCCGCGCCGCCGGGGCGAGCGTCTCGGCCACGCCCTCCACCACCGTGGACAGCGACACCGGGGCGCGCTCCAGGTCCAGCCGCCCGGCCTCGATCTTCGAGAAATCCAGGATGTCGTTGATGATGGTCAGCAGCGCCCCCGCCGAATCGCGCACGACGGCGACCAGCTCCTGCTGCTCGGGGGTCAGCGGCGTGTAGTCGAGCAGCTCCAGCATGCCCTGGACGCCGTTCATCGGGGTGCGGATCTCGTGGCTCATGGTCGCCAGGAACAGCGACTTGGCCTGGTTGGCCGCCTCCGCCTCCGACCGCGCGGACTCCGCCGCCTCGGTCGCGGCGACCAGTTCGCGGGTGCGGTCGGCCACCTGGCTTTCCAGGTTGCGGTTCAGCGCGGTCAGTTCCTCGTACAGATGCACGTTGTCGAAGCCGACCGCGACCTTGGAACAGAAGACCTCCAGCAGCCGCCGCTCGTCCTCCGTCAGGGGGCGCCCGTGGCTGATGTGGAACACCGTGTCGTGGTGCCGCGAGGTGGAGCGGAAGACCAGCAGGCTGCGCTCCCGTTCATAGCGGTTCCGCCCGTCGGCCAGCGCCTGGGTCACCGCCTCCGCCGCCTCCGCCGGCAGGGCGGCGCGCACCGGCTTGCCTTCCGCCGCCGCGTGGATGCCGCCGGCCCCGAGCACCAGCGGGTCGCGCGCGGCACCGCCGGTTTCCTCCTCGGTCCAGCGGCTGCACAGGGCGATGCCGTCGCAGGGCGGGCAGATCTCGGCGATCTTCGACACCGCGCCGCGGACGAACTCCGCCATGGTCCGCTTGTCGAGCAGGGCGGAGGAGGCGTCCAGGATGCGCTCCAGCCCCCGGCGGTGGTCCTCGATGGCGGTGATGTCCTGATAGCCGCGCAGGGCGGCGACGACCGAGGTGAACAGCTTCTGCGCCGTCAGCTCCGTCTTCGATTTGTAGTCGTTGATGTCGTAGTTCAGGATGACGTCGCGTTCCGGCGCCTGCCCCGGCTGGCCGGTGCGCAGGATGATCCGCACGCGCCGGTTGTTCAGCTCGCTGCGGATCATGCGCACCAGCCGCAGGCCGGCGTCGTCCGATTCCATCACCACGTCCAGAAGCACCACGGCGATGGCCGGGTTCTGCTCCAGCAGGCTGCGCGCCTCCGCCGCGGTTCCGGCGGACAGGAACTGCGCCGGACGGCCTTCGAAGGTGAAGCCGCGCAGCACCATCTTGGTGGTGGCGTGAATGGCCGGATCGTCGTCGACGATCAGGATGATCCAAGGTTCGGCGGGCTCCGACGCCGCTTCCCTCGCCGTCTCGGCCTCGATACCCGGCTCGTCGTCGGCGAAAAGAAACTCGTCGCTCATCGAACTCCCTCCGCACCGCCGGCAGTGTCCGGTCGCGGGAGGATATCACAGGGCCGCCGCGCGTGAACATGCTCCTGCGGCCCGCCACAACCCTTCATCGGCAAGGCACCGAGACCGATGACAACCCCAAACTGCGCCCCGCCCGTCAGCCGCCGTGGTCGCCGCCCCCGGAGTCGGCGTTGCAGAAGCGGCGCAGCGCGTCCAGGTCGGCGACGGACACCGTCCCGCCCTGCGTCTCCACCCCCACCCCGCGCAGCTTCGCCAGCGCGCGGGAGAAGGTTTCCGGCTGCATGCCGAGGCGCCGCGCGATCAGCGCCTTGTCGAAGGGCAGCGCGAAGCTGGTGGCGCCGCCGCCCTCCGGACAGAAGCGCAGCAGGAAGCTGCCGACCCGCTGCGCCGTCGGCTGCACCTGCAACTGCTCGATCTGCTGAACGAGATGGCGCAGCCGCACCGACAGCGACCCCAGCATGGCGAAGGCGATCTGGTCGTCCTCGCGCAGGCAGCGGGCGAAGCCCTCCGCGGTCAGGGTCATGACGCGCGAGTCGGCCACCGCCTCCGCGCAGACCGGGAACTTGCCGCTGGCGAACATGGCGGCTTCGGCGAAGGTTTCGCCGGGGGCGACGATGGTCACCACCGCCTCCGCCCCGTCGCGGGTCAGGCGGTAAAGCTTCACCCAGCCGTCGAGCAGCGCGAAGAAGCGGTCGGCGCCCTCGTCCTGAACGAACAGGGTGGTGCCGCGCGGCACCGTGCGCACCTGCGCGGTGCTGACGAGAAGTTCCAGAGAGCGGTCGGGCAGGCGCCCGAACAGCGCGTTGGACCGCAGCGTTGCGGCGTCCTGGGGCCGGAAGCCCGGCGGATCGTTCCTCATGCCTTCCCTCACCTCTTCACCCTCCCCCACAGTCTCGGCCGGGATGGCCAGCGGACGGGCCATTCCGTCGCACCGGCGATGAACGTTCCGCGCCGTCGGCAAGCCCCCGACACCGCCGTGTCCCGGGACCCGCGGGTTCATGCCGCCCAGGCAATGTCGCAGCATGCACAAGGTTTGGGCAAGATGGGGATTCACCACAACGACGCCGGAGCCTTGGGCAATGGCATCGGCGGCCCGGAAACGAACCGGGGCGCCTCCTTGCGGAGACGCCCCGGCCGTTCTTCAGAGGCTGAAGAGGCTTAGCGGTACTCGACCTTGCCGGCCTCAGGACCCTTCTGGCCCTGGCGGACGGTCACGCGCACCTGATCGCCTTCCTGGAGCGACTGCATGCCGGAGCGACGCAGAACGTTCACATGGACGAAGACGTCCTTGCCACCGGTGCTCGGCGTGATGAAGCCGAAGCCCTTGTCGGCGTTGAACCACTTGACGGTGCCGTCGACCTCTTCGCCGCCGCCGGCGTCGTTGCCCCAGCCGCCGCGGTCGTAACCGCCGCCGCCGCCGCCGCCGTAGCCGCCACGGTCATAGCCGCCGCCGCCAAAGCCGCCGCCGGCGCCCGTGCGGGCCGGACGGGCCGGAGCGCGGGACGCGGTGGACGTGTCCACGGATTGAATGGAAGCAACCTGCGGACCCTTGGGGCCGCGGGCGAGGTCGCAAACGATGGTAGCGCCTTCGTCGAGCGCGTCATAGCCGGCGGCCTGAACCGCGGAGACGTGCAGGAAGGCGTCGGGCGAACCGTCCTCGGGGGACACGAAGCCGAACCCCTTGGTGGGGTTGAACCACTTCACAGTGGCGGTAACGTTGGCCTTGGTGATCTCGGGAGCGCGGTAGCCCTGGCGGGGCGGGCGGTCGAACATGTGTCTTCAAGCTCATAAAGGATGCCGAATTATCTTTGTCACAGGGTACGAGCCGTCCGTCAAGCACGCCAAAGGCCAGACGCCCTTTCCTGCGACATTCGGCCAGGGGGAAATGCGCCCGTTCGGAAGGGGTGCCGGTCCCGATGGCGCCCGGTGACGCCCTCGTCGGCCTCCGCGCACCCACCCCCGCCCCAACGTCGGGAAGAGAAGAATTTCTTTTGCCAATTGAACAGCTTAGAACATTCCCCACAGCGCGCGGGAAAGCACGCGCCGCGCTCCGGGGCGGGCACCGCAAACGCCGCGCGCATACGTCTGTGACAAAATCCCGACATGGTTGTCCTCCGCCAAGGGTCATAGAGGCGACAGCCACTCCCCCAGCTTTGTCCAGCGCCGCCGCCCCTGCGTCCCACGCACCGCCATGGCGAGCGCGCGGCGCTGGCCGAGCATGATCACCAGCCGCTTGCCTCGCGTCACGCCGGTATAGATCAGGTTGCGGTGGAGCATCGTATAATGCTGGGTCACCACCGGTATGACGACAACCGGGTATTCGGACCCCTGGCTCTTGTGAATCGTCGTCGCGTAGGCGAGCACGATCTCGTCCAATTCTCCGAATTCATAGGTGACCGGGCGCCCATCGAAGGTTGCGGTCAGCACCCCTTCTTCCGGATCGACCGCGGATACGATGCCGAGGTCGCCGTTGTAGACCTCCTTGTCATAGTTGTTCTCGACCTGCATGACCTTGTCACCGGGGCCGAAGGTCCAGCCGAATCGCTCGACTCGGGATTCGCCCGGAGGGTTCAGCACCCTCTGCAGTTCGATGTTCAGCGAACGCGCGCCGAGGCCGCCGCGATTCATCGGGCAAAGGATCTGCACGTCGCGCACCGGGTCGGCGCCGAATCGGCGGGGAATGCGGTCGCGCACCATCTCGATCAACTTCGCCACCCCGGCCTCCGGAGTCGCCGCCTCGACGAAGTAGAAGTCGCTGTCCTCCCCGGCCTTCGGCGTCTCCGGCATCTGGCCGGCGTTGATGCGGTGGGCGTTGACGATGATGCGGCTGGTCGCCGCCTGCCGGAAGATCTCCGTCAGCCGCACCACCGGCACCGCGCCGGAGCCGATCACGTCGCCCAGCACCTGCCCCGGCCCGACCGAGGGCAACTGATCCACGTCGCCGACCAGCAGGAGGGCGGCCCGCCCCGGCACGGCGCGCAGCAGGGCGTTCATCAGCGGCACGTCGACCATGCTGGTCTCGTCGACCACCAGCAGGTCGCAGTCCAATGGGTTGGTCTCGTCACGCTTGAAGCCGCCGGCCTGCGGGTCGGTCTCCAGCAGGCGGTGGATGGTCCGCGCCTCCATGCCGGTGCTCTCGCTCAGCCGCTTGGCGGCGCGGCCGGTGGGGGCGGCCAGCGCGATGGACACGCCCTTGGCCTTCAGCATGGTCAGGATGCTGTTCACCAGCGTGGTCTTGCCCACCCCCGGCCCGCCGGTGATCACCAGCAGCTTCGACGTGGCCGCCTGGCGCAACGCCTCCCGCTGCCCCTCGGCGAGGGTAATCCCGGCCTTCGCCTCCACCCAGGGGATGGCCTTTTCCGCGTCGATCTCCGGCCAGGGCACGGGGCCGCCGGCCAGCCGGCGCAGCCGCTCGGCGATGGCCCGTTCCGCCCGGTGGAGCCCGGCCAGGAACAGACAGGGCTCCCCGCCCAGGCTGTCGGCGATCACCGCGCCGTCCTGCCGCTCCAGCTCCGCCGCGGTCTCCAGGATCGAGGCGTCGATCTCCAGCAACTTCACGGCCAGCGGGATCAGCTCCGCCACCGGCACGCCGCAATGGCCCTGGTCGGTCGCCTCGGCCAGGGCGTAGGCGATGCCGGCCCGCGCCCGGATCATCGCGGTTTTCTCGATGCCCAGCCTTGCGGCCACCGCGTCCGCCGTCTTGAAGCCGATGCCGCGGATGTCGCGGGCCAGCCGGTACGGGTTCTCGGTGATCAGCCGGATGGCGTCCGGCCCGTAAGTCTTGAAGATTCGCACGGCGCGCGAGGTGCCGACCCCGTGGCTGTGCAGGAACACCATGATCTCGCGGATCACCTTCTGGTCGGCCCAGCCGGCGATGATGCGCTGCGCCCGCTTCGGCCCGATGCCGGTGACCTGCCGCAGCTTGTCCGGCTCCTGCTCGATCACGTCGAACACCGCCTCGCCGAACGCCTTGACCATCTTCTTCGCGTAGACCGGCCCGATGCCGCGGATCAGGCCGGAGCCGAGATACTTCTCGATGCCCTCCACCGTGGTCGGCGGGGTGGCGCGCAGGAAGTCGGCCTTGAACTGGAGCCCGTGGTTGCGGTCGTTCACCCAGGCCCCGCTGGCCTGGACGAACTCCCCCGCGCCGATCGTGGCGGCATGACCGACCAGCGTGACGAGGTCGCGCTGCCCGCGCACCTTCAGCCGCAGCACGCAGAATCCCGTTTCCGGGCTGTGGAAGGTCACCCGCTCCACCAGACCCGACAGCGGTTCGCGCGGGGGTCCCGCCGCGGTGGGGGCATCGCCGGATATGCTCATACCACCCAACATAGGCGCTGCCGGGCCTTTGGGGGAGTTCCCCGAGCAACCGCTCCATCGCGTCAATTCGGAGGAAGACCGGGGCGCCGCGAATGTGTACTTTGTCGCCCGAAGCCCGCGTCACGGACCGCACCGAAGGGACGGCGCCGCTCGTGGGCTTGCGGTGAAAAAACGTCAGCCAAAGAACGACAAACCGAAAAACCGCGGTGTCTACGACTTCGGAAGGAAAGAGCAGCAATGGTGACGGAACGCATTCAGGTTGGCGGCTTGCAAGTTGCCACGGAGCTTCACCGCTTCATCGAGAACGAAGCCCTGCCGGGCACCGGCGTGACGCCGGAGCAATTCTGGTCGGGCCTTGACGCGATCCTCCACGATCTGGCCCCGCGCAACCGCGCGCTGCTGGCCAAGCGGGACCAACTCCAGGCCCAGATCGACGAGTGGTACCGCAGCCGCCGCGGCCAGCCGCTGGACCGCGCGGCCCACACCGAATTCCTCAAGGAGATCGGCTATCTCCTGCCGGAAGGCCCGGACTTCGCCGTGACGACCGAGAACGTCGATCCGGAGATCTCCACGACCGCCGGTCCGCAGCTCGTCGTGCCGGTGATGAACGCCCGCTACGCGCTGAACGCCGCCAACGCCCGCTGGGGCAGCCTGTACGACGCGCTCTACGGCACCGACGCCATCCCCGACACGGACGGGGCGGAGCGCACCGCCGGCTACAACCCGAAGCGCGGCGAGAAGGTCATCGCCTTCGCCCGCGACGTGCTGGACCGCGCCGCACCGCTGTCCGACGGGTCGCACGCCGACGCCGCCGGCTACACGGTGGACAACGGGCGCCTCGTCGTCGCGCTGAAGGACGGCCGCAGCACGGGTCTGGCCGAGCCGGAACGGCTGGTCGGCTACACCGGCGAGCCTTCCGCCCCGACCGCCATCCTGCTGGCCGACAACGGCCTGCACATGGAAATCCGCATCGACCGCAGCCACCCGATCGGCAAGACCGACGCGGCGGGCGTCGCCGACCTCGTGCTCGAATCCGCCCTGACCACCATCCAGGACTGCGAGGATTCCGTCGCCGCCGTGGATGCCGAGGACAAGGTGCTGGCCTACCGCAACTGGCTGGGCCTGATGACCGGCAGCCTGACCGCCAGCTTCCCCAAGGGCAGCGGCACGGTGGAGCGCCGGCTGAACCCCGACCGCAGCTACATTAGCCGCAACGGCGAGACGATCACCCTGCCGGGCCGCAGCCTGATGCTGATCCGCAACGTCGGTCATCTGATGACCAACAGCGCGGTCCTGCTGAAGGACGGCAGCGAGGCGCCGGAGGGCATCCTCGACGGTATGATCACCTCGCTGATCGCGCTGCACGACGTCAAGGGCGCCCGCCTCAACAGCCGCGCCGGCTCGGTCTACATCGTGAAGCCGAAGATGCACGGGCCGGAGGAGGTCGCCTTCGCGGACGAGCTGTTCGCCCGCGTCGAGGACGCGCTGGGCATCGCGCGCAACACGCTGAAGATGGGCATCATGGACGAGGAGCGCCGCACCACGGTGAACCTCAAGGAATGCATCCGGGCCGCGGCGGCGCGCGTGGTGTTCATCAACACCGGCTTCCTCGACCGCACCGGCGACGAGATGCACACCGCCATGGAGGCCGGCCCGATGATCCGCAAGAACGACATGAAGTCGTCCGCCTGGATCAAGGCCTACGAGGACTGGAACGTGGACACCGGCCTGCTCTGCGGGCTCAAGGGCCACGCCCAGATCGGCAAGGGCATGTGGGCGATGCCCGACCGCATGGCCGACATGCTGGCCGCCAAGGTCGCCCACCCGCAGGCCGGCGCCAACACCGCCTGGGTGCCCTCGCCCACCGCCGCCACGCTGCACGCCCTGCACTACCATCAGGTCAACGTCGCCGCCCGCCAGGAGGAGTTGGCCCGCCGCGAGCGCGCCAGCCTGGACGCCATCCTGACCATTCCGCTGGCCGACCGCCCCAATTGGTCGGAAGAGGAGATCCAGCAGGAGTTGGACAACAACGCCCAGGGCATCCTCGGCTACGTCGTGCGCTGGATCGACCAGGGCGTCGGCTGCTCCAAGGTGCCGGACATCAACAACGTCGGGCTGATGGAGGACCGCGCCACCCTGCGCATCTCCAGCCAGCACATCGCCAACTGGCTGCTCCACGGCATCACCACCGAGGCGCAGGTCATGGAGACGATGAAGCGCATGGCCGCTGTGGTGGACAAGCAGAACACCGGCGATCCGCTCTATCGCCCGATGGCCGCCGACTTCGACGGCAGCGTCGCCTTCCAGGCCGCCTGCGACCTCGTCTTCAAGGGCCGCGAGCAGCCGAACGGCTACACCGAGCCGGTGCTGCACCGCCGCCGCATCGAGGCCAAGGCGAAAGCCGCCGGCTGAGCCAACGCACCACCCGGCACGCATCAAAGGCCCTTCCCCGTTCGCGGGGGAGGGCCTTTTTCTTTGCGCGCTCGCAACGGAACGGCCGATTTCAGAAAATAAAACAGATCCGAGCCGATATAAATATCCGAACATTAGACCACAAATGAACTCTCTGGTTAAAACAATGCTTTTCTGAAAAGCCCCGCTATTGTTAAATTTTCAGCCATTGCGCGTGGGAACGTCACACAGTTGTAATCATCGTTCATATGACAGGCTGGCATCAGTGTTTCGTAATAGGAGCAACGGCAAGCTTGATTCTTTGCATGATTGAATGAATTGTCCGATTGAAACACCCGATTCCTGTAGGTCGGCGTCGGCAATATATGAAATGGAGCATTGTTATGAATTTCTTGCACGCCATGACCATAAAGCGAAAGGCAACGCTGATCTCAGTGTTTGTTTTTATCGTCATGGCGATCGCAACATTCTCCGTCGTGAAAGAAACGTCGCTGCAGGAACGCCACCTCGCCCACGTCCGCCAGACCGCCGACGAGGTGAGCCGCAAGGTCGTGCCGCTGAGCGAGCTGATCGCCAACATCCGTTACGACGTGGCGCAGGTGCAGCAATGGTTGACCGACGTGTCCGCGACCCGCGGGCTGGACGGCCTGGACGACGGGCCGGCAAAGGCGGACGAGTTCGCGAAGGCCTTCGCCCGGCATGCCGAGAACGCCCACGCCATCGCGCGCGAACTGGGGTTGACGGACATGGTGCGGAGCATCGCCGCCGCCCGCGCCGCCTTCCCCCCCTTCTACGAGTTGGGCCAGCGCATGTCCCGCGCCTATGTCGACGGCGGCCCGTCGGCGGGGAACGCCATGATGGAACAATTTGACGCGGTGGCCGAGAGCATGGACCAGGAGATGGAACGGCTCCTCTCCACCATGGAGCAGGTCCGCAGGGAGCGCCTGAGCGGGCTCGACGCAGCGGTGAGCGACATCGAGTCCTCCGCCGCCACGCTGAACTCCCTGCTGATCGCCGCGGCGGCGGTGACGCTGTTTCTCATCGCCGCCTCCATCGTCTTCCTGCGGCGGGCGGTGATCGGGCCGATCGACCGGATGCGGTCGACCATGACCGGCATGGCCGCCGGCGACCTGCGTGTGGAGGTCGGTTTCGAAGGGCGCGGCGACGAAATCGGCCAGATGGCCAATGCCGTGCGCGTCTTCCGCGAAGCCGGTCTGGAGAACGAACGCCTGCGCACCGATCAGGAACGCTCCCGCGAGGCCGGCGAGGCGGAGCGGCGCCAGGCCCTGGCCGCCATGGCCGACACGGTGGAGCGCGAAACCCGCGCCGCCGTGGAGCGGGTGGCCCGGCATGCCGGACAGATGGCGAGCAACGCCGAAGCGATGGCCGCCTCCGCCGGATTGGTCAGCGACAACTCCCAGACCGTGGCCGCCGCGGCGAGCCAGGCTCTGGCCAACGCCCAGACCGTCGCCGCCGCGGCCAACGAACTGTCCGCCTCCATCCGGGAGATCGGTCGGCAGGTGACGGCGTCGGTATCGGTGACGGGACAGGCCGTCGAGAAGGCCGGTTCCGCCAGCGCGATCATCGGGCATCTGTCGGAGGCGGTGGAGCGCATCGGCGCCGTCGCCCGCCTGATCGGCGACATCGCCAGCCAGACCAACCTGCTGGCGTTGAACGCGACCATCGAAGCGGCCCGCGCCGGCGAGGCCGGCAAGGGCTTCGCCGTGGTCGCGCAGGAGGTCAAGAACCTCGCCCACCAGACCGCCCGCTCCACCGAGGAGATCGCCACGCTCATCACCGACGTGCAGTCGGTCACCAGGCAGGCCGTGGACCGGGTGGGCGAGGTCGCCGCGACCATCGACCAGGTCTCCGACATTTCCTCGTCCATCGCCGCCGCGGTCGAGGAGCAGGACGCCGCCACCCAGGAGATCGCCCGCACGGTCAACGAGACCAGCCACGCCGCGCAGGAGGTGTCCAGCCGCATCGCCCTGGTGTCCGACGAGGCCAACCAGACCGGCGAGCGGGCCGACGGCATGCGCGCCGCCGCCGGGGACGTGGCGCAGAGCATCGATGATCTGCAGAGCGTCCTGGTGCGCGTCGTCCGCACGGCGACCAGCGACGTCGACCGCCGCCGCAAGGCACGCTTCCAGATCGACCTGCCCTGCACCATCGACGGCGCCGGTGCCGGTACGGGCAGCAAGGCGCGGATCGCCAACCTGTCGTCCGGCGGCGCGATGATCGTGGACGCGCCGATGATGACGGCGGGCACCCCCGGCACCTTGCGCGCCCCCGGCCTGTCCCGCCCCGTGCCCTTCACGGTGAACGCCTGCGAACCGGGGCAGTTGCACGTGAAGTTCTGCGTGCCGGAGGCCGACCAGCCGACGTTGGACCGCGATCTGGCGATCCTGACGCGCGGCATGGCGCCGGACCGCAGCGCGGCGTGATGCGCAAGGCCGCAAGGCCCTTGCCCACCAGGGCGAGGGCCGGTCGTCCGGCAGAGTTGCATGGTCCAGATATGGCGAAGGCCGGAAACCCGTCTGGGTTCCGGCCTTCGAGGATGGTGGGCGCGACAGGGATTGAACCTGTGACCCCTACGATGTCAACGTAGTGCTCTCCCGCTGAGCTACGCGCCCATCCGTGTCGCCGGTCGGTTCGGGGTTCGGCATCCGTCTTGCGTCCCGTCCGGCGTGGGCGTGGGGTGTACCATCATCCCCGAGGTCTGGCAAGCCTGGATTTCACTTTTTTGCCGTCCGTCGGCGGACACCGTCATTTTTTCCGCCGAAGGGACAAGCCGCGCCTCACATCTGTTGGGGCGTGAGCGGGACGGTGCGTGACAGAGCCGCCCGGGTCCACTACATCACATTGCCATGGATGCTTCCGTCGACGCCGCCACACCGGAGCCGGCCTTCGAACTTCTGGCCCCGGACGAACAGACAAAGCCGCTGGTGCTGGCCTCGCCGCACAGCGGCAACCGCTATCCGGCCGAGTTCCTGGCGGCGGCACGGCTTGACCCGCGCGCGCTGCGCAAATCGGAAGACTGCTTCGTCGACGAGATCTTCGCGGGCGCCCCGGCGCTGGGCATACCGCTGATCCGCGCGCTGTTCCCCCGCGCCTTCCTGGACGTCAACCGCGAAGCCTACGAGCTGGACCCGGAGATGTTCGCGGACCCCCTGCCGCCCTACGTCAACACGCGCTCGCCACGCGTGGCCGCCGGGCTGGGCACCATCGCGCGCGTGGTCGCCAACGGAGAGGACATCTACCGCGGCAAGCTGCGCTTTTCCGAAGCGGTGCGGCGGGTGGAGCAGTGCTACACCCCCTACCACACCGCGCTGCGCCGTCTGATCGAGGACACCCGCGCCCGGTTCGGCCACGCGGTGCTGATCGACTGCCATTCCATGCCATCCCCCGGTCTGGGCGACCGCGACAACCGGCGCAGCGACATCGTGCTGGGGGATTGCTTCGGCAATTCCTGCGCCCCCTCGGTCACCGAGACGGCGGAGCGCTTTTTGCGCGGCCTGGGCTACACGGTCAGCCGCAACGCGCCCTATGCCGGCGGCTACACCACCCGCCATTACGGGCGCCCGCGCCAGGGCATCCACGTGCTCCAGATCGAGATCAGCCGCGACCTCTACATGGACGAGGCCACGCTGTCGCGTCTGCCCTTCCTGACCGTCCTGACCCGGCACATGCACGAGATGGTGGACAACATCGCCCACCTGCCGCCCAACCCCCTTGCCCCGCGCTGAACAGCCCTCCGCGCACCGGGCCGCGCACAAAAAAAGGCCGGGGCAAAGGCCCCGGCCCGAGTCTAGGGAGGAAACGCCCAAGAAGTGCGTTACGGCATCGCCCGCGTCGCAGACACGACCGATACCGCACTGCACAATATGACGAAGCCCCGCTCAGGGATCAAGAGGGAAAATGTTTTTTCATGTCATTCAATGGTTTAACCAAGGATAAGACAAAGCTACGGCGCAGCGCAAACAGCCGATTATGCTGCATTGCACACAGAATCCCGGCTCTGCTCCCGCACAATCTGGGGCTGGCGGCGCGTCCGCCAACCCACCCCGGTCCTTCGGCATAACCCATTCGACCGATAGGGAACCAACCCCCGACACGGTCGTTTCGTCCCTGCGCGTCCCGGGGTGCGCCCCGCCACGCGCCATTCGGCCGCTTTATCAAGCGGCCGTCCGGCACCGGAGAACCACCCACGTGAGCAGACTGGTCGTCGTATCCAACCGCGTCGCCCCCATCGACGAAGGCAAGCAGGCCGCCGGGGGCCTCGCCGTGGCCGTGCTGGCCGCGCTGAAGAAAACCGGAGGCATCTGGTTCGGCTGGAGCGGCACGGTGGTCGAGGAGGAATCGCAGAGCGAGCCCCGGCGCACCGACGTCGGGCGCCTGACCTACGCGACGCTGGACCTCAGCCGCCGCGACTTCGAGGAATATTACAACGGCTTCGCCAACCAGACGCTGTGGCCGCTGTTCCACTACCGCGTCGGCCTGATCGAGGTCAGCCGCCGCACGCGCGAAGGCTACAAGCGGGTCAACGGCTATTTCGCGGAGAAGCTGGTCCCGCTGCTGCGCCCCGACGACATGGTGTGGGTCCACGACTACCACCTGATCCCGTTCGGGGAGGAGTTGCGCCAGCGCGGCTGCAACCAGCGCATGGGCTTCTTCCTGCACACCCCCTTCCCCGCGCCGGAGATCCTGGTGGCCCTGCCGAACCACCGGGAGCTGATCCGGGAGTTGTGCGCCTACGACCTCGTCGGTTTCCACACCCAGGTGGACCTGCGCAGCTTCGCCGACTACATCCGGCAGGAGTTGGACGGCGAGGTGGAGGACCGCGGCCCCGAAGGCGGCATGCTGATCCACGCCTTCGGCCGCACGCTGCTGGCCCGCGCCTTCCCCATCAGCATCGACACCGAAAATTTGGTGGGCATCGCCGAGATCGCCGCCCGCTCCCGCCACACCCAGCGGCTGAAGGAAAGCCTCGTCGGGCGGCGGCTGATCATCGGGGTGGACCGGCTGGACTATTCCAAGGGCCTGCCGCAGCGCTTCCAGGCTTTCGAGCAGTTGCTGCTGACCTATCCGGAGCATTGCAACCGCGTCTCCTTCCTCCAGGTGGCGCCGCCGAGCCGGGAGGACGTGCCCGAATACATCGCCATCAAACGCGAACTGTCGGAGCTGTCGGGCCGCATCAACGGACGCTTCGCCGAGTTCGACTGGATGCCGATCCGCTACCTGAACAAGAGCTTCGGGCGGCGCGTGCTGGCCGGCTTCTACCGCACCGCCCATGTCGGGCTGGTCACCCCGCTGCGCGATGGCATGAATCTCGTCGCCAAGGAGTATGTCGCCTGCCAGGACGCCGACGACCCCGGCGTGCTGGTGCTGTCCACCTTCGCCGGAGCGGCGCGGGAACTCGATTCGGCGCTGATCGTCAATCCCTTCGACATCGAGGCGGTGGCCGACGCCCTGCAGCGCGCCCTGACCATGTCGCTGCCCGAGCGCAAGGAGCGCCACGCCGCCATGATGCGCATCCTGCGCAGCCACGACATCGGCTGGTGGCGGGAAAGCTACGTCGATGCCTTGACGCGCGCGCCGTACGGGTGAAACTGATTTCATGACCACAGACAGCAATGCCGCTTCCGGCCCCGTCACCCTGGTCGCCGACATCGGCGCCACCAACGCCCGCTTCGGCCTGATCGACGGCACGGGCATCCACGGTTCGCGCGTGCTGCGCTGCGCCGACTTCCTGTCGCTGGAGGCGGCGGCGCTCGCCTATCTGGGCGGCATGCCCCCGGACGCCCGGCCCAGCCGCGGCGCCTTCGCCATCGCCGGTCCGGTGACCGGCGACGAGGTGCTGATGACCAATCGCGGCTGGTCCTTCTCCACGGCCAAGGTGCGCGGCACGCTGGGGCTGGAGCGGCTGGCCGTCATCAACGACTTCACCGCCGTCGCCCTGTCGGTGCCCCGCCTCACCGCCGCCGACGTCCGTCAGGTGGGCGAGGGAGCGCCGGTGCCGGGCCGCGTCGTCGGGGTGATCGGGCCGGGCAGTGGGCTGGGCGTGTCAGGGCTGGTGCCCGGCCCGGAGGGCTGGACCGCGCTCGCCGCGGAGGGCGGGCACGTCACCATGGCCCCGGTCAGCGACCGCGAGAGCACCGTGCTGGCCCAGCTCCGCAAGAGCTTCGACCATGTGTCGGCGGAGCGGGTGCTGTCCGGGCCGGGTCTGGTCAACCTCTATCAGGCGCTGTGCGTCCTCGACCACCAGGAGCCGGAACCCTTCACCCCGGCCCAGGTGTCGGACGCGGCGACCGCCAACACCAACCCGCATTGCGTGGAGGCGGTGGAGATGTTCTGCGCGATGCTCGGTACCGTGGCGGGCAACCTCGCGCTGACGCTGGGCGCGCGCGGCGGCATCTACATCGCGGGCGGCATCGTGCCGAAGCTGGGCACCCTGTTCACCCACTCCCGCTTCCGCAAGCGCTTCATGGAGAAGGGGCGGATGCGCGACTTCCTGGCTCCCATCCCGACCTACGTCATCATCCACGAACTTCCCGCCTTCCTCGGTCTGGCGGAAGCCGCGGAGCGGGCGTAACGGCGCTCAGGCCGTAAGCCGCGACGCGGCCAGTTTCAGGTCGGCCAGGAAGGTCGGCTGTTCGGCGAGCTGGCCGCGCAAAATGTAGCTGGGATGGAAGGTCGCGACCACCTCCGCCCCCGGCACGAGGCGGCAGGGCTGGACCGTGCCGCGCAGCTGCATGATCCCGTTCAGCCCGGTCAGCGCCCACAGCGGCGTGCGGCCCAGTGCGACGATGACGCGGGGGGAAAAGTCCTCCAGCGTCCGTTGCAAATGCTCGATCTCGCCGGAGAATTCCGCCAGCACCCAGTCGGAGGTGCCGAACGCCCCCCAGCGCTCGTCCAGCGCCCGCCCCTCCTTCTTCGCACGGGTGCGGGAGGCGAAGAAATGCCCCACCTTGTTGCCCGGCGGCTGGTGGCGGAAGACGTTGGCGACCAGGCATTCCGCCCGCTCTACCCCCGCCGCCTTCAGCGTCTCGTCGAGCAGTTGGCCGCTGCGCCCGACGAAGGGCACGCCCCGCCGGGCCTCCTCCGCCCCCGGCGCCTCCCCCACGATGGCGAGGCGCGGCCCGGCGGCGCTCTTCGTGGGCTGCTGGTAGTCGGCGAAGGGCAGGTCCGTCATGCGCGCGTCCATGGTTGGTCGTGAGGCTTGCCGCCGCGAGGCTTCGGCCCCAGCATTGTTCAAAACGAGGAGTCCGAACCAACAACACCGGAGGGCACGAGATGGCGACACAGCAAGAACTGACCGGAAAGAGCTGCGAACCCTGCCGCGGCGGCATCCCCCCGATGGACCGCGCCATGGCCGAAAATTATCTGGTGCATGTGCCCGGCTGGTCGATCAAGCCGAACCCCGACCGGCTGGAGCGCGACTACCGCTTCTCCAACTTCCGCGAGGCGCAGCATTTCGCGATGCGCGTCGGCGACCTGTGCGAGGCGGAAGGCCACCACGCCGAGATCCTCTATGGTTGGGGCCACTGCACGGTCACCTTCTGGACGCACAAGATCAAGGGCCTGCACGAGAACGACTTCATCATGGCCGCCAAGGTCGAGGGGTTGATGGACGAACCCTACGCCCCGGTGTCGGAGTCCATGGGTGACGTCTCTCCCACCGCGCGGCATGGTTGATTTTTCCAGTCTTCCCTCTGTTTTTTCCCCTCTCCCCTCTGGGGAGAGGGTTAGGGTGAGGGGGTTGCGCTTTCGCCGGACTTCCCGCAAAGCGCACCCCCCTCACCCGGCCCTCCGGGCCACCCTCTCCCCGGAAGGGAGAGGAAAAATCAGCCCGAAGGACGAACCATGCCCACCGCCCAGCCCGCCGTCATCCAATGGGGCCTGTCCAGCTACAGCGGCTGGGGTGTCAACGGGCTGCAGCTGGCGCTGAGCTGGACGCGCAGCGGGCGGCTGCTGCCAGTCTGCTCGCTGCCGCTGCGGCTGGAGGACATCGCGCTGTCCCCGCTGGAATGGCGGCGCATGGCCGGCTTCGTCCGCGAGTCCGAGGCGCTCTGCCGGCAGATCGCGCCCCATGCGGGGCAGGAGGTCGGGGTGTCGGTGCCGGTGCTGCGCGGGCTCGGCAACAACCTCGTCGGCAGCCGGTCGGTGGAGGGCGTGACCCTGAAAGGCCAGCCCACTGTCGGCGTCTGCTATCTGGAGGACACCGCCATTGACGCGGAGGGCCGGGTGCGGGCGGAGTCCTGCGCGGCCATCGTTGCCGGGTCCAGCTTCGTCGAGCGGGTGCTGACCGGCGCCGGCGTCGGGCGGGTGCGGACGGTCCTGCAAGGCGTCGATCCCACCCATTTCCACCCGGCGCCCAAGGTCGGCTGGTTCAAGGACCGCTTCGTGGTCTTCTCCGGCGGCAAGCCGGAGTTCCGCAAGGGGCAGGACCTCGCCCTGCTCGGCTTCCGCGCCTTTGCCGAGCGCCATCCCGAGGCGCTGCTGCTCACGGCGTGGCACAACCCCTGGCCGGAGAGCGCCCGCTCGCTGGAGGCCAACCCCGCCGTGGCGCCGGTGCGCTTCCATGAGAACGGGCAGTTCGACGGGGCCGGCTGGGCCATCGCCAATGGGCTGCGCGCCGATCAGGTGATGGACCTCGGCCCGGTGCCCAACGCCGACATGGCCCGCATCCTGCGCGAGGTCGACGTCGGCCTGTTCCCCAACCGCGGCGAGGGCGGGACCAACCTCGTCGCCATGGAGTGCATGGCCTGCGGCGTGCCCGCCATCCTGTCGGCCAACACCGGGCATCTCGACCTGATCGGGGCGGACCGCTGCATCCCGCTGACCCGGCAGGGCACCGTCCAGGCCTCCTTCGGCACCGAGGGCTGGGGCGAGAGCGACGTGGAGGAGATCGTCGGGGCGCTGGAAGGGCTGTGGGCCGACCGCGACCGCGCCGCGGCCATCGGGCGGACGGGCGCCGCCTTCCTGGCCGGGCTGACCTGGGACCGCTACGCGGACGGGGTGGCGGAGGTCGTGGAGTCGGTGCTGTAGCGCCTACAGCGCCGTCACCGCCGCCAGAAGCCGCTCCACCTCCGCCTCGTCGTTGTAATAATGGGGAGAGGCGCGGACGACCTCGGTCAGGCCGCGGGCGTCCATGTCGAAGGGGGTCGAGGGCGCGGAGGACACCGACAGGTTGATTCCCTGGCCGCGCAGGGCGGCCTTGATGGCGCGCGGTTCACGGCCGTCCACCGTGAAGGTGACGATGGCGCAGCGCTCCGCCCCGAGATCGCGCACCGTCACGCCGGGAAGCGCCCCCAGACCGTGCCGCAGCCTGTCCGCCAACGCGAAAGCGCGGTCGCGGATCGCCTCCAGCCCCCAGGACAGCGCGTAGTCCACCGCCACCCCCAGACCGAGCCGGGCCGCAATGTTGCTCTCCCATAACTCGAAGCGGCGGGCGTCGGGGCGCATGGTGTAGCGGTCCGGCCCGGCCAGCGCGCCGCCGCTGTGGTCCAGCGTGTACGGCTCGATGCGGTCGAGCCACTCCTTGCGGACATAGAGGAAGCCGGTGCCCCGCGGCGCGCGCAGGAACTTGCGCCCGGTCGCCGACAGGAAGTCGCAGCCCAGGTCCTCGACGTCCACCGGCATCTGGCCGACCGTCTGGCAGGCGTCGAGCAGATAGGGGATGCCGTGCCGCCGAGCCACCCGCCCGATGGCGGCCGCCGGGTTGACCAGCCCGCCGTTGGTCGGGATGTGGGTGATGGCGATCAGCCGGACCGGTCCCTTCCCCGGCTCCGCGATCATCGCCTCCAGCGCCGCGACGGAGGTCTGGCCGGTCCCGTCACTGGGGATCACCTCGACCGCCACGCCGGTGCGCCGGGAGGCCTGCAGGAAGGGGATCAGGTTGGCGGCGTATTCGGCGCGCGCCGTCAGGATGCGGTCGCCGGGCCGGAAGCCTTCCCCCGGCAGGGCGGCCAGCGCGTTGAAGGCCATGCCCCAAGCCGCCGTCGCGCTTTCCGTCAGCGCCACCTCGTCGCGCGAGCAGGCGAGCAGGCGGGCCACGGAGTCGTAGACGCCCTCCAGCCGCTCGTTGGCGTGCTCGGCCGCCTCGTAGCCGCCGATGGTGGCCTCCAGCGCCAGATGCGCGGTCACGGCGTCCAGCACCGGCTGCGGCGGCAGGGCGGCCCCGGCGTTGTTGAGATGAACGACGTGCCGGGTTCCCGGCGTCTCCGCGCGGGCGCGCGCGATGTCGATGGTCATGCGGTTTCCCCCTGCCCCATTTTGTGCGGCGGTTTCGGTTCGCCGATGTGGACGGCCAGCCAGACGGTCGGGGCGTCGGGATCGGTCCAAGCCACGCGGTGGCGCCGCCGGGCGGGGATCATCACCCAATCGCCGGGGCCGAGCGCGCGCTCCGCCTCGCCTTCAAGCTGCAGCCGGGCCGCGCCCTGGACGACGAGCACGAACTCGTCCCAGTCCTGTTCGTACCAGAAGCCTTCCGGCGATGCCTGACCGGTGGACAGGATGCGTTCGATCCGCACCGTCCCGGACGCCGCCGCCGTGTCCGTCAATGTCGTGAAAAGTTCGCCCGGCAAAGCATCAGGCGGCAAGCTCCCGGACGGCAGGCCCGCCAGCAGGTTGCCGGCCGGGACGCTCATCCCCAGAGTTCGGGGGCCGGCGGGCACAGCGTGCCGCCGTCGTAATGCAGGGCCGGCGTGCGGTCCTCGGCCAGCAGCAGCGGCCCGTCGAGATCGACATAGCGCGCCCCTTGGGCCAGCAGGACAGCCGGCGCCATGGCCAGCGAGGTGGCGACCATGCAGCCGACCATGATGTCGAAACCGGCCTCCTGCGCCGCCTGCTTCAGCAGCAGCGCCTCGGTCAGGCCGCCGGTCTTGTCCAGCTTGATGTTCACCACCCGGTAGATGCCCTTCAGCCGGTCGAGCGAGTCCAGCCCGTGGCAGGACTCGTCGGCGCCCAGCGGCACCGGGCAGTCGATGCCGCGCAGCGCCTCGTCCTCGCCGGCGGGCAGCGGCTGCTCGATCAGTTCCACCCCCAGTTCGGCCAGCACCGGGGCGAAGCGGTGGAGCATCTCCAGCGTCCAGGCCTCGTTGGCGTCGACGATCAGGCGGGTGGCCGGGGCGGCCTCGCGCACCGCACGCACGCGGTCGAGATCGCCCTCCCCGGTCAGCTTCATCTTCAGCAGCGGATGGTCCGCCGCCCGCGTCTTGGCGGAGGCGGCCATGGCCGCGGGCTCGTCCACGCTCAGCGTGTAGCAGGTGGTCAGCTTCTTCGGTGCGTCGGGCAAGCCGGCGAGCCGCCAGGCCGGTTTGCCCGCCTGTTTGGCCTCCAGGTCCCACAGCGCGCAGTCCAGCGCGTTGCGCGCGGCCCCCGGCGGCAGGAGGGCGCGCAGCCGCTCACGGTCGAGCCCGTCCGCCACCGCCCCGGCCAGGGACTCCAGCGTCTTGACGGTCTCGTCCAGCGACTCCCCGTAGCGGGCGTAGGGCACGCATTCCCCACGGCCCCGCTTGCAGGATTCGACCACCTCGGCAACCACGACCTCGGCCTCGGTCTTGGCGCCGCGCGATATGCGGAAGGTCCCCGCGATGGGGAAGGTATCGCGGCGGACGTAAAGACGGCGGGCGGTGGACGACATGAAACTCTCCAGCAACGCGGCGGAACCGAAGTGTAAGCAAACCCGCCGCGATGACCAGAGCAGGGTCGGAATGCCAGCCTTACCCGTGGAGCCCGGCCCCGTTCATTCCCACGCGCCCATTCATACCGGCGGTTGTGGGCGTCTGTTGCTGGCGCGGGTCCGGGTCCTGCACGATCACCCCATACCAGCCCAACCCCTTGTAGGTTTCATAACCCGGCGTCAGCGCGTAGCCGTAGGTGCGCCCGGCGGCGTCGGCGTAATGGCCCATGCTCTCCCCGCTGCGGCGGAGCTGGACGGTCTCGCTGAGGATGCCGCGCCCGTCGGACGAGGCGATCACCCGGTGCCGCGCGTCGAGCAGAAGGCAGCGCGAGCGGGAGCGCTCCTCATCCTCAAGCCGGACGCCCTGGACGACGGCGGCGGCCTGCGGTTCCCAGTCGAAGAAGATGCCCAGCACGCCGATGGGATCGCCATCCGCCTCGCCGCCGCGCCGGATCGCGGTGGCGTAGGTGGCGACCACCCGGTCCTCCAGACGGCCGTTGCGCGCCACGTCGCCCACCGTGAACTCGCCGCCGTTGCGCGTGGCCAGCGCCTGGCGGAACCACCCCTCGTCACCCACGCGGGCGCCCAGGGCACCGGGATAGCGGCCCGGACGGCCCGTGGCGATCACCTCCCCCTTCAGGTCGGCGATCCACAGGTCGAGATAGACGGTGTAGGATTCCAGGATCACGCCCAGCCGCTGCGAGGCGTGGCGGCGGCTGTCCTCCGATGGCTCGGCGGCGCAGTCCACCACCGCGCTGTCGGTCGCCCACCAGCGCACGTCGCAGGACCGCTCGTACAGGTTACGGTCGATGATCTCGATCATGTTCAGCGACAGGTCGGCCAGACGGCGCCCGTGCATCTCCTGCACCATGGCGCTGCCGGTGGTGGTCAGGTGGTCGACGCGCGAGACGATCTCCGACCGCAGTTCCTTGGTGATGGTGTTCACCTGCTTGGAGATCTCGGAGACCTCGTTCGCGACCACCGCGAAGCCCCGCCCGGCGTCGCCGGCCCGCGACGCCTCGATCAGGGCGTTCATCGCCAGCATCTTGGTGCGGCGGGTGATGTCTTCGATCAAAGACACCTTCCGGGAGGCGACATCCAGGACGCCCCGGGAAAGCTCGAACAGTTCGTTTCCGGCCACACTCATCCCGAACACCTCTGTGAGTTTGGGTGGGATATCTTTTTTAGACGTCTAACCATCAAACGCTGTGCCAAACGCCCGTTTGGAACCATCGGGACGCGCAAAGCCGCGGAACGCCTGCGTTTTCGGGCGGCGTCACGGTCACAGGCTCAACGTCTTTGAGATGTCAGTTTCGAAATTGTGATGAATTCGGCGTCATATTGGAGTCCGAACAATCACACGCGGCGCCGGCCTTGCCGCACCGCACCCCGCGCATCGCGTGCGCCGCAACAAAAGCACCGGTTTCTCCAAAAAAATGAGGCAAAAGGTCGCATAGCCCCCGCCCGCCGCTCCGGCACTGCTCAGCATACAAGCAAATGCCCGGCGGCTAATCAATGCCCACCTTATAAGCAAGCGCAATTTCTGGGACAAATAAGCAGCGGATCGCACAAGATCGCTTCAGGCGACCTTGTGCATCTCGTCCAGGAAAAGCTGGACCTCGCGCGTCAGGCGGTCGGCCTGGACGCTCATCCGCTCCGACGCGGCGAACACCTCGTGGGCGGTGCCGCTGGTGCGCTCGGCGGCGGTGGTGACGTCCTGAATATCCTCGGTGACGGCGCGGGTGCCGGCCGCCGCCTGATCCATGTTGCTGACGATCGAGCGGATCGCCGAGCCCTGCTGGCCGATGCCCGCGGCGATGCCGCCGGCGATCTGGTTGATGTCCTGGATGGTGTGGCCGATGCCGACGATGGACGCGACCGCCACGTCGGTGGAGGACTGGATTCCGGCGATCTGCCCGGCGATGTCGCCGGTGGCCTTGGCAGTCTGGTCGGCCAGCCGCTTGACCTCCTGCGCCACCACGGCGAAGCCTTTTCCGGCTTCCCCGGCGCGGGCCGCCTCGATGGTGGCGTTCAGCGCCAGCAAATTGGTCTGGGACGCGATGTCGTTGATGAGGGTCACCACCTCGCCCACCGTCTTGGCGGCCCCTGACAGATCGGCGATCAGCGCGTTGGAGCGCTCGGCCTCGCCCGCCGCGTTGGCGGCGACCTTGGCGACCTCCTCCACCTGCCGGGCGATCTCCCGGATGGACGCCGACAGCTCCTCCGTCGCGACGGCGACGCTGCCGACCGAGGAGCCGGTCTGCGACGCGGCGGCGGCCACCGAGGACGCCTTGCCTGTGGCGGTCTGGGCGTCGGTCTCCATGGTGCGGGCCGACATCTCCAGCTGGTGGGCGGTGCCGGACACCTGCTCGCACACCGCGCGGATCTGCGTCTCGAAGCGGTCGGTCACCCCGGCGAAGCCCTTCACCTTGACGGCGATGGCGTCGGTGGCGGTGTTGATGGTGCGCGATGCGTGCAGGAAATTGCCCTGCATGCCCTTCAGCACGATGCGCCGGAAATACTTGTTGGCCGACACGTAGCTCATCGAGGCGGTGGCCTCGCGGATGAAGGCGTCGGTGCGGTCGATCGAGTCGTTCAGGGCCTGCATCAGCTCGCCGAGGTCGCCCTTCTCCCGCACGTTGACGACCCGCGCCTCGAAGTCGCCGCGCGACACCGCCTGGCAAACGGCCACCGCCTGCCCCACCGCGGCGCGGGCGCGCACCATGCACAGCATGACGCCGACCAGCGCGGCCAGCGCCGCGGCCCCGATCCCGATGCGCAGCGGCGCGCCGCCGACGTCCAGCGAATCGGTCACCAGCAGCGCTGCGACGAGCAGAGCGGCGACCGCCCCCAGCCCGAACGCCTTAGAGAGAGAAGACGAATTCGTCATACCCGATCCCCTTCTCCGTCAGCAGCCCGACAACGGTGGCAAAGGCCTCGTTCATGCCCTGCTTGCGGTCTTCGTGGCGGTTTTCGATGTCCAGAAGCGTGCGGTAGAGCGGCACCACCTTGTCGATGGCGCCGCGGTCCGGCACCCGGCGCGAGGAGTGGTAGCCGACGAGCCGACCGTTGACGTCGTAACTGGGGGTGACGTGGGCGAAGACCCAGTAATGGTCGCCGTTGCGCGCCCGGTTGACGACGTAGGCGAAGATTTCCTGGCCCGCCCCCAGCGTGTCCCACAGCAGCTTGAACACGCAGCGCGGCATGTCCGGATGGCGGACGATGGAGTGCGGGGCGCCCATCAGCTCCGCCTCGCTGTAGCCGGCCACGCGCTGGAACACCCGGTTGGCGTAGGTGATCCGGCCCTTCAGGTCGGTCTTGGAAACGATCACCTCATCGGCGTCGAAGAACCGCTCGACCCCGGTCAGGGTCCGGTCGCGGGGGCCGGGACTGAGAACAGCGCTGTGTGCCATGTGCCTGCGGTCGCGGGCCGAGAGCCCGGCGCCCCCTTATTGGTTCGCGGTCGGTTACAGGGCGTACATCTCCCCATCCGCGCGTTCCCGTCGGGCACTGGCGGACGCCGCAAAATAAAGACCACACAGGTTATACAAAAGATTAAATTTGTTGCCGGACGGAAATATGATTCAGCTCAACCGTCCGCCCGACATCGCTCAACCGTTGACCGGACGCAACAATGTGCCGTCGGCTCACTCCGGCGGATAGGGAACGGTCAGCAGCCGGCCGATCGGCGGGTTTTCGACGATGGCCGTCATGCCGTCCGGCCAGTGCACCTCCAGCCGCTCCACCGCGCGGGCGCTGCCCAGCCCGAAATGGGCCACCGGCTCCATCTGGCAGAGATAGCCCGAGCCCGCGCAGACGGACCGCCGCTGCCGCCGCCCGTTGGCCGTGCAAGTGACCACGGCGCCGCGGGCCGGCGCGCCGTAGGGTGTCAGCGGCAGCACGCGCAGCCACCCGTTGTGGTTCGCCGCCGTGCGGTAGAGCGACAGCGGCTGCGGCGATCCGCCGCCATGCCCGCCGCCATGCCCGCCGCCCACCCCATTGCCGTGCGCGATAAGGAGTTCCAGCCGCCCGTCGCCGTCGATGTCGGCCACCACGGCTCCGGTCCCCAGCCCCTTGGGCTCCAGCGCGTCGCCGAGTTCGATTGGCTGCCAGCGGTCGTCGCGCCAGCCGAACAGGCGGTTGGGCTCGCCGTGCAGGTTGAAGAACAGCTCCTCGTAACCATCGTTGTCGAAATCGGCGGCGATCACGCTGGACACCCGGCCCGGAAAGGACATCTCCGGATCGGCCTCGTCCACGAAGCCGCCGCCGGAGCGCTGGACAAACAGGCGCTGCGGCCCCTCCCATGCGCCGACCAGCAGCCCGAACCCGCCGTAACCCGGCCCGTCCACCGCGGCCACCGCCCGCCCGGCGAAGCGCGAATCGGCGACTCCCCGCTCCTCGGCGATCTCCTCGTAGGTGCCGTCGCCCAGGTTGCGAAACAGGAAGTTCGGCCCACCCTCGTTGCAGGCGAACAGGTCCACGCGGTCGGACAGGAACGGCAAGGCGAGCAGCCCGCGCCCGGCGCCGATCAGGTCGATGCCCGCGTCCTCCGCCGCGTCCTCCAGCCGCCCGCGTCGGCTGAGTTCGAACAGGCGAAAGGGGCCGCCGTCCGCCGCCACGACGAATCCGTAGCGGCCATGGCCGTGCCGGTCCATGGCGACCACCGACCGCCCGGCGACGCGGTTCGCCATGCCGGCGTTCTCCGGCTGGGCCAGCAGGTCGAGCCAGTGTTTGCCGAAGCAGGCGAACAGCCGGTCGCCCATCTCCTTCGGTCCGCTCGCCCGGTCGGAATTCAGAACGTACAGTTCCTCCCGCCCGTCGCCGTCCACGTCGGCGGCGGCGATGGCGACCGCGCAGCCAGAGGCGTCGGCCAGCAGCGGCCCGGCGATGTCCACCAGCCGGGAGCCGTCCCATTTGAGGATGAGGTTGTTGGTGGCGTAGCCCGTGACCACCAGTTCGAATGCCCCGTCACCGTCGACGTCGGTCACGGTGATGCCGTTGGACAGGCGCGGCTGGTTGCCGTCGATCAGCCGCGAGCATTCGAAGAACATCGGCCGCCACTCCCTCACTGCCGCAACGCCGCCCGGTGAGGGTTTGGCCCGCGAGGGCCGGTCCCTGACGGGCTCCAATCCGTTGATACCTCTTCGAACGGCGGAGGTAAACCCGCACGGAAGTCCAGCCTGCGGGCGAGTGGAGGCCTATGACCGGGAGAACGGCACGTGAGGGCGCCGTGAAACCGTGCCCCCACCCCGGCCCCCCCCGCTCTCGGCGGACCAAAGGTCCGCCTGCCGCGTCAGCGCGAACCTTCGGTTTGCGCGAGAGCTGACGCAGGGGAGGGAGAAAGACGTTCCCTCCCCTGCGAGAGCGGGGGAGGGTTAGGGTGGGGCACCGTGAATGCACTTCGGCACGTGCCCGACGCTCAGCGGCGCTTCTTGACGCCGCCGTTGGTCAGGGAGCCGCCGGCAGCCAGCTTGACCGCATCAGACTCGTCGCCGTCCTTGGCCGCCGGCCGGTTGCCGGCCACCGCCAGCTTGGCGCTTTCCTTCAGCGCCTTGGCGGCCGCCTCGCGGGCCGGCAGCTCGATGTTCAGCTCCAGCGTCGAGCAGTCGCCGCCGCGGTCCAGCTTCACCTCGACCTTGTTCTGGTCGATGTCGATGTACTTGGCGATGACCGCCAGCAGCTCCTGCTGGAGCATCGGCAGATAGTCCGGCCCGGTCCGCCCGGCGCGCTCATGCGCCATGACGATCTGGAGCCGCTCCTTGGCCTGGACCGCCGAAGCGCGCGGGGCGGAGCGGAAAAAGCTGAAGATGCTCATGCGGACCTCCGGAGGAGGCGGCTGAACAGGCCCTTCTTCTGGGGCGTGACGAAACGGTGCTCGACGTCCTCGCCCAGGAAGCGGGAGACCGAGTCCAGATAGGCCTGGCCGGCGTTGGACGCCTCGTCGAGGATGACCGGCATGCCGACGTTGGAAGCGCGCAGCACGGCCTGGCTCTCCGGGATCACGCCGAGCAGCGGGATCGCCAGGATCTCCAGCACGTCGTCGACCTTCAGCATCTCGCCGCGCTCCACCCGCTCCGGGTCGTAGCGGGTGAGGAGAAGCTGCTGGGTCACCGGCTCCAGCCCCTGCTCCGCCCGGCGCGAGCGGGAGGCCAGCACGCCGAGGATGCGGTCGCTGTCGCGCACCGAGGAGACTTCCGGGTTGGTCACGATCACCGCGTGGTCGGCGAAGTACAGCGCCATCAGCGCGCCCCGCTCGATGCCCGCCGGGCTGTCGCAGACGATGTAGTCGAAGTCCTTGGAGAGTTCGTTCAGAACCTTCTCCACGCCTTCGCGGGTCAGGGCGTCCTTGTCGCGGGTCTGCGAGGTCGGCAGGATCGACAGGTTGTCGATGCGCTTGTCCTTGATCAGCGCCTGGCTCAGCTTCGCTTCGCCGTTGATGACGTTGATGAAATCGAACACCACGCGCCGCTCGCAGCCCATGATGAGGTCGAGGTTGCGCAGCCCGACGTCGAAATCGATGACGACCGTCTTGAAGCCGCGCAAGGCGAGTCCGGTCGCGAAAGCGGCGGAGGAGGTCGTCTTGCCGACGCCGCCCTTGCCGGAAGTCATGACGATGATCTTGCCCAACGGAGCTTCTCCCACGTTCCTAAAAGTTGCCGCCAAGGTCCGGTTACCGGGTTACGCAGATCGGGGCCTGTGCCGGGCACGCTTTGCGTGACACCGTCCTCGCACAGAGGGCCGTTCGACAGAAAGCGCTCAAAAGCGTCATCATTGGGGCTCCATGTGAAGATAGCCGTCGCGCAGGAAGATCTGCACCGGCTTCTTCAGCACGTCGTTCCCGAAATCCTCGCTGACGCGGTACAGCCCGGCCACCGAGACGACCTCGGCCTCCAGGCTGTGACAGAAGATTCGCGCGTTGGTGTCGCCGGACACGCCGGCCAGCGCCCGGCCGCGCAGCGCGCCGTAGACGTGGATGTTGCCGTCGGCCACCACCTCCGCGCCGGGGGACACCGGGGCGGTGATGACCAGATCCGTCTTCTCGGCGTAGATCTGCTGGCCGGAGCGCACCGGCTCGGTCACCAGCAGCGCGGGACGGTAGATCGGCTCGGGCGGCGGGGCGGGGATCGGGGCGGCGCCGGCCTGCGGGTCGGCGGCGGGGGGTGCCGCGGACTCCAGCTTGGCGGCGCGCCCGGCGGGCATCGGGGTCAGCCCGGCGGCGAGCGCCCCCTCATGGACGGGGCGCGGACCGCCCCGGAAGCCGACGGGCAGCAGGTACAGCGCGCGCAGGTTGGTCACCAGGGCGGCGATGTCGAAACGCGGGGTGTCCTCCGTCAACTCCTCGAAGTCGAGGACGACAGGGGCGTTCCGGAAAAAGTTGGGCGCCTGCCGCACCTTGACGGCGAGCTGGGTGAAGAAGTCCGGCGACGCCGGATCATTCACCTTCAGCACCATCATGGTGAAGGAATTGCCCCGCAACTGGAACGGACCGTCCCGATCGGCACCCTGCCTGGCGCTGCTCACCGCTGCCATCCTGCTTGTGTTCCTGCCGAATCCGCGTCGTCCGCATGTCTGGAGCCATCGGCCAGGCGCCAGGGCGGAAGGGTCAACCACCCGGGTTCTAGCGGCGCGGACCCCATCCGTTCAAGCCTTTCCCGGCGCCGATGGAGTGACAACCACCGGACACACGCGCCATGGGCCGGAACAGGGCGTCCCCGTCCGGGCTGGAAGTCCATGTGTTGCGTCAGCGGAAGGTCTCACTACAAAGTATGGTAATGGAACTGGATTCGCCGGGCAAAGGGTTTTGCGGGACTATGCCCTTTTCGCGCTGCGGCATCTTTCCCTCGCCACAGCGCCCGCAAAGATGGTCTGTGCGGCCGCAACACATCCCCTCGTCGCGGCGCCGGCGGGTTCCCTCCGCCTCTGGCGGTAGTCCATTGCCGCCGCGCTTCCACCTGCGGCTCACCCACAACATCTTGTGTGAATCTTTTGCGATGCCCGCAATTTCGACTGACGTTCGCCGCCGCGCGCCTTATCTTCGTGATGTGAGGTTCCTATTCCGACGAAGAGGTCCGCTTGCATCCTGCTTCGTTCCCGAGCGTCCGATTGTCGCCGGCACCCCATGACGGGCGCAGCCGACGGGACGCACGCCTCGCACCGGCAAGCCAGACTCCGGCCACCCTGTTGCACAGCAACATCGACGACCTCCCCCTTGCGGGAGGTTTTTTTGTGCCCGGAGCCGCCGCCCACCAACGTGACGTTAGGAGAGCGATATGGCCAGACGCCAGACCAAAGGCAGTGCCGTTTCAGCGTCCGAGTCGACGGTCCACCCGCTGTTCCCCGCCGCCGGCTGGGACCCCGTGGGCGGCGCCGACCGCCGCGACCAGAGCTATCTCCGCAAGGTCAAGCCCCAGAGCCCCAACCAGAAGAGGCTGATGGAGGCGATCAAGGACCATAACCTCGTTGTGGCGCTCGGCCCCGCCGGCACCGGCAAGACCTATCTGGCGATCTCCTCCGCGGTGGAGGCGCTGGAGGAGGGCAAGGTCGACCGCATCGTGCTGTCCCGCCCGGCCATCGAGGCGGGCGAGAGCATCGGCTATCTGCCGGGCGACATGCACGAGAAGATGGCCCCCTTCCTGCGCCCGCTCTACGACGCGCTGAGCGAACGGCTGGGCGCCAAGCGCCTGCGTGCCCTGATGGCCGACGGCACCATCGAGATCGCGCCCGTCGGCTTCATGCGCGGGCGCACCCTGAACAACGCCTTCGTGGTGATCGACGAGGCGCAGAACTGCACCTACGCCCAGGTCAAGATGCTGCTGACCCGGCTGGGCTGGCATTCCACCATGGTCCTGACCGGCGACCCCGACCAGACGGACCTTCTGGACAACCTGTCGGGTCTGGCCGACATCGCGCGCCGGCTGGAAGCGGTGGAGGGCATCGCCGTCGTCCGCCTGAGCGACACCGACATCGTCCGCCACCCCCTGGTCGCCAGCATGCTGACGGTGCTTTGAAGCCGTCGGCAAACGAACGGCACCGACGCGCAACCACCCTTCCGTTTCGCAACTGCGGGAGGCCTTCGGGCCTCCCCTTTCTTTTTCACGGCACCGCAATCTTTCTCTTCCAAACGTCTGGACGGCGACCCGCGACGTTTTCTCACCCTGGGTTGATCCGCCTTGACGACGATCAGGCGCGCGGAGCAAAAGTAACAAAAAATTTAGCAGAATTTCCGGATGGCCATCGCCCCGTCCGGGACCGGCGCCCGTGTGCTGGAAACAAGGAAGATTCCGGAGGAACGTCAGGTGTTCGAGCGCATCAGCATCAAGGGTAAGATCTCCGTCATCCTGGGCGTCGCGGCCGTCGGGCTCGCCCTGATCGCCGCCGTCAGCCTGTTCGGCCTGCGCGCCGAGATGATGAAGGATCGCCAGGACAAGACCCGCAGCGTGGTGGAGGTCGCGCACAGCCTCGTCGCCCATTACGAGGCGATGGAGCGCAAGGGCACCCTGACCCGCGACGCCGCCCAGGCGGCCGCCAAGGACGCGCTGCGCCGGCTGCGCTATGCCGGATCGGAGTATTTCTTCGTCATCGACCGCGCGCAGCGCATGATCATGCACCCCATCCGCCCGGAGATGGACGGGCAGGACCAGTCGCGCACCGCCGACCCCAACGGCAAGCTGCTGTTCGTCGAAATGACCCGCGTCGGCGTCGCGGCGGAGGGCGGCTTCGTCGACTATCTGTGGCCGAAGCCGGGCCAGGCGGAGCCGGTGCCGAAGATCTCCTACGTGCGCGGGTTCGAACCATGGGGCTGGCTGATCGGGTCGGGCATCTATGTGGACGACGTGGCCGCCGCCTTCCGCGAAGCCGCCCTGTTCCTCGGCGGGCTGGGGCTGTTGATCGCCCTCGTGGCGGCGGGCATCGCCCTGCTGGTCAGCCGGGCCATCGTCCGCCCGCTGCACGCCATGACCGGGGTGATGCAGACGCTCGCCGGCGGCGACACGGCGGTGACGGTGTCCGGCACGCAGCGCGGCGACGAGATCGGCGTCATGGCCCGCACCCTGGAGATCTTCCGCAACAACCAGATCGACCTGCAGCGCCATTGGGAGCGCCAGCAGGTGGAGCACCGCGTGACCGGGCAGCGCGCCCGCGCCCTGGAGAGGCTGACGGAGCGGTTCGACGCCACGGTCAGCGCCATGGTCGGCACGGTCGGACGGGCGGTGCAGGCGCTGGAGAACACCGCGCGCTCGCTGTCCGACACCGCCGACCGCAACATGCGCGAGGCGGCGTCGGTCGCCGGGGCGTCGCAGCAGGCGTCGGTGAACGTGCAGACCGTCGCCGCCGCCGCCGAGGAACTGAGCAGCGCCATCGCGGAGATCGGCACCCAGGTCGCCACCTCCTCGCACATCTCGATGGAGGCGGTGACCGCCTCCCGCCAGGCCAGCGACCGCATCGACGGGCTGGGCCACGCCGCGCAGAAGATCAACGAGGTCGCCGATCTCATCACCAGCATCGCCAGCCAGACCAACCTGCTGGCGCTGAACGCCACCATCGAGGCGGCGCGCGCCGGCGAGATGGGCAAGGGTTTCGCCGTGGTGGCGGGCGAGGTGAAGAACCTCGCCGGCCAGACCGCCAAGGCGACGGAGGAAATCGCCGCCCAGATCAGCGAGGTGCAGCAGGCGTCGCAGGGCGCCGTCACCGCCATCCGCGAGATCGCCGGGATCATCGCCCGCAGCGACGAGATCGGCACCTCCATCGCCGCCGCGGTCCAGCAGCAGGGTGCCGCGACCGGCGAGATCGCCCGCAGCGCGGGGGAGGCGGCGCAGGGCACGCGGCAGGTCTCCACCAGCATCGGCGAGGTCTCATCTTCCGCCCTGGAGACGGAGAAGGCCGCCAACAGCCTGCTCGACGCCGCCGAAAGCCTCGCGCAGCAGGCCGGGGCCCTGCGCGCCCTGGTCGACGCCTTCCTGGTCAATGTGGAGGCGATCAACAGCGCGGAACTGGCCGCCCTCTTCGCCCCCGCCGGGGAGGAGGTCTTCATGCCCTGGAACGACACGCTGGCCGTCGGGCAGGAGGACATCGACAACGACCACATGATCCTGGTCGCGCTGATCAACCGGGCGGCTCGGCGCATCCGGGGCGGCGAAGTGCCGCAGGCCATCGGGTCGGCCATCGACCAGCTCGTCGCCTACACGGTCCTGCATTTCGAGGAGGAGGAGCGGGTGATGCAGCGGTCGGGCTATCCCGACTTCGTCCAGCACAAGGCGCAGCACGACGCCCTGCGCAAGCGCGTGGCCGAGTTGAAGCAGCGCTTCGAGGCCGGGGAGGCGCGGGTCGGCGACGATCTGCTGGCGCTGTTCCGCGACTGGCTGACCGGCCACATCCAACGCTTCGACAAGCGCATCGGCAACCATCTGGTCCACCAGCCGGGAGAACCGACGCGCAAGGCCGCGTGAGGAGCCGGAAACGAGGCGGGGTTTCCAATGGAGATGAGATGTTAGCCGATGCTCTTGTGGAGGGTATCGCCAGGTTGCTGGCCAAGGCCACGGTCGACTTCGTCGCCTGGAAGCCCCGCCTGACCTGGCTGCTCCTCGCCCTTGTGCCAAGCGGCATCGCCGCCGCCGTGGTCTATGCCGCCACCGGCACGTTGACCGGCAGCGCGCTCGCTCTGATTGCGCTGGCGTCAGCCCCCGCCGCGCTGGCCCTGCGCTGGGCTTCCCGGCGCCTCTGGTGACGGGGAGGTTCCGCCTTGGCAGATTGTCCTCTTGACCTGGACCGCGCGCCGCCCCATTCCAGTCGGTCATGAAAGCCCGACTCATCCGCATCGCCGCCGCCTCCGCCGTGGGGCTCGTGATCGCCGCCGGCATCGCTTGGTGGCAGGTCGACAACGCCTCCAGCACGGTGCAGAGCAGCGTGCCCATCGGCGGCCCCTTCACCCTGACCGACCAGGACGGCAAGACGGTCACCGACGCCGACTACCGCGGCAAGTACCTGCTGATCTATTTCGGCTACACCTATTGCCCCGACGTCTGCCCGACGGAGCTGGGGACGATGGCCCGCGCCATGGATCTGCTGGGCGTGCAGGCGGACAAGGTGCAGCCGATGTTCATCTCGGTCGATCCCGAGCGCGACACGGTGGCGCATCTGAAGGACTATGTCGGGCTGTTCCACCCCAATCTGGTCGGGCTGACCGGCACGCCGGAGCAGGTCAAGGCGGCGGCCAAGGCCTACCGGGTCTATTACGCCAAGGCGCCGCAGGAGGGCGGAAAACCGGAGGATTACTTGATGGATCACTCCAGTTTTCTTTACCTGATGGGCCCCGACGGGCGCTTCCTCGGGGTGTATCCGGCGGGCACCACCGCCGACCGCGTGGCCCAGGATCTGGGCACCCGTATTGCCGGCTGACGGAAAACAGGAGCGGAACCGCACCCTTTGACCCGGCAATACCAAGGTTTCGACGCTGTTTCGTTGGGTTTTCAAGCACTTGTATTAAGGGTTTTGCGGCTTGACAGGGTTGTGCCCTGTCCGTATGGTCTCGCCGCTTTCGCGTGGCTGCGAGACAACGGGGACAACGAAGCGACATGAGCGACGAAAAGCCCCCGCCGTCTCTGGCAGAGCTTGACGCCCGACTGAAGAAGGCGCGTGAAGGGAAGGAATCGCAGAGCGGTCCGGGGAAATATCACCGGCTGCCGCAGAGTCCTCTCGGCATCGCCCTTCGAATCGGGAGCGAGTTGGTCGCTGCCATGATCGTTGGCGTCGGTGGCGGGCTTCTGCTCGACCGCTGGCTCGGAACGGCGCCCTGGGGATTGATCGTCATGTTCTTCCTCGGCGCGGCGGCCGGAATTCTGAATGTATACCGGGCCATCACCGGGCTCGGATTAGCCCCCGGCTACCGCCGGGCCCGTGAGGATGACAACGAGCGCCCCAACGGCGACGCACACTGAGCGAGGACGACCTTGGATCCGCTGCACCAGTTCCAGATCAACCCGATCCTCCAGATCGTGATCGCCGGGTATGACGTGTCCTTCACGAACTCGGCCTTCTTCATGGTCGTGGCGGTCGCGCTGATTTACGCGCTGCTCGTCTTCGGCATGTCTGGCCGCGCCCTGGTTCCGGGCCGCCTGCAGTCCCTGGCCGAGATCTTCTACGAATTCGTCGCGAACATGGTTCGGGACAACGCCGGGCACGACGCCCGCCCGTACTTCCCGTTCGTCTTCGCGATCTTCATGTTCGTGCTGTTCGGCAACCTCGTCGGCATGATCCCGTTCACCTTCACCTTCACCAGCCACATCATCGTGACCTTCACGCTGGCGGCGACGGTGTTCGTGTTCGTGACCGTCCTGGCCCTGATGAAGCACGGCCTGCATTTCTTCAGCTTCTTCATGCCGCACGGCGCGCCGGTGATGCTCGCCCCGATCCTCATCCCGATCGAGGTGATCTCCTACCTGATGCGTCCCGTCAGCCTGTCGATCCGACTGTTCGCCAACATGATGGCCGGTCACACCATGCTGAAGGTGTTCGCGGGCTTCACGGTTATGATGATCAGCGGTCTGGGCGCCGTCGGCTTCCTCGCCGGCCTCGTCCCGCTGGCCATCAACATCGCGCTGACCGGCTTCGAGTTCCTGGTCGCGTTCCTGCAAGCCTACGTCTTCTCGATCCTGACCTGCCTCTACATCCGCGACGCGCTGGAACTGCACTGAGCCCCAGCGCCGACCCGGATCACCTTTTTACCTTTTCCACCACAGTTCACCCTTACCTAGAGGAATGAGTACCATGGAAGCTGAAGCCGCCAAGTACGTCGGTGCCGGTCTGGCCGTTATCGCCCTCGCCGGCGTCGGCCTGGGTATCGGCAACATCTTCTCGACCCTGATCGGTTCGATCGCCCGCAACCCGGCCGTCCAGCCGAAGGTCTTCCCGATCGGCATTCTGGGCTTCGCGCTGACGGAAGCCGTCGCGCTGTTCGCCCTGCTGATCGCCTTCCTGATCCTGTTCGCCTAAGGCCCGAGCGAACGTCATATTTCGCTCTGACGCGGCGCCGGGCTCTCGAAGTTTCGGCGCCGCATTCTTGCCTAGGGGGACCGATCCATGCCGAACCTGTTGGCCAAGCGACGGCTGGTCCGCTGGTCGGGTGCTGCGGGCGCCTCGCTCGCCACTCTGACCGTGCTTGCCGGTAACGTCCTGGCGGCGACGGCGGAGCACGCGCCGGAAGCCGCCCATGGCGGCGAACATGCCGCCGGCGGCCTGCCGCAGCTCAATCCCGCCACCTTCCCCACCCAGATCTTCTGGCTGGCGCTGACCTTCATCACCCTCTACTACCTCCTGTCCAAGAAAGCGCTGCCGCGCGTGGCCGAGGTTCTGGAGGAGCGCCAGGAGCGCATTTCGCGCGACCTGAGCAAGGCCGCTTCGCTCAAGGAAGAGGCCGAGGGCGCCATGGCCCAGGTCGATCAGTCCCTCGCCGGGGCCCGTTCCGAAGCCCAGGCCCTGATCGCCCAGGTGGCCGCCGAGATCGACGCGAACAACCACGCCCGTCAGGCCCAGTTGAACGCCGAGAACGCCGAGCGTCTGCGCAGCGCCGAGGCGAACATCGCCGCGGCCAAGGAGCAGGCGATCGCCAACGTCCGCTCCATCTCCGCCGACATCGCCCGTGACGTCGCCGGCCGTCTGGCCGGGCTGAACGTCGACGCGGCCCAGGCCGATGCGGCGGTCGCCGCCGTGATCGAGGAGCGCCGGTCATGAACACGCCCGAAATGTGGGTCGCCATCGCCTTCATCATCTTCGCCGCCCTGGTGTGGAAGAAGGCGGCCGGCGCGATCACCGGCCTTCTCGACGCCCGCGCCGAGAAGATCCGGGCGGAGCTGGACGAGGCCCAGCGCCTGCGTGAAGACGCCCAGGCGCTGCTCGCCAACTACCAGCGCCGTCAGCGCGACGCGCTGAAGGAGGCCGAGGCCATCATCGCCCACGCCCGCGAGGAGGCCGACCGTCTCCGCTCGCAGGCCGGCGCCGATCTTGAAGCGTCGCTGAAGCGCCGCGAGGCCCAGGCCATGGACCGCATCGCCCAGGCGGAAGCCGGGGCGCTGGCCGAGGTCCGCAACCTGACCGTCGACATCGCCATGGACGCCAGCCGCCGCATCCTGGAAACCGGCATCCAGCCGGCCCAGGCGGACAAGCTGATCGACCAGTCGATCGCCGAGCTGCCGAAGCACCTGCACTAAGATCGTTGCTCCACCGGCAACGGTCTTTCGGAAAACCCCGGCCTAGGCGCCGGGGTTTTTCTTTGATGGAATGGTCCGGCAACCCGGAGCCCATTCCATGACCACGATCCAGCCGGCCACCGCCCTGGCCTCCCCCTTTCCCAGCGTCTTCGTCTCCCACGGCGCCCCCACGCTGATCATCGAGGACTCGCCGGGCCGCCATTTCCTGGCCGGTCTGGGCACGCGGCTGGGCCGCCCGAGCGCGGTGATCGCGGTGTCGGCCCACTGGACGACCCAGACCCCGGCGATCAGCGGAGCCGCCCAGCCGGACACCATCCACGACTTCTACGGCTTCCCCCGCGCCCTCTACGCGATGCGCTACGCCGCACCCGGCGCCCCGGCGCTGGCCGACCGTGTGCGCGCGCTGACCGGCGCCGCGGTGGACCCGAGCCAGGGGCTCGACCACGGAGCCTGGGTGCCGCTGATGCTGATGTATCCGGAGGCCGACATCCCGGTCGCCCAGTTCTCCGTCCAGCCCGGCGCCACCGCCGCCGACCACATCGCGCTCGGCCGCGCCCTGGCCCCCCTGCGGCGGGAAGGCGTGCTGGTCCTCGGCAGCGGCGGAGCCGTCCACAATCTCGGTGATTTCCGCTTCGGCGAGCGCGACGTGGCCGGCTGGGCGGAAGACTTCGCCGGCTGGCTCGACGGGGTGCTGACGGCGGGCGACGAGGCGTCGCTGGCCGCCTGGAAGACGCTCTGCCCGCATGCCAAGGCGGCCCACCCCACCGACGAGCATTTCCTGCCCCTGCCCGTGGCCTTCGGCGCCGCCGGCAGCGCGGTGCGGACGGAACGGCTTCACACCGGGTTCGAGCATGGCAGCATCGGCATGCAAGCCTACGCCTTCCAAGGCACGGTCTGAAACGTTACCGGGGATGTTTAAAGGGGGCTGAACCCGACGCACTTGTCTGTTTGCGCCGTTGCCTCGCCAAGCTACAATCCGCGCCACCCGTCCGTGCACACGGAGGGGCTTCTGACAACGTCGGGCTTTTCCCGCCCGCAACCTTCGGCCGGATCTCGTGGCTTACGAACGACAGCGCGTACGGGACGTGGCGTGAAGCGGAACGGAACCCTGCCCCGGTCCGGCGACGCCCCTCCCTCCCTCGGTGCCCCGGCCCGCCTCATGCGCTCCCTTCCGGGGCTCGGCCTTCTGCGCCGCCTGGACGAGCTGACCCTCGCCGCGCGCATCGGGCTGGGCTTCGGTGTGGTGCTCGGTCTGGTGCTTCTGCTGGCGCTGATCGGCGTGGCCGCGCTCTACGGAGTCAGCCGCGAGGTCGGCACCTTCTCCGGCTACGCCGACGCCTCCCAAACCGCCGCCGATCTGGATATCGGGCTGCGCGACCTGGAGGTCTCCGTCCGCGACCATCTGGCCGAGGGCGATCAGCAGAGCCTGATCGACGCCGGTCTGCGCCGCGACGGCATGCTGGAGCGGCTGACCGCCCTGGCCGGCATGGTGGGCGGCGAGGCCGACCGCCGGTCGGTGGAGGGCGCACGCAAGGCGCTGGACGCCTATTGGAGCGGCTTCGAGGCGCTGGTCGCCCTGCGCGGCGAGCGCGCCCGGCTGACCGAGTCGGTGCTGGAACCGCAGATCTCCCAGATCCGCGCCGGACTGGGCCGGCTGAAGGACGCGGGCGGCGTCGATTCGGCGGCGCTGGCCGGCGACGCGACCGTCGCCATCCTGATGATGCAGGACCATCTCGGCCGCTACGTGGCGCGGCGCGACGACCGCGACTCGCTGCGCATGCGCGCCGAGCTGGGCAATGCCCGCGCCAAGCTGGCCGAGATGAACCGCTACCTCTGGGTCCCCGGCACCCGCCAGACCATCGACGAGGTGGAGGCGGCGCTGGCCGGCATCGACGGGGTGCTGGACAGCATCGAGGCCTCCCTGGCCGACGAAGACGGGCTGCGCGCCGAGCGGCTGACGCCGAACGCCGCCGCCGTTGCCACCCAGGCGGCGGAAATCCGCCAGCGCAACGAGGCCGTTGCGGCGGAACTGCGCGGCGGTCTGGCCGACCAGTCCTGGCGCACCCTGCGCATCGCCCTGTGGGCGGCGCTGGGAGTGACGCTGGCGGGGTTGGCGATGGTCTGGTTCGTCAACCGCCGGGTCGCCCGCCCGGTCTCCGGCATGGCCGGCGCCGTGACCGCGCTCGCCGCCGGACGGACGGACATCGCCCTGCCGCCGGACGAGGGGGCGGACGAGGTGGCCGCCATGGCCCGCGCCGTCCGTGTCCTGCGCGACAACACCGCGGAGATCGAGCGCCATCGTCAGGAGGCCGCCGACCGGCACGGCCAGATTCTGCGCGAGAAGGAGCGCGCCGACGCCGCCAACGAGGCGAAGACCCATTTCCTGGTCAACATCGGGCAGGAGCTTCACGCCCCGCTCAACGAGATCGTCGCCTCCAGCCAGTCGCTGATGGGCGAGCTGCACCGCCTGGGCGCCGGGGAACTGGCGACTGACATCGAGCAGATCCAGTGGACCGGCGAGCAGATGCTGACCCTGGTCGACGCCATCCTCGACTATGCGCGGATCGAGGCCGGCAACATGGACGTCGTGCTTCAGGATTTCGACGTGCACCGGCTGCTGATCGAGGCGCGGGAGCGCACGCTGCCCGCCGCCGACCTCAACGGCAACGAGGTGACGCTCCAGGCCGAGGCCGCGGCGCTCGGCCAGATGTATTCGGATTTCGGCAAGGTTCGGCAGGCGCTTCTCAACCTGTTGGACAACGCCTGCAAGTTCACCCAGGGCGGCGCCGTTCTGCTGGCCGCCGAGCGGGTCGAACGCGACGGCGAGCCCTGGCTGCGCTTCACCGTGACCGACAGCGGCAGCGGCTTCGCCACCGGCCAGACCGCCCGGCTGTTCCAGCCCTTCGTCCAGGGCGGGTCAGGGGCCAAGCGGCGTGGTGCCGGACTCGGCCTGACCCTGGTCGGCCATTACGCCGCCATGCTCGGCGGCGACATCGAGGTGGCGAGCGAGCCCGGCCAGGGCACCCGCGTCACGGTGGCCCTCCCCGCCTACTACCAGCCCCCGGCGGAGGAGCGCCCGCTCCAGGTCGGCACCGCCGGTGCGGCTAAACGCCCGCTGGTCACCGTCGGTCCCCTGCGCCCCATCGCCCAGCTGGCCTCCTGACGCCGGGAGTCGCTGACCGTCAGGCCTCGCGCGGGCGGGCGGTGTCATCCGGCGCGGCGTCTTCGTCGGGCGGCAGGCCGTACTTCATGCGGCGCATCTTCTCGGCGACGCGCGCGATCTCGTCGGGCGGCAGGATGACCGGCTCGCCCAGCAAATGGGCGTGGAGATACTGGCGGGCCAGCGTCTCCACCTCCACCGCCAGGGCGAGAGCGCCTTTCAGCGTCTGGCCCAGCACGATCATGCCGTGGTTGGCCAGCAGGCAGGCCAGCCGCCCCTCCAGCGCCATCACAGCGTGGTCGGACAGTTCCTGCGAACCGAAGGTGGCGTAAGGGGCGCAACGGATCGAATCGCCGCCGGCCAGCGCCACCATGTAATGAAAGCTGGGGATGCCTCGCCCATGGACGGCCAGCGCCGTCGCGAAGGTCGAATGCGTGTGCAGCACAACGTCCACGTCGGGCCGCGCCTTCAGGATGTCCCTGTGGAAGCGCCATTCCGACGAAGGCCGCCGCCGGCCCACATAGGTCCCGTCGAAGCCCATCTCCACGATGTCCTCGGGCGTCGTCTCGTCGTAGGGCAGGCTGCTGGGCGTGATGAGGAAGCCGCCCGCCACCCGCACCGACAGGTTGCCCGACGCCCCCTGGTTGACGCCCGCCCCGTTCATGGCGAGGCAGGTGTCGATGATGGCGCGGCGCTGCGCCGGGTGGGTCAGGCTGGTCATGGGCGGCGGTCTCGCTTGTGGAACGGCGGAGTGCCGAACGGGCCATGGGTGAACAGTGCCTGTCAAGGAGGGTCGGTGGCGGAGCTGAGGCATGTTTCAATTCCCCTCTCCCCTCCGGGGAGAGGGCTATTCATGCCAGCCGCAAGAGCTTCAGGGACGGTCGGCGCCCACCTTGCTCGTCAGGTCCCAATGGCGGACCACCGCGTCATAGCCGGCGGACAGGGCGCCCTGCCCGTCCGGGGTGAAGGCGACCGCCAGGACTGGCTTCTCATGCCCACGGAAGGAGGCGAGCTGCCGCCCGGTGGCAACGTCCCACAGCCGGACGCGCCGGTCCCCTCCCCCGCCGGACAGCAGGGTCCTGCCATCGGGCGAGACGGCGACGGAGGTGACGAAGCCGCTGTGCCCATGGAGCGTGCGCAAGAGCGTGCCGGACTCCAACTCCCACAACCGCACCGTCTCGTCGCTCGACGCCGTGGCCGCCAACCTCCCGTCGGGGGACAGGGCCAGTCCGTTCACGCTGCCCTCGTGACCTCCCAGAACGGCTTTCTCCTGCCCGGTCGCGGCGTCCCAGACGCGGATCTGGAAGTCGTAGCCGGCGGAAATCAGCCGCCCACCGTCCGGGGTGTAAGCCACGGCGTTGACGTTGGCGCCATGCCCCTCCAGCACCTGCAGCGCGGCGCCGCTCTCCGGGTCCCAAACGCGGATGGTGAAATCCCAGCCCGCGGAGGCGAAGCTCCCGCCGTCCGGCGCCACCGCCAGGCCGGCAACGGTACCGCTGTGCCCCTCGAAGCGGCGCAACGGCCGCCCGCTCTTGAGGTCCCAGAGGATGATGGCGGCGTCGCGGCTGCCGGTCAGGGCGTGCTTGCCGTCCGGCAGGAAGGCCACGGCGGTCACCCCGGCGGCGTGCTCGTGAAAGGCGGAGATTTGGGAGCCGGACGCGAGGTCCCAAAGGATGGCCGAATAGTCCCAGCTTCCGGTCAGGACGCGGGCACCATCGGGCGACATGGCGACGGCATTGACCATGGCGCCATGGCCGATCAGGTCGGCGGCACGGGACAGCAGGGGGGCGGTCAGGACGGGCGCGGCCGCGGCCAGCGCAAGCAGCCGGCGGCGGGTGCGGCACGGCTGGTTTCGCGGGTGATGCCCTCTCCCCATGTCCGAACCGCCTCCCGAAACGGAAAAGACCGGCGGCCTCGCAGCCACCGGTCAGGGGTAACAGGTGCCGGCGCAAAGTGTCCTTAACGCTGGATATCCTCAGCGCCAGGTGTGCCCGCGCGCGACCGCGGGGTTGTTGGAGGTCCGGTTCGGCTCGTAGCTGCCGCCCTGGGGCAGGCTGTAGCCCGCCGCGTGGTGGCGGAACGGCGGCAGCGTCAGGCCGGTTTCCGGATCGACGGTCAGGGTGTTGACCATGAAGGCGGCGTTGCCGGCGGTGCCCGGCAGCATGGCGGCGACCTTGTAGACGGCGGTGCCGTCCTCAAGCGCCGCCTCGGTCACGCGCAGGACCTGCACATTGTAGGTCTGCTCGACGATCCGCTTCACCTCGTCCGCCGGCTTGGCCGCCGGAGAGGTCTGGGCGGCGGCCGGAGCGGCCACCGCCACGGCCAGCAGCAGGCCGATCAGGATTGAACGCATGGGTGAGGTCCTCACTCGGCGGGCGCGCGGTGACGGCCGTGGTGCGAACGCGGAGTCTCGCCCGTGACCTCCTGAACCCACAGCGAATGGTGCTCGCGCGCCCACTGGAGCTCGACGTCGCCCGTGCCCATCGCGTCGAAGGCGCCTTCCATGCCGACCGAGCCGATGTAGATGTGCGCGATGATGACCGCGGTCAGCACCACCGCCACCGCCGCGTGGATCAGCTGGTAGAGCTGGAGGTCGGCCAGCGAGGCGAAGGAGAAGGGCCACAGGAGCTGCACGCCCGTGAAGCCCAGCGCCGCGCCGCCCAGCACCGTCGCCCAGAAGATCACCTTCTGGCCGGCGTTGAACTTCTTCGCCGCCGGATGCACGCCCTTGCTGAACAGCCCGCCGGCCTTCAGCGCCCAGGTGATGTCGTTGCGCTCCGGGATGTTGTGCTTCACCCACATCACGAAGATGAGGACGACGCCCAGGATGAAGGCGAAGCCCAGATAGTTGTGGGCGAACTTGCCGTACTGGGTGATGCCGGCGAACGTCTCCGGCCCCAGCAGCGGCAGGATGGTGTAGCGCCCGTACATCAGGTTCAGCCCGGTGAAGGCCAGGATGACGAAGCTGCCGGCGGTCAGCCAGTGCACCCCCCGCTCGAAGGCGTTGAAGCGCTGGATGGTCCGCCCGGTCTTCTGGCCGTCAATCCGGATGCGCCCGCGCACCAGGAAGAACAGCACGAGCAGACCGAGCATGCCCCCCAGCACCCAGCCGCCGTAGGTGGACAGCGGGCCGTTGCGGACAGACCGCCACGCCTCCCCTTCCGACTGCACCAGCACGCCGGCGCTCTTGTTGGGGATGGAGACATAGCCCTGTTCGCCGGAGCGGACCCCGCGCCACAGGTCGGTCTTGGAGGTGCCGTCCGCCGGCTGGCTGGCGACCGGCGGGAACGCCTCCGCCGCCGAAGCGGCCGAGACATTGGCCATGACCAGGGTCAGTGCCAGCATGGCGACGCCCAGCAGGACGATGTGCAGAGTCCTGCCCAGCCCGCTCTTGGCCAGTCCGGCCGTGGAATGATTCGACGTCATTGCGTCAGCCCTTCCCTTGAGAACCGCGCCCATCAGAAACGCTGGCCGGCCGAGCGCTGCTGAAGCGCCTGGACCTGCCCGGCGGACAGCTGGCTGTCCGCGGCGCCGCGATAGACGCCCTTCTCCAGATGGATCGGGCGCGCCTGCTCCTCCTCGTTGCACCCCGCCAGAAGCGGGGTGACGAGAAGGAGCGCCATCGCACAGACGGAGCGTCGGAACACGGTCACGACCCCGCCTTCATCTGATAGGCGGTGCCCCAGCCCCAGGCACCGGCTCCGAAGCCGCGGGCGACCACGCGCTCGCGGTAGATGTCCGACACCTTGTCGCCATCGCCGGCCAGCAGGGCCTTGGTCGAACACATCTCGGCACAGAGCGGCAGCTTGCCTTCGGCCAGACGGTTGCGGCCGTACTTCTTGTATTCCGCGTCCGTGTTGTCGGCCTCCGGGCCGCCGGCGCAGAAGGTGCACTTGTCCATCTTGCCGCGGGTGCCGAAGTTGCCGGCCTGCGGGTACTGCGGGGCGCCGAACGGGCAGGCGTAGAAGCAGTAGCCGCAGCCGATGCACAGGTCCTTGTTGTGCAGGACCACGCCCTGCTCGGTCTGGTAGAAGCAGTCGACCGGGCAGACGGCCTTGCAGGGCGCGTCGGAGCAATGCATGCAGGCGACCGAGATCGACCGCTCACCCGGCTTGCCGTCGTTGATGGTGACGACGCGGCGGCGGTTGATGCCCCAGGGCACCTCGTGCTCGTTCTTGCAGGCGGTGACGCAGGCGTTGCATTCGATGCAGCGGTCCGCGTCGCAGAGGAATTTCATGCGGGCCATGGTGATGAACTCCTAGCGTCTCAGGCCGCCGAGATCCGGCAGAGGGTGGTCTTGGTTTCCTGCATCTGCGTGACCGAGTCGTAGCCGTAGGTCGTGGCGGTGTTCGCCGCTTCGCCCAGCACGATCGGGTCGGCGCCCTGCGGGTACTTGGCGCGCAGATCCTGGCCCTGGAAGTGGCCGCCGAAGTGGAAGGGCATGAAGGCGACGCCACGGCCGACACGCTCCGTCAGCATGGCCTTGACCTTCACCTTGCCCTGCTCGGCACCCTCGACCCAGACCATCTGGCCGTCCTTGATGCCGGCGTTGTTGGCATCGAACGGGTTGATCTCGACGAACATGTCCTGCTGCAGCTCGGCCAGCCAGGGGTTCGACCGGGTTTCGTCGCCACCGCCCTCATACTCGACCAGACGGCCGGAGGTGAGGATGATCGGATACTCCTTCGACACGTCGCGGTCCTGGATCGACTTGTAGAGCGTCGGCAGGCGCCAGGACTTGGTGTCCTTGTAGGTCGGGTAGCTGGCGACCAGATCGCGGCGCGGCGTGTAGAGCGGCTCGCGGTGCACCGGCACCGGGTCCGGGAAGTTCCAGGCGACGCAGCGGGCCTTGGCGTTGCCCGGCGGGTTCAGCCCGTGCTTGATCGCCACGCGCTGGATGCCGCCCGACAGGTCGGTGGTCCAGGACACCGCGCCGATCTTCTCGCCGCCGATCTTCTTGATGACCGCCATCTCGGCCTCGGTCAGATCACCGGTCCAGCCCAGCTTGTCCAGCATGGCGTAGGTGACTTCCGGATAGCCGTCCTTGATCTCCGACCCGACCGGGTAGGAGCCCTCGGCCAGCAGCGTCACGCCGTTGCGCTCCACGCCGAAGCGCGCGCGGAAGGCGCCGCCGCCCTCGGCAACCGGCAGGGAGGTGTCGTAAAGGTTGGCGGTGCCCGGATGCTTCATCTCCGGCGTGCCCCAGCAGGGCCACGGCAGGCCGTAATAGTCGCCGTCGCACGGGCCGCCGTTGGCGCGCAGCGTGGTCTTGTCGAAGGTCGCCTGATGCTGCATGTGCAGCTTCAGCCGCTCCGGCGACTGGCCGGTGTAGCCGACCGACCACATGCCGCGGTTCCACTCCCGCGTCGTGTCCTCGATGTCCGGCTCGTTGCCGTGGAGCTTGATGTTCTTGAACATCGGCTCGGCGAAGCCGAACTTCTTGGCGAAGAGGTACATGATCTCATGGTCGGTCTTCGATTCGAAGAGCGGCTCGAAGATCTTGTCGCACCACTGGACCGAGCGGTTGGACGCGGTGCGCGACCCGACGGTCTCGTACTGGGTGGCGGCGGGCAGCAGGTAGAAGTTGTCCTTGCGGTCCGACAGGACGGCGGTCATCGTCGGGTAGGGATCGACGACGACGAGCAGTTCCAGCTTCTCCATCGCCTTCTTCATGTCGGGAAGGCGGACCTGGCTGTTCGGCGCGTGACCCCAGAAGACCATGCCCTTGATGCTCTCGGGCTGGTCCATGTTCTCCTTGGCTTCCAGGACGCCGTCGAACCAGCGGGACACCGGGATGCCGGTGGCCTCCATCAGCTTCTTGTCCTTGAAGCGGGCCAGGACCTGGTCATAGGGGACGTCCCAGACGCGCGCCCAGTGGCGCCACGCGCCCTCCGCCAGACCGTAGTAGCCGGGCAGCGAGTCCGAGGTGACGCCGAAGTCGGTGGCGCCCTGCACGTTGTCGTGACCGCGGAAGATGTTGGTGCCGCCGCCCGTCACGCCGACGTTGCCGAGCGCCAGCTGGAGCACGCAGTAGGCGCGGGTGTTGTTGTTGCCGATGTGGTGCTGCGTGCCGCCCATGCACCAGACGAGCGTGCCCGGACGGTTGGAGGCCAGCGTGCGGGCGACGCGCTTGAGCTGCGAGCCCGGAACGCCGGTGACCTTCTCGACCTCTTCCGGAGTCCACTTGGCGACCTCGGCGCGGATCTCGTCCATGCCGTAGACGCGCTTGGCGATGTACTCCTTGTCCTCCCAGCCATTCTCGAAGATGTGCCAGAGGATGCCCCAGATCAGACCGACGTCGGTGCCGGGACGGAAGCGGATGTACTCGTCGGCCTTGGCCGCGGTGCGGGTGAAGCGCGGATCGGCGACGATCAGCGGGGCGTTGTTCTGCTCCTTGCCCTTCAGGATGTGGAGCATGGAGACCGGATGCGCCTCCGCGGCGTTGGAGCCGATGAAGAACATCGCGCGCGACTTCTGGATGTCGTTGTACGAGTTCGTCATGGCGCCGTAGCCCCACACGTTCGCCACGCCGGCGACGGTGGTGGAATGGCAGATGCGGGCCTGATGGTCGACGTTGTTCGTGCCCCAGAAGGCGGCGAACTTGCGGATCAGATAGGCCTGCTCGTTGCTGTGCTTGGCCGAGCCGAGCCAGAAGACCGAATCCGGGCCGGACTTTTCGCGGATGGCCAGCAGCTTGTCGCCGACCTCCTGGATGGCCTGATCCCAGGAGATCCGGGTCCACTTGCCGTCCACCATCTTCATCGGGTAGCGCAGGCGGCGGTCGCCGTGGGCGTGCTCGCGCACCGCGGCACCCTTGGCGCAATGGGCGCCCAGGTTGATCGGGCTGTCGAAGCTCGGCTCCTGGCCGACCCACACGCCGTTCTGCACCTCGGCGGTGACCGTGCAGCCGACCGAGCAGTGGGTGCAGACGTTCTTGACCAGCTTGACCGGCGCGCCCGCGGCGGGGGTGGCGGTCACCGCCTCGGCCTTCTTCACCATGCCGAAAGGCAGGGTGGCGGCGATGGCGGCGCCACCGGCGGCGATGCCCGAGGTGCGGAGGAACGAACGACGGTCGACGGTGTTGCCGGTCAAGCCGGAAACCATCTTCGCCAGCGAACGGCCGCCGGAAGCAGCCGCCTTCTTCTTTGTCAGCATGTGCGGCGGTCCTTCTTAGAAGCGGCTCAGTTCGTAGACCGTCCGGACATGGTCGGTCTCGCGGTAACCCTGGGCGGGGGCGGGCTCGGCGGCCTGCACCGGCTCCGCACCCGCCACGGCGCCCACGGCGGCGGCGCCCAGCGCGCCGACGCCCAATCCAGCCGCGCGGAACAGGTCGCGCCGCGCCAGCCTGGTCTTTTCCTTCTTGTCCGTCATAGCTTCACCCTATTCTTCGCGGCTTCCCCGAGACTGAAGACCGATGTGCCGCCCGGTTCCGGGCCTTGTTTTCAGCGTTTCCGGACCGGCCTTGTCGTGGACCGGTCTCGTTGTTGTCGTGTGTTCGGCGGTGGTGCCGGTGTCCGGTCATGCCGCCCCGTCACGCCGCCATGTCGAAGGCTTTCCCCTCGACCTCCAGATACCGGTGACCCAGCGTGCCCACCGCGCGGTAGAAGGCGGCGGACGGCGTGGATTCCAGATCGGTGAAGAACCTGCCGGCCCAGGAGCCGATGTGGCGGTCGAAGAAGCGACGCTGCGCCTCCAGATCGGCCGGGGCGTCGAAGGCGCCGGTGATCAGACCTGCCATCATCTCGGCCAGGGCGGCGATGTGGTCTTCGGGTTCCTTCACCTCATCGGCGCGGGCGATGCCCAGCAGCGCCATGTCGCCGCGCAACTCGGCCAGCGGCTTTTCGTGAAGGAAACCCGTGAGATAATAGGACCCGTAAGGGGACAGGATGCCGCCGCCGACACCGATGAAAAGGGTGTTGAACTCCTCCTCCACCGCGGCGGCGTCCGTGCCGCGCGCGGCGTCGGCCAGACCGCGCAGCGCCTGACCGAGGGGGCTCGCGTCGCCGTCCAGCGCCGCCAGAGCGGCCAGGAACTCGCCGCCGGGCGGGCGGGCAAGCAGACGCGCCAGCAGCGCGTAGAGCTGCGCCCGCTGCATCTCTTCCGGCGGCAGGGCCGACGGATCGTGTTCACCGGTCACGGACACGGCGTTCATCCCTCCCGACACGACGAAAAGACCAGATCGGCAAAACTCCGGCACCCGGCCCCACCCGTCGCGACAACGGCGGCACATTGGCTCGCCCGTTGCAGGCTCACGGCGTCATGGGCCGGCGCCCGAGACGCCCTGGACCGACAACCTCATATTGCACCCGCGAAAAGCATCGCCATATCAGGGGCTTAACGCTTAGGTACAGGCTATTAAAGGGCAGATTCGCGGCGTTTGTCAACAAAGGTTGACTCGGAAGTGTGCTTACCGCGTCTTTGGCTGGACTAGCGATATGCTCATTTTGTCATATCGATGTCCGGTTCATGCGAAGCAGAGGGAATCTGTTCCAGTTCCGAACCTTCGGGAATAGCTGCCTTTTCTTTCCCGTCTTCATCGGCGCCGCCGTCCGCGGCCATCTCGCCGGGCGTCTCACCGGTCGTTTCGCCCGCCTTCTCCGCCGCTTCCTCCGCGGCGTCGAGGAAGCCCTTGCCGACGCGGTAGAGCGTCTTCACCGGCGATGAGCCGGTGAACAGGCTGGCGTAGTCGTCGGCGTAGTCCTTCAACCCGTCGTCGTTGGCGAAGACCGGGTCTGAGGTCCACAGCTTGCGCAGCGCCTGCCGGTGCAGGTCGTCCGGGACCTCCGCCCGCAGGAAGGGGGTGAAGTCAGACTCCAACGTCAGCTCCTCCACGGGCGGAAGGTCCTTCAGCGGGTCGTCGGTTTCGGGGGTGGATTCGGCTGGCTCGGCAGCCGCTTCCGCCGGGAGCTGCGCGGGCGGCTCCTCAGGCGGCGGCTCCACCGGTTCCGGAGCGGGGACGGCGGTCTGCCGTTTCAGGCGGGACCAGCGGGACAGGAAAGGTTCGTCGGTCATGCTGTGTGTCCGGGGGTGCCTGCACCTTGCCCCCACCCTAACCCTCCCCCGCTTCGCAGGGGAGGGAATCGACTCCTCCCCCTGCGAAGCGGGGGGAGGTCGGGAGGGGGGGGCCACGGCGCCGGCGCCCCATCAAGAAGTCATCACCCCTGCTTCGGGAAGTGCCGCTTGCGCTCGCGCTTCACGAAGGGGACATCCACATGATGCTGCTCGGTGAAGTCGCGGACCAGCGCCGTGACCTCCGGCGGCATCGGCACCGTCTCCACCATCTCCACGCCGCTCACCTGATAGGCTTCGCATTCGTGAGCGGAGGCGGTGACGACGAAGGGCACGACGCCCCCCGGTTCGCCCGTCTCGTCCGGGCGCAGCACGACCCAGAGGCGCGGCGGCTCCTGCGACAGGTTCAGCTTGTAGCCTTCGGTGTCGCTGCGGAACAGTTCCAGCGGCAGGGTCGCGGCGTGGAAATGCGCCCAGCCCTCCCCCTCGCGCAGAAGGCGCCAGGGACCGTCGACCGGCGGGGCGCCGGGAATCACCGAGACCGGACGCCACGCCCAGTCCGCCCAGGCGCTGGTGCCCTTGCGGCGTTCCAGGACGATGCCAAGCTCCATCGTCTCGGTTCTGCTCAGCGCTTCGCTCATCGGACCAGTCCCGCCGCCATCAGCCGTTCCGCCTCCGCCAGATCGTCGGGGCGGTTGGTGTTGAAGAAGGGGTCTACCGGATCGATGGCGAAGTCGGCAACCGCCAGACGGTACCGGGCGGTCCAGGCGTCCACCTTGCGCATGTCCTCCTCCACCATGGCGCGGCGGAGGTCGTCGGCGAGGTCCACCCGCCACAGCCCGAAGACTGGGTGCTCCTGCCCGTCGGAGCGGGCGCAGGCGAGGTCGGCGCCATCGCGCTCCACCGCCGCGACCAGACGCGCGACCAGATCGCCGGGAATAAAGGGCGCGTCGGTGGCGAAGCTGGCCAGCCAGCGGCATTGCGGCGCGTTGGCCCGCGCCCATTCCATCCCGGTCAGCACCCCGGCCAGCGGTCCGGCGAAGCCCTCCACCACGTCCGCGGCCACCGGCAGGCCGAAGGCGGCGAAGCGCGCCGGGTCGCCGTTGGCGTTCAGCACCAGCGGCCCGACCTGCGGGCGCACCGTGGCGATGATGCGCTCCAGGATGCTGCGCCCGCCGAGCGTGCGCAGGCTCTTGTCGCCGCCGCCCATGCGCCGCGACAGGCCGCCGGCCAACAGCACGCCGGCAATGCCGTCAGTCCTCATTACGGCTCCCCTTGCGCTGGTGACGCCCGCCCTCGTCGCCGACCGCAGCTGGGTCGGCGTCGAAGTCCAGCCGGTCGGTGCCGGCCAAAGCGAGGAAGCGCTTGCCCTTGGCCCGCCCGACCATGGTCAGGTTGGCCTGTCGCCCCAGTTCCACCCCCCAGGCGGTGAAGCCGGAGCGGGAGATCAGGATCGGGATGCCCATCTGCACCGTCTTGATGACCATCTCCGAGGTCAGGCGCCCGGTCGTGTAGAAGATCTTGTCGTGCGCCGGCACACCGTGCAGGTGCATGTAGCCCGCCACCTTGTCCACCGCGTTGTGCCGCCCAACGTCCTCCATGTAGACGAGGGGACGGTCGTCCTGGCACAGCACGCAGCCGTGGATGGCGCCGGCCTCCAGATACAGGCTGGGGGTCAGGTTGATCTTCTTCGACAGGGTGTAGATCCAGGAGGTCTTCAGCCGCGCGTCGGGGTTCAGCCGCACCGACTCGAAGGTCTCCATCACGTCGCCAAAGGCGGTGCCCTGGGCGCAACCGGAGGTCAGCGTCTTCTTCTTGAGCTTCTGCTCGTAATTCGTGGCGCGCTCGGTGCGGACGACGACGGTGTCGATCTCCTCGTCGTAGTCGATGCCGGTGATCCGGTCGTCGCGCTTCAGCATGTTCTGGTTGAGCAGATAGCCCACCGCCAGATAATCGGGGTAGTCGGCGATCGTCATCATGGTGACGATCTCCTGCCCGTTCAGGTACAGCGTCAGCGGCCGTTCCACGGTGACCGACGCCTCCACCGGACGCCCGTCCTGATCCAGCCCGGAAACGCGCTCCGTCAGCTTGGGATTCGCCGGGTCCGGCCTTATGGTGAATTCCGTGAGGTCCATGACCGGAAGAGTGGGGAAGATCGCGCGCCGGGGCAAGCGGCGGATGATCGGCTCCCGCAGGACGGAAGCGATGAGGCCCTTTTTTCTTCGGCCCGGTTTTGTTTGGTGAGTACCCTTATGCATGAGTTCGGTCTGGCCTTCGTCACCGCCTTCCACCTGATCGCCGATTTCGATCCCGGTCTGGTGGGGATCGTCGGCCTGTCGCTGCGCGTCAGCCTGACCGCCGTCCTGCTGTCGGCCCTGATCGGCCTGCCTCTGGGCGCCGCGGTGGCCGCCTTCCGCTTTCCGGGCCGGCGCGCCGTGACCTTGTTCCTGAACACGGCGATGGGGTTGCCGCCGGTGGTGATCGGGCTGATCGTCTATCTGATCCTGTCGCGGTCCGGCCCGTTGGGTGTGCTGGGGCTGCTGTTCACCCCGACCGCGATGATCGTGGCCCAGACCGTGCTGATCGTCCCCATTGTCGCCGCCCTGACCCGCCAGACCGTCGAGGACCTGATGGTGGACTACGCCGACCTGCTGCGGGTGATGGGAGCCGGGCCGCTGACCACCCTGTTCACCCTGCTGTCGGAAGCGCGCTGGAGCCTGCTGACCATCCTGCTGGCCGGCTTCGGCCGGGCCTCGGCGGAGGTCGGGGCGGTGATGATCGTCGGTGGCAACATCGACCGGGTGACCCGCGTCATGACCACCTCCATCGCGCTGGAGACCAGCAAGGGCGACCTGCCGCTGGCGCTCGGCCTCGGCGTCATCCTGATGACCTTGTCGCTGTCGGTGAACCTCGCCGCCGCCATGGTGCGGGAGACGCGGCGAGCCTGAACCGCCGCGCCTTCCCCGCGGCCCCAGTTCGCGATTCTGGGAAATTTGCAAAGCCGTTCGAACTTTCCCATAGTCGCCGCCAGAGCCCGCAACCAAGGCGGGCGAAAACCTGGAGAGGGATAGTCCAATGCTGCGCCGTTCTTTCGTGCTGGGATGCGCCGCCGTGGCGGCTCTGCTGCTCGGCTCCGTTCAGCCGTCCACCGCCGCCGACCGCTTCATCACCGTGGCCTCCACCACCTCGACCGAGGATTCGGGGCTGTTCAAGTCGATCCTGCCGAAATTCACGGAAAAGACCGGGATCGAGGTCCGCGTGGTCGCCAAGGGCACCGGCCAGGCCATCGACATCGCCAAGCGCGGCGACGCCGACGTGCTGTTCGTCCATCACAAGCCGTCCGAGGACAAGTTCGTCGCCGAGGGCTTCAGCACCGAGCGCAAGCCGGTCATGTACAACGACTTCGTGATCGTCGGGCCAAAGGCCGACCCGGCCAAGGTCGGCGGCAGCAAGGACGTGTCCGCCGCGCTGAAGAGCATCGCCGCCGCCAAGGCCCCGTTCGTGTCGCGCGGCGACGACAGCGGCACCCACAAGTCGGAGCAGGCGCTGTGGAAGACCGCCGGCGTCGATCCCACGACGGGCGACGGGTGGTACCGCGCCATCGGCCAGGGCATGGGCGCCACGCTGAACACCGCGGCTGCGGTGAACGGCTACGCCATGACCGACCGCGCCACCTGGCTCAGCTTCAAGAACCGCGGCGACCTCGATGTGCTGGTGGAAGGCGACAGGCGACTGTTCAACCAGTATGGCGTCATGCTGGTCAACCCGGCCAAGTTCGCCCACGTCAAGGCCGCCGACGGGCAGGCCTTCGTGAGCTGGCTGGTCTCCGCCGAGGGCCAGCAGGCCATCGCGGATTACACGATCAACGGCAACCCGCTGTTCTTCCCGAACGCCAACGAGCCGGGCGCCTGACCGGCCCCTCTCCCGGACACGGAAAAGGCGCAGCCCCGCGGCTGCGCCTTTTTCTTTTGGCGGAAAAGAACCGGGCTTACAGTTTCTCGTTTGGCGACACCGGCACGCAGCGGTGGCCGCTGCGGGTCAGCTCCGAGCAGACCTTGCGGGCGGTCCGCTCGTCCAGCCCGACCATGCGGGCGCGGTAGACGGTGGAGCCGTTCGCCTTCACCGGGGTCACCGCCGGCTTGGCGGCGCGCAGCAGGAACGGCGCCTGCTTGGTCGCCTGGGAGAGCGCCCGGTTGCTCGCCTCCCGCGTGGAGAAGGCGCCGACCTGCACGCCCCATTTCGACCCGTCGGCCTTCGGCGAATCGGCGTCCTCGTCGCGGGCGCGGGCCGGCGGACGGACCGCGGCGGGGGTGGAGACGGTGGAGGCAAGCTGCGCGATGGTTTCCGGCTTGGCCGGCGGCCTGCCCTTGGCGGTGGCGCGCGGCGCGTCCTCGTCCCCGGCGCGGGCGACGACCAGCGCGTCGGAACCGCGGCTCGGCTTGTCGAACGCCTTGTCGAGGATCGCCTCCATGCGGGCGTCGCGCGAGGCCGCCGACTTGCCGCCCAGCACCACGGCGACCAGCCGGCGGCCGTCGCGCACCGCCGACGCCGCGAGATTGAAGCCGCTGGCCACCGTGTAGCCGGTCTTGATGCCGTCCATGCCCTCGTAGCGCGACATCAACCGGTTGTGATTGTTCAGGCTGCGCCCGCCATAGACGAAGGCGCGGCGGCTGAAATAGGGGTAATAGCGGGAGTGGTCCGACAGCATCGCCCGCGACAGGATGGAGAAGTCGCGCGCCGTGGTCAGCTGCTCCATGTTCGGCAGGCCGTTGGAATTGCGGAACACGGTGTTGCGCATCCCCAGCTCGCGGGCCTTGCGGGTCATCATCTCGGCGAATTTCGCCTCGCTGCCGCCCAGCGCCTCCGCCAGCACCACGGATGCGTCGTTGGCCGACTTGGTGACCAGCCCGAGGATCGCCTGCTCCACCCGCAGCGTCTTGCCGGCGCGCAGCCCCAGCTTGGTCGGGGACTGCGCCTCCGCCCAGGCCGACACCGGCAGCGACTGGTCCAACCGCAGCCGCCCCTCGTCCAGCGCGTCGAAGGTCAGATAGAGCGTCATCATCTTGGTCAGCGACGCCGGGTATGTCAGGGTGTCGGCGTTCTCCTCGTGCAGAACCTCACCCGTGCGGGCGTCCACGACGATCGCCGCGTATTTCGCCGCCAGCGCCGGCAGCGGCGCCAGGACGGTCACCGCCAGAACCGCCAGGGCGCCGCACAGCCCCCGGCCACACAGCCCTCTAACGAAAGGGGTAATGCCGAAGGCACTCCCCAGAGTCGAACGTCCATTCGCCAAACGTTCTGTGGCCTGTTCCCCCTCCGTTTCGCGTCCGCGCCAAGCGAACGCCAAAAGCAGGCTTCGAACGGTCTGGCCCGTTACGTTCATGATGCCCCCGCCAAAGGCTAATACTTGCTGTTTGGCGCAATGGTAAATTCCATGGAAATCAGTGTCTAGCGACAATTCGTTAATTTGCCGCTTCGATTTCTTCGGCGACGCTGTGACGAAATTGGATAGGGCGGGGACCCGTGCGGGGCGAGCCGCGTTGAAGGAGCGCGGCCGCCGATCCATCTTCCCGGAAGGGCAGGACCATCCCACCCCATCCATACCGGACGCGAGGCACCTCATGACACGCCCGCCCAAGCGACGCCCGCCCAGGCAACGCCTGACGAATCCGCGCGCTGCCGTCCGGGGCGGACGAAGAGGGAGGGCCATTGGGCTGGCAGCGGCGGCGGTGGCGGGGCTTCTCGGCGGCTGCGCCTCGGTCGGTCCGACCGACAATCCGGTGGCGCGCAAGCTCACCTGGGTCAGCTACCTCAACGGCGACGACCTGCGCGCCGCCTGCACCAAAGGGGAGAGCGACCGCTATCGGCTGGTCTTCAACGCCGATTACCAGAAGCATGTGCGGACCTATGACATCGTCGGCGACCGCGGCACCGGCGGCGCGTTGGTCGAGGCGCGCGTGCTGGAGGCCACCGACCTCGCCCGCATCGATCTGGACGACCCGGCGGCGGTCGCACGCGGCCCGGTCGCCAAGGCCCAGCTGTCGCCGCGCCAGTTCGCCCTGTTCGTCCTGCGCCTCTACGAGAGCGGCGCCTTCGAACCGGCTCCGAGCGGGGTGCGCCTGCCGTCCAACGGCGTCTATTGGCTGATCAACGGCTGCCGGCGGGGAAGCTGGTTCTTCAACGCCTACCCCTACCCCTCCGACCGCTTCTCCGACATCCGGTTCGACGGGCCGTTGAAGGAGTTGGACGGCGGTGTCCAGGGCACCGGCGTGCCCTACCCCGCCCTGCCGCGCCCGCAGGACGCGCCACGCACCCTGCCGACCGGCGGACAGGTGGACAGCGCGGGGGTGGTGTTCGAAGTCCAGGTGGGCCGTGACGGGCTGGTCGGCCCGACCGCGCCCTTCGGGGCTTGGCTGTTCGCCGGGAAGGAGTAGGGGACAAGAGGTTTTGCCCCACGCTGGCCCTCCCCTCGGGGAGGCGCCGCGGTGTGCACGGATCTCGCAGGACCCATCCTGCAAAAACCCGCGATGGCCGCCCGACGCTCCCCGGCGGAAAACTCAGAGGCCGTAGCGCGACCACAGGGCACGCTCCTCGACGGCGGCCAGAGCCGCCGCGGGGAGGTCCGCCGCAAGACGGTCCGGAATGCTCACCCCCATCGGCGCCGCCACGCGGAAGCCCATCCGGCGGAACCAGCGCCGGTCCTCCTGCACCACGCGCAGCCGCAACTTCTCGCCGAAGCGGCCCCGCAGCACGGTGCGCAGATCGCCGATGCCGTCGATCAGCCCGAGATCCAGCGCGCGCCGCCCCGCCCAGAAGGCACCGGAGAACAACTCATCCTCCGGTCCCGACAGGCGGGCACCGCGGCGATCGCGCACCATGGCCTTGAAGGCGTCGTGGATCTCCGCCTGGATCGCCTTCAGATGGGCCACCCCGTCCTCCCGCTCCGGCGAGAAGGGGTCGAGGATCACCTTCTTGTCGCCCGCGGTGTAGAGCCGCCGTTCGATGCCGTAGCGCTCGATGAACTCGTGCGCGCCGAAGCCGGCGGACACCACGCCGATGGAACCCAGGATGCTGCTCTCGTCCGCCCAGATCTCGTCCGCGGCGCAGGCCAGCCAGTAGCCGCCGGACGCCGCCGCGTCCTCGCAGAAGGCGAAGACCGGCACCTTCTTCTCGGTGGCGAGATCGCGGATGCGCTTGGCGATCAGCGCCGACTGCACCGGCGACCCGCCCGGCGAGTTGACGACCAGCGCCACCGCCGCCTGACCCTTCGGCGCGAAGGCGCGTTCGATCAGCCCGGCCATGTTGGCCATGGTCAGACCCTGGCGGAAGGCTCCGGCCTGACCGATGACACCGGACAGGCGGAGGACGGACACGATCGGCCCGGCGTCGCGCCAGGGGCCGAACGGGAGTTTGGCGAGCAGCTTCGTCATGTTCATCGCCGGTTGAAATGGTGGCGTTGAGGCTGGATTGAAAGCGCCGAGTTAAGCGATCAGCGGTTCCATGTCGCGCAGAATCCGTTGCGCCCGCGCGCTGTAGGCGCCATCGGGGCCGTGCAGCACCAGACCGGCGGTGAATCGCGCCGGCGAACGCCCGCCCTTCCGCGCCGCTAGCAGGAGGCGCCGCGCCTCCTCCCCCGCCTTCGGCCAGAGCGGGACGAGCGTCAGGGAGCCGAATCGGGCGCCGTGGAGCGCGGCCAGGATCTCGTCCACCCGGTCGGCGCGGTGGACCATGGTCAGCGTGCCGCGCGGCTTCAGCATGGCGGCGGCGAAGCGCACCCAATCGGTCAGCCCCGCCTCGCCCTCCACGTTGGCGGCGGCCTTCCAGGCATCGGGCGGGACGCTGGCCGCGCCGGCGCGCAGGTAGGGCGGGTTCATCATCACCCGGTCGAAGGTTCCGGGAACCAGCCCCGGCGGCGGGGCCAGCAGGTCGCCCTCAAGGACGCTCACCCGGCCATCCACACCGTTGAGGGCGGCGTTGCGCCGGGCGAACGCCGCCGCCTCCGCCCGCTTCTCCAGCCCAACAACCATCGCACCGGGCACACGGACGGCGAGGCACAGCGCCGCCGCCCCGGTGCCGGTGCCGACGTCCAGCACCCGCTCCCCCGCTTCAGCGGCGGTGAAGGCGGCGAGTAAGACAGGATCGATGGCGGCGCGGTAGCCGGCTTGCGGCTGGTGCAGGCGGACACGCCCATCCAGGAGCGTGTCGAACGCCGCGTCGCTCCCCGCCATCACGCCCCCAACTCCTCCCCGGCGTCGCGCAGCAGGCGGCAGGCGGCGGCATGATCCTCGTCGGCCACCATCAGGCGACGGGGGATCGCGCCGATGGAGCCTTCCAGAATGCTGGTGTGGGTGTCCAGCACGATCCCTTCGATTCCCGCATCGGCCAGCAGGGCGAGAAGCCAGCTCAGACGGACCGGATCGGTGGTGCGCAGCAGTTCCTTCATGAAATCCCGACTGTTCTGTGCCCTTATTCGCCTTGCGGACTTGACCGAAGAGGCTATGCCGTTATGCTCCCTGCCGGAATTCGTCACGTCAATCATCATTGGAGTCGACCTTGGCGGTCGTGACCAACCTCGAGCCGAAACGGCGGAAGTCCACCCCGCTCGACGATCTGACCGCCCTGGTGGCCGATGACCTGAGCGCGGTCAACGAGATCATCGTCCAGCGGATGCATTCGTCCGTGGATATGATCCCGCAGCTTGCCGGCTACCTCATCGCCGCCGGCGGCAAGCGCCTGCGCCCCGTCCTCACCCTCGCCGCCGCCGAACTGTGCGGCTACAAGGGCGAGGATCACAAGATGCTGGCCGCGGTGGTGGAGTTCATCCACACCGCCACCCTGCTTCACGACGACGTCGTGGACGAGAGCGACCTGCGCCGCGGTCTCGCCTCGGCCAACGCGGTGTTCGGCAACAAGGCCAGCGTGCTGGTCGGCGACTTCCTGTTCTCCCGCAGCTTCGAGCTGATGGTGGAGGTCGGGTCGCTGGACGTGCTGCGCATCCTGTCCAAGGCGTCCGCGGTGATCGCCGAGGGCGAGGTGCTGCAGTTGCGCACCACCAACGACACCGAGACCAGCGAGCAGGCCTATCTGGAGGTCATCAAGGCCAAGACGGCGGAGCTGTTCGCCGCCGCCTGCCGCGTCGGCGCCGTGGTGGCCGCCCGCCCGCAGGCGGAGGAGCTGGCGCTCTACGACTACGGCATGAATCTGGGCATCGCCTTCCAGCTCGTCGACGACGTGCTGGACTATTCGGCCAAGCAGGCGAAGCTGGGCAAGACGGTCGGCGACGACTTCCGCGAGGGCAAGATCACCCTGCCCGTCGTGCTGGCCTTCCGCCGCGGCAACGACGAGGAGCGGGCCTTCTGGCGCCGCACCATGGAGGAACTGGACCAGCGGGAGGGCGACCTGGAGCGCGCCCAGGAACTGATGGCCAAGCACAACGCGCTGAAGGACACGGTGGAGCGCGCACGCCACTACGGGGCCATCGCGCGCGACGCGCTGGGCCTGTTCCCGGACACGCCGGTGAAGGCCGCCCTGCTGGAGGTGCTGGATTTCGTGATCGAACGCGATTTCTGAGCTTTGGGAACTTTTTCGCCGCCGGGGGTGATTTTCACGTTGCAGCCCCCGGATCGAGCGGCTATATACGCGGCCCACGGTGACGCCGGCGACGGCGCCACCGACGGACCGGAGAGTAGCTCAGCCTGGTAGAGCACTGCTTTCGGGAGGCAGGGGCCGGAGGTTCGAATCCTCTCTCTCCGACCAAGACGAAAAGGGCCGATGCGGCGACGCATCGGCCCTTTCGCTTTTCCGCCCCGGCCTGGAGTCTCTCGCACCGGCTTTCGCGGCCCGGCAAAAAAACATTCCGCAAATGCCGCTTATTCCCATTGCAGCCCGCGGGCAATGGGTCTATACACCCGCTCCACGGCGACGCTGGCAACGGCGACACCGACGGACCGGAGAGTAGCTCAGCCTGGTAGAGCACTGCTTTCGGGAGGCAGGGGCCGGAGGTTCGAATCCTCTCTCTCCGACCAAGACGAAAAGGGCCGATGCGGCGACGCATCGGCCCTTTCGCTTTTCCGCTCCGCCGCTGCGGCACAGGCCGCGCTCCCGCCTGTTGTCCCTTTGGAAGCGACACAGACGGGGAGCGGACCCATGGAACAGGCGATCGGACAGGAACCCCACGCGGCGGGCGGGCCGGTGGGGACGGAGATCGACCTCAAGGCCGTCGTGGTGTCGCGCGCGGTGCGCGACCTGCTCCAGCCCCACGGCTTCCGCCCCCGCGACATCGGCAGCGGCGTGGGCGGCGGCATGGCCTGGAACCGCCGCGGCGGCGACGACACCCACGAGATGATCACCTGCAACGGGCGGCTGTCCGGCGACCCGGACCGGTCGGACTGGACGGCCGGGCGCTACGGCAACCGCGGCGGCTTCGTGGAGGTCACCGGCCTGACGCTGCGCGGCGCGCTGGACGCCGTGGCGGTCCTGCCCAGGCCGGTGCGGGTTGACGGCTCGCTGGCCGAGGGCATCTACCCGTCGCTGGAGGACGCCCTCGACGACATTGCGTGACGGGCTATCTCAGCGCCTCGTCGATCTCCACTTGGTAGCCCTTGGCAAGGCGGTTGGTCTCGTTGGCCATGCCGATGACGGCCATCAGCTCGCCGAACTGGGCGTCGGTCATGCCCGCGCGCCGCGCCGCGGCCTCGTGCGAGCGGATGCAATAGTCGCAGCCGTTGGTCACGCTGACCGCGACGAAGACCATCTCCTTGACCATCGGGTCCAGCGCGCCGGGGGCCATCACCTCCTTCAGGCTCTCCCAGGTGCGCTTCAAGGTCGGCGGATGATGCGCGGTCATCTTCCAGAAATTGTTGACGTCCGGCACGTTGCGGGCCGCCTTGATGTCGTCGTAGACGGCGCGCACCTCGGGAGCGGCGTCGGCGTGCTCGATGGGCTTCAGGGGCATGGCTGATGGTCTCCGCAGCATGTTGACGTCGGTGGGGCACCGGCTCCGCCGTATTCTCGCCGCTTCCGCACGGCGGAGCCATGGGGAATGGCTCAGGCCCGACACGTCACTCCACTGAAAGTCATAGGGCTGCCGGAAAGTTCAGGTTGCCCCGGCTGTCATGGACCGGCATAGCTTGCGGATCACGGTGGCCCGCGCCTGGCGCCTCGTCCCATCGCCACCTGTGATCACCCTCCCCGCCGCCAACCGCGCAGCCCATGCCTCTTCGTTACCTCGACGCCCTGGCAACCGAATCGGCGGGAATGGTGCGCCTTCTGCGCATCCTCCTGGTGGCGTCCGTCCTGGTTCCCACCCTGCTGTTCACCGCCATCGCCTGGCGCGACTTTCACGAGGAGGAAGCGCAGGCCGAGCGCAACATCCGCAAGACCGTGCTGATCCTGCACGAGCACATGCAGAAGGTTTTCGACACGGTCGAGCAGGTCCTGGACCGGCTGGACGAGCGGACCGCCGGCCTGAGCTGGGACGCGATCGGCCGGTCCGATGACCTGCACGGCTACCTGAGGACGCTGGTCGAGGAGCTTCCGCAGATCGGCGTCGTCGGACTGGTCGATCCCAACGGCACGCTGCGCAACGACAACCGCCTGTTCCCGGCCCCGTCGATCAACGTCGGCGACCGGGAGTATTTCCGCACCCAGGCGGCCGGCGACGCCGGCATCCTCGTCAGCGAGGCGATCACCGGGCGCGGGTCGGGCAAGCGGCAGTTCAACGTCACGCGCCGCCGCGCCGCAGCGGGTGGCCCGGAGGAGCCGTTCAACGGCGTGCTGCTGACCGCGGTGCTCACCGATTACCTGGTGGATTTCTATCAGCTCGTCGTCTCAGGCCCGAAGGAGTCGATCTCCCTCGTCCGCCGCGACGGCTCGGTCCTGGTCCGCTTCCCCTCGATGGGCGATCGGCAGGCCCGCCATGCCGCGGACAGCTTCCTGCTCGGCGCCATGGCGGCCGGGCAGACCGAGGGCGTGTTCCGCACACGGGGCCGCCTCGACGGCGTAACGAGACTCAACGGCTTCATGCAGGTCGCGCCCTACCCGATCTACGTCACCTACGGCATTCCGATCTCCGAGATCCTGGCCGGCTGGACGCGCAACATCCTTCTGTACGCCGCCTTCGCCGTGCCGGCGATGCTGGCTCTGGTCGGCATCACCCTGCTGGCGCTGCGCCGCGCGCAGAGCGAGATGCGGGCCGTCCGCCGCTGGACCGAGGAGGCTCGCGCCCGCGAATCCCTGGAGAACGCGCTGCGTCAGTCGCAGAAGCTGGAGGCGTTGGGCCAGTTGACCGGTGGCGTCGCCCACGACTTCAACAACCTGCTGACTGCCGCCCTGGCCAACCTGCATCTGATGGAACGGCATCTGCCGGTGGAGGGGGCGCGCTATCTGGACGGCACCCGCACCGCCTTGGAGCGCGCCCGGACGCTGACCGGGCAGCTTCTCGCCTTCTCGCGCCAGGAGGCGGTGGACCCCAAGGTGATCGATCTGGGGGATGCCCTGCGCATCATGGCCGATCTGCTGGAGCGCTCCATCCGCGCCGACATCGCGCTGGACTGGGCGCTTCCCACCGATCCGCTGCCCGTGGAGGTCGACCCGGTCCAACTGGAACTGGCGGTCCTGAATCTCGTGGTGAACGCCCGCGACGCGATGCCGACGGGCGGGCGCATCCGCATCGCCGCCCGGCAGGAGGAAACACCCGACGGCCCGCTGGCCGTTCTGGAGATCACCGACACCGGCGGCGGCATGCCGCCGGAGGTCGCCGCCCGCGCCTTCGAGCCGTTCTTCACCACCAAGCCGCATGGCAAGGGGACGGGTCTCGGCCTGTCGATGGTCTATGGCTTCGCCCGGCAGTCGGGCGGCAACGCCACCATCTCCAGCGCGCCGCGCCGCGGCACGGTCGTCCGCATCACCCTGCCGGTGTCCGGCCGGGCGCCGGAGCCGGAAACGGTTCCGGATGCGGAGGAAGCGGCGCCGGCCGGCCCGGTGCGCCTGCTGGTGGTCGAGGACAACGCCCTGGTCCTGATGGCCACCGTGGAGGGACTGACCCAGGAGGGCTTCGAAGTGGTGACCGCCGACCACGGCGCCGCCGCGCTGGAGATCCTGGAGCAGGACAACGCCTTCGACGTGATCGTGACGGACGTGGTGATGCCCTACGGCGTGTCGGGGATCGATCTGGCGCGGCGGGTCCAGGAGCGCTGGCCCGGCATCCGGGTTCTGCTGATTTCCGGCTACAGCCCCGAATCGCTGACCGGCCTGAAGGCCGACGCCGCCGTCCTGCCCAAGCCCTTCACCCCGGACCAGCTCGCCGCCCGCGTCCGCGCCCTGCTCCGCACCGTGAAGACCACCTGACCGGACGGAAGAGTCAGAGCAGAACGCTGATGAACATCGGCGCCCACAGCACCGCCGACCAGATCAGCCCCAGGAAGATGCCGTGGGTGAGGTCGGTGAAGGTCGGTTCCGACAGGCAATGCATGCGCCAGAACGCTTCGCGGTCGTTCATGCCCTGACGCTGCGGGGACTGGTTCTGAGCGTCCTTCATAACCGTTTCCTTGTTGGGGGCCAAAAGGAAGGAACCGGTGAAGGGCGCCGCGGTTCCGCCGCGCGGCAGGAACTTCGATCGGGCAGGATGGGCAACACCGAAAAGGAAAAGGCCCCCCGCCCTTTCGGACGGAAGGCCTTCCGGTCGGATGGGATGAGCCGCTTACTTGGTGCGGATCATCGGGGTGAGCTGATCGCCCCAGTTGCCCGTCGCGTTGTGATAGCGGGCGGTGCGCATCAGCTCGACCGTCACGCCGGCCTCCACGGCCTTGACGACGGCGTCGTTCAGGCGGTGCAGGCTGTTGGCGAGGACGCGGATGGCGCTTTCCTGCTCGTCCGTGAGGTTCGAACGCTCGTCCGGCGGCGCATCCTGGAAACCCGGCTGATTCGTCATGCGGCTATCCTTCCCTTGTTCTCCGGCCCGGGTCTTGCGGTCCCGGCTCTGGCCCTGGTTCACCGACGCCGTTGCGCCGGCATGGCCGGGTGCTGCGCTGCAAACCCGGCATTCAACGTCTTAACACATCACGCGCCGGGAGCAAGGGCGCGGCAAGACAACCTCGTTCGAAAGAGTCATGCCTCCCGCGGCAGAGTGCCGCTGCACGGGGATACAGGAGGGGGGAAGGAGTCCAGCGGGCTTCAATCACGCTGCGTTCGACGGACGGCATTTGATCGGGGCGCGCTCCCGGCCTAGCTTTGCGCTCCAAGGGCAGACGCCGACAAAAACAATCCGCAGCCGATACAGCAAAGAAAGACAGGACCATGGCCGACACCGCGACCGATTCACGCTCCGTCGCCTTTCTGGGGCTTGGCACGATGGGCTTTCCCATGGCCGGCCATCTGGCCGTCCGGGGCGGCCACCGGGTGACCGTCTTCAACCGCACCGCCGCCAAGGCCGACGCCTGGACCGCCCGTTTCGGCGGCGCCAGCGCCCCGACCCCCGAGGACGCCGCCCGCGATGCCGAGGTGGTCTTCCTGTGCGTGGGCGGTGACGACGACGTGCGGGCGGTGGCCGGCGCGGCGATGGGCGCCATGAAGCCCGGCACCATCGTCGCCGACCATTCCACCGTATCCGCCACCGTCTCGCGCGAGATGGCCGAGTTGGCGCGCGAGCGCGGCCTGTTCTTCCTCGACGCGCCGGTCTCCGGCGGGCAGGCCGGGGCGGAGAACGGGGTGCTGACGGTGATGGTGGGCGGCGACGCCGAAGCCTTCGCCCGCGTCCAGCCGCTGATGGGCTGCTACGGCCGCTCCGTCACCCATATGGGGCCGGCGGGCGCCGGTCAGCTGACCAAGATGGTCAACCAGATCTGCATCGCTGGCCTGCTCCAGGGGCTGGCCGAGGGCATGGCCTTCGCGCAGAAGGCCGGGCTGGACGGGCACACGGTCGTGGACGTGATCGGGAAGGGGGCGGCCCAGTCCTGGCAGATGGACAACCGCGCCAAGACCATGCTGGACGGCAAGTTCGACTTCGGCTTCGCCGTGGACTGGATGCGCAAGGACCTGGGCATCGTCCTGGGCGAGGCGCGCAACAACGGCGCCAGCCTGCCCGTCACCGCCCTGGTCGACCAGTTCTACGCCGAGGTCCAGGCGATGGGCGGCAACCGGCTGGACACCTCCAGCCTGATGACGCGGCTGACGCGCTGACCGGATGGGGAGCGCTGCTGCGCTCCCCTTTCTGTTACATCACACCCGGACGACCTTGCCGGGGTTCATCCGGTTGTCCGGGTCGAAGGCGCGCTTCAGCTCGCCCATCACGGCGAAGGCGTCGCCGGCCTCCTTCTCCAGGAACTCCATCTTGCCGTAGCCGATGCCGTGCTCACCGGTGCAAGTGCCGCCCATGGCAAGCGCCCGATCGACCATGCGGTCGTTCAGGCGCTTGGCTTCGGCCAGCTCCTCCGGCTTGTCGGGGTCGATGACGTAGACGAGGTGGAAGTTGCCGTCGCCGACATGGCCGACCAGCGGGGCCAGCATCGAGGATTCGGCGATGTCCTTCTTCGTCTCCAGGATGCAGTCGGCCAGCCGCGAGATCGGCACGCAGACGTCGGTCGGCCAGCCCTTGGAACCGGGGCGCAGCGCCAGCGCCGCGTAATAGCCGTCGTGGCGGGCCTGCCAGAGCTTGGAGCGGTCCTCCGGACGGGTCGCCCAGGTGAATTCGCTGCCGCCATACTCCGCGGCGATGGCCGAGACCATCTCCGCCTGCTCCTTGACCCCGGCCGCGGTGCCGTGGAACTCGAAGAACAGGGTCGGGGCGACCTTGTAGTCCAGCTTGGAATACTTGTTCACCGCGTCCATCTGGACCTCGTCCAGCAGTTCGATGCGGGCGACGGGGATGCCGGACTGGATGGTCTGGATCACCGTGTCCACGGCGCCGCGGATGTCGTTGAACGGGCAGACCGCCGACGAGATCGCCTCCGGAATGCCGTAGAGGCGCAGCGTCACCTCGGTGATGATGCCGAGCGTGCCTTCGGCACCGACGAACAGGCGGGTCAGGTCGTAGCCGGCGGCGGACTTGCGGGCGCGCCCGCCGGTCTTGATGATCCGGCCGTCGGCCAGCACCACGGTCAGCCCCAGCACGTTCTCGCGCATGGTGCCGTAGCGCACGGCGTTGGTGCCGCTGGCGCGGGTGGAGGCCATGCCGCCCAGCGAGGCGTCGGCGCCGGGGTCGATGGGGAAGAACAGGCCGGTGTCGCGCAGATGCTCGTTGAGCTGCTTGCGGGTCACGCCGGCCTGGACGGTGACGTCGAGATCCTCCGGGCTGACGCGCAGGACCTCCTTCATGTTCGACACGTCGATGCAGACGCCGCCGGCCAGCGCCGCGACGCCACCCTCCAGCGAGGTGCCGGTCCCGAAGGGGATGATCGGCAGCTTGTGCTTCGCGCAGAGCGTCACGATGGCGCTGACCTCCTCGGTGGAGGTGGCGAAGGCGACGCCATCGGGCGGGAAGTTGGGGTGGTAGGACTCGTCCTTGCCGTGATGCTCGCGCACCGCCGCGGCGGTCGTGAAGCGGTCCCCAAGCAGGGCCTTGAACTCGGCCTTCATCTCGTCGGTGAAGGCGACGCGAGGCTGGGCGGCGGGTACGGCGGTCATGGACGAATCTCCCTGGGGGTCCTTTTGGCACGGTGACGTGCGGTGGTAGGACCGGAGAAGCTAAGCCCCGCCGCCCGTGCAGACAAGCGACTCGCGCGCATGGGTGGGTGCCGCAGCAAAAGCCCTCTCCCCCCTGGGGAGAGGGAGGGGACCCGCGCCACAGGCGCGGGGAGGGTGAGGGGGTTGAGCCTTTGCCGGACGTACGACACGCGCAACCCCCTCACCCTAACCCTCTCCCCAGAGGGGAGAGGGAACTGGGAACCTACGCCTCCTCGTACCCGCCGCCGCCCGGCGTCTCGACGACCAGCACGTCGCCCTCCCCCATGGCGGTCTTGTCCTGGGGGCCGAGTTCCTCCACCGAGCCGTCGGTGCGCTGGACCCAGGTCCGCCCGATCTGGCCGGGGGCGCCGCCCTTCAGGCCGAAGGGGGGCACCCGGCGGTGGTTGGACAGGATGGCGGCGGTCATCGGCTCCAGGAACTTCAGGCGCCGCACCACCCCGTCGCCGCCGCGCCAGCGCCCCGCCCCGCCCGATTCGCGGCGGATGCGGAAGCTGTCCAGCAGAACCGGGAAGCGCCATTCCAACACTTCCGGGTCGGTCAGGCGCGAGTTGGTCATGTGGGTGTGCACCGCGTCCGTCCCGTCGAAGCCGGGACCGGCGCCGGAGCCGCCGCAGACCGTCTCGTAATACTGGTAGCGCTCGTTGCCGAAGGTCGTGTTGTTCATCGTCCCCTGGGCCGAGGCCAGCACGCCGAGCGCGCCGTACAGCGCATCGGTGACGCACTGGCTGGTCTCCACGTTGCCGGCCACCACCGCGGCCGGATAGCTCGGCGACAGCATGGTGCCCGGCGGGATGACGATCTCGATGGGCTTCAGGCAACCCTCGTTCATCGGGATCTCGTCGTCCACCAGCGTGCGGAAGACGTAGAGCACCGCCGCCCGGCACACCGCCGTCGGGGCGTTGAAGTTGCTGGTGAGCTGCGGGCTGGTGCCGGTGAAGTCCACCCGCGCCGACCGTTCGTCCTTGTCGATGGTGATGCGGACCTTGATGACCGCGCCGTTGTCCAGCTCCTGCACGAACTCGCCGTCGGTCAGCACGTCGATGACGCGGCGGACCTGCTCCTCGGCGTTGTCCTGGACCAGCTTCATGTAGGCGTTGACCGTCTCCAGCCCGAACTGGGCGACGATGCGGCGCAGCTCGCGCGCGCCCTGCTCGTTGGCGGCGATCTGGGCCTTCAGGTCGCCCAGGTTCTGCGCCACGTTGCGCGCCGGCTGCGGCCCGGCGGTGAAGAGGGCGACGACCTCCTCCTCCAGGAAGCGGCCCCGCTCGACCAATTGGATGTTGTCGAGAAGGACGCCCTCCTGGTCAATGGTCGTGCTGTCCGGCGGCATCGAGCCGGGGGTGATCCCGCCGACGTCGGCGTGGTGCCCGCGCGAGGCGACGTAGAACAGCACCCGCTCGCCGGCCTCGTCGAAGACCGGGGTGATGACGGTGATGTCCGGCAGATGCGTGCCCCCGTGATAAGGGTCGTTCAGCATGTAGACGTCGCCGGGGTTCATCGCCCCGTGGCGCCGCTCGACGATGGCGCGCACGCTCTCGCCCATCGAGCCGAGATGCACCGGCATGTGCGGGGCGTTGGCGATCAGACCGCCGTCCGCGTCGAACAGGGCGCAGGAGAAGTCCAGCCGCTCCTTGATGTTCACCGAATAGGCGGTCTTCTCCAGCGTGAAGCCCATCTGCTCGGCGATGGACATGAATAGGTTGTTGAAGACCTCCAGCATCACCGGGTCGGCCTTGGTGCCGATGGCGAGGCGCTGCGGCAGTTCCTCGAAGCGGGTCAGCACGAGGTGGTTCTTGCGCGTGACCTCGGCGATCCAGCCGGGCTCGACCACCGTGGTGGCGATCTTCTCCCGGATGACGGCGGGACCGGTCACGCGGTTGCCGGGCTGGAGCCGGTCGCGGTCGTAGACCGGCGCCTCGCGGTCGGCGCCGCCGGTGTGCAGGGTGACGGTGGCGAGGCGGCGCGGCAGGGCGCCGGTGACGCTCGGCAGATCCTCGTCGTCGGCGCTCTCGGTGCGGCCCACCGCCTCCACCGACACGGCCTCGACCACCAGGGCCTTGCCCTCCATCATGAAGCCGTAGCGCTGGCGGTGCGCCGCCTCGAAGGCCGCGGCCATGGCGTCGAGCGGCCCGAAATCGACGACCAGCGGGCTGTCGGAGCCCTCCACCTTGATGTGCGCCTTGCGCAGCACGGCCAGCCGGTCCTCCGGCACGCCCTGGCGGGCCAGCTCCGTGCGCCCCTCAGCCTCCAGCGCGGCGAGCGTGGCGGTCAACTCGTCCACCAGGGCGTCGTCGAGGCGGGCCTCCACCGCGCGCTCGCGGATCGCCACCGTGTCGGCGAGGCCGATGCCGTAGGCGGACAGCACGCCGGCGTGCGGGTGCAGGAAGACCTTGCGCATGCCCAGCGCATCGGCGACCAGACAGACATGCTGCCCCGCCGCCCCGCCGAAGCCGTTCAGCGTGTATTGGGTGACGTCGTAGCCGCGCTGGACCGAGATCTTCTTGATGGCGTTCGCCATGTTGTCCACGGCGATCTTCAGGAAGCCCTCGGCCACCTGATGCGGGGTCATCTCGGTGCCCAGCGCCGCGTTCACCTCTTCGGCCAGTTCGGCGAACTTCTCGCGGACGATGGCGGCGTCGAGCGGCTGGTCGGCCTCCGGCCCGAAGACATGGGGGAAGAAAGCGGGATGCAGCTTGCCGACCATCACGTTGCAGTCGGTCACGGTCAGCGGCCCGCCGCGGCGGTAGCAGGCCGGACCGGGATTGGCCCCGGCGCTCTCCGGCCCGACGCGGAAGCGCGCCCCGTCGAAGAAGCAGACCGAGCCGCCGCCCGCTGCCACCGTGTGGATGTGCATCATCGGGGCGCGCATTCGCACCCCAGCCACCACCGTGTCGAAGGCGCGCTCATACTCCCCGGCGTAGTGCGACACGTCGGTGGAGGTGCCGCCCATGTCGAAGCCGATGACCCGGTCGAAGCCGGCCATCCGCGCGGTGCGCACCGCCCCGACGATGCCGCCCGCCGGGCCGGAGAGGATGGCGTCCTTGCCCTGGAACCAGCGCGCGTCGGTCAGCCCGCCGTTCGACTGCATGAACATCAGCCGCACGCCGGAGAGGTCCCCCGCCACCTGCTCCACATAGCGGCGCAGGATCGGCGACAGGTAGGCGTCCACCACCGTAGTGTCGCCGCGCCCGACGATCTTCATCAGGGGGCTGACCTGATGGCTGACCGACACCTGGGTGAAGCCGATGGAGCGGGCCAGCGCCGCCACCTGCTTCTCATGGTCCGGGTAGCGGTAACCGTGCATCAGAACCACCGCGGCGGCGCGGAAGCCGTCCTGATAGGCTTGCTCCAGCTGGACCCGAACGGCGCGCAGGTCCACGGCCTTCAGCACCGTGCCGTCGGCCTTGACCCGCTCCGGTACCTCGGCCACCCGCTCGTAAAGCAGTTCGGGAAGGACGATGTGGCGGGCGAAGATCTTCGGGCGGGCCTGATAGCCGATGCGGAGCTGGTCGCCCAGCCCTTCGGTGATCAGCAGCAGCGTGCGCTCGCCCTTGCGCTCCAGAAGCGCGTTGGTGGCGACGGTGGTGCCCATCTTCACCGCCTCGACCGCCTCCGCCGGGATCGGCTGGCTGGCGGCGAGGCCCAGCAGGTCGCGGATGCCCTGGATGGCGGCGTCGCGGTAGCGTTCCGGATTTTCCGACAGCAGCTTGTGCGTTACCACCGACCCGTCCGGGCGTTTGGCCACGATGTCGGTGAAGGTGCCGCCGCGGTCGATCCAGAACTGCCACCGGCCCGGCTGTTGGGGCGCCATATCCCACTCCCTGATGTCTTGGCTTTACGGGGAGTGTGACCATACGCCGCCGCTGGTCAAGACGGGGTGCACGAAAGGGTGGGATGCGCTTCGTTCCCCTGCCCGTCCGGTCAGGCCGCCTTGAGCAGCGCGGGCAACCCGTCCAGCATGGCGTTCACCGCGCCGGCCCCATCCTCGAACGCCTCCAGCGCCAGCGAGAATTGCGAAGGACGCGGCAGGTCGATGGTGATGGCGAACTCCCCGCCGTCGCGCTCCATCCGACCGCCGAAGCGGCGCGACAGGGCGCGCATGCGGGTGTTGTCGGCCAGACACATCATATGGACCTGCCGGATGCCCCGGTTGGCCGCGATGGACAGCGAGCGGCGGACCAGGGTGGAGCCGACGCCCCGCCCCTGAAACCCCTTCTCGACGCTGATCGCCAGCTCCGCCGCGCCGGGCCATAGCAGCCGATCGAAGCACAGCTCCACCGCACCGCGCAGTTCGCCGCGGTCGAACAGGCCGAGCAGCGTCGTCCGCGTCCAGTCGAGCGACTCGCAATGTTTGACGATGACCTCGTCGGAGACGGTGCCGGTGAAGCGGGCGTAGCGGTCCGCCTTGTCCAGCCGCAGCAGATGCGCGCGGTACGGACCGCGCTCGGCGGGGAGAAGCTTGCGGATGGCGGGCATGGAGGGACTCGCGGGGCTGGTGATTCGGGACATCGCACCGCTTCGCGTCGTCCGCTTCCCCATCGGCGGCCTGGATCGGCCATCCTCTTTTGTTGCGGCGCAACATGGAGAAGACGGGAACGAAGGGCAAGGGCTCGTGCGATGACGGTACAGCTCTGTTGCAGCGCAGCAACATCCTGCTCCGCCGAAAATCCCATACCCCCAACGGATGAAAAGGGCGCGGCGCGCGAAGATGCTGGGAAACAACGAAAAAGTATGGGCCGGTTGGCGCGGTGCCGGACTGCCGGTATGCTGCTCCCGCAGGCGAAAGGCGGATAAGAATGAGCATCTGGGGCAGCGTCCTGGGCGGGGCGGCCGGTTTCACCATCGGCGGCCCGATCGGGGGCCTGATCGGTCTGGCCACCGGCTATGCGGTGGGGCGCGGCATCCGCGGCCTGTGCGGCCCGGCGGACGCCACCAAGTCCATCGCCTTCACCATCGGCGTGATCGCCCTGTCGGCGAAGATGGCCCGCGCCGACGGCGTGGTGAAGCGGGTTGAGGTGGACACCTTCAAGCGGCTGTTCCGCGTCCCGCCGGAGGAACTGGACACGGTGGGCCACGTCTTCGACCTCGCCCGCAAGGACAGCCACGGGTTCGAGGAGTACGCCCAGCAGATCGCCGGCCTGTTCGATGACCGCCGCGCCGTGCTGGAGGAACTGCTCGACAGCCTGCTGGCCATTGCCGAGGCCGACGACGAGCTGCACGAAACGGAAGTCGAGTATCTGCGCACCGTCGCCCACATCTTCGGCTTCAGCGACGAGGAGTTCGAGCGCATCGTCGCCGGCCACCACATCGCCGGCACGCCGAACGAGACCGACCCCTACGGCGTGCTCGGCGTCTCCCGCCGGGCCAGCGACGAGGCGATCAAGGCCGCGCACCGCCGTCTGGTGCGCGAGCATCACCCGGATGTGCTGATCGCCCAGGGCATGCCGCAGGAGTTCGTCGATCTGGCGACGCAGAAGATCGCCGCCATCAACGCCGCCTTCGACCGGATCGAGAAGGAGCGCGCGCGCGGCTAAAGCCAGGCGTCGCGCCGTCCTTCCCGGCCGACGCATCCCCGCCCCGGCGCAATCGGGTGTCGCGAGCCTGCGGACCGCACGCTATATAAGCACACCTCCGCACACCGTATCGTTGGGTCATGGCTCCTCCCGCTCCGATCACCGCGCTCCAGGGCGTGTCCGTCACCTTCGGCGGCCGTCCGCTGTTCGAAACCATCGACCTGTCCATCGGGCGGGGCGACAAGGCCTGTCTGGTCGGACGGAACGGGTCCGGCAAATCGACGCTGATGAAGGTGCTGGCCGGCATGATCCAGCCGGACGGCGGCACCGTCTTCACCCAGCCCGGCGCCCGCATCGCCTATCTGCCGCAGGAGCCGGACTTCACCGGCTGCGCCACCGTCCACGACTATGTCGCTGCCGGCCTGCCCGCCGACGAGCGGGACGAGGCGCACCGGGTGGACGCCGTGCTGGACCGGCTCCAGGTGCCCGGCCATCTCGACCCCAACACGCTGTCGGGCGGCGAGGCGCGGCGCACGGCGCTGGCCCGCACGCTGGTCGGCGCCCCCGACGTGATGCTGCTGGACGAGCCGACCAACCACCTCGACCTGCCCACCATCGAGTGGCTGGAGGAGGAGTTGCTGGCCTACCGCGGCGGCCTGCTGCTGATCTCGCACGACCGCAGCTTCCTGAACCGGCTGGCCAAGCGGACGCTGTGGCTCGACCGCGGCACGGTGCGCGCCACCGACCGCGGCTTCGCCGAGTTCGAGACCTGGCAGGCCGAGGTGTTCGAGTCGGAGGAGATCGCCGCCCAGAAGCTGAACCGCAAGATCGAAGGCGAGATGAAGTGGCTGCGCGAGGGCATCTCGGCCCGGCGCACCCGCAACATGGGCCGCGTGCGCGCCCTGCTCCAGCTCCGCACCGACCGCGCCGAGCGCATCAAGGGCGGCCAGCAGGCCAAGCTCGCCGTCGCCGAGGCCGAGCGCGGCGGCCGGCTGGTCATCGAGGCCGAGCACATCTCAAAGGGCTTCGACACGGCGGACGGCCGCAAGTCCATCGTCAACGACTTCTCCACCCGCATCCTGCGCGGCGACCGGGTCGGGCTGATCGGGCCGAACGGCGCCGGCAAGACCACCCTGCTGAAGATGCTGACCGGCCAGATGGAGCCCGACAGCGGGACGATCCGGCTGGGCACCAACCTGGAAACCGCCTATTTCGACCAGCGGCGCGACGGGCTGGACCCCGAGGACACCATCCGCAAGGTGCTGTGCCCCTTCGGCGGCGACAGCATGATGGTCAACGGCCAGCCGCGCCACGTCGCCGGCTACATGCGCGACTTCCTGTTCGACACGCGCCAGCTCGACAGCCCGGTCAAGGCGCTGTCGGGCGGTGAGCGCAACCGGCTGCTGCTCGCCCGCCTCTTCGCGCGGCCCAGCAACATGATGATCCTCGACGAGCCGACCAACGACCTCGACATGGACACGCTGGACCTGCTGGAGGACGTGCTCGGCGACTATCAGGGCACGCTGCTGCTGGTCAGCCACGACCGCGACTTCCTCGACCGGCTGGTCACCAGCACCATTGCGGTGGAGGGGGACGGGGTGATCGCCGAATATCCCGGCGGCTATTCCGACTATCTGGTGCAGCGCCCGCCGCCCAAGGAGAAGGCCGCCGCCCCGGCCAAGGCAAAGCCCGCCGCCGCTCCCGCGGCCGCCAAGCCGAAGGGCAAACTGAGCTACAAGGACCAGCGGGAGTTGGACGACCTGCCCGCCCGCATGGACAAGCTGACCGCGGAGGTGGCGACGCTCGAATTGGCGCTGGCCGATCCCGACCTGTTCGCCCGCGACGCCGCCAGGTTCCAGAAGACGTCCGACCGGTTGCAGACGAAGCAAAGCGAGCTGGCCGCCGCCGAGGAACGCTGGCTGGAGCTGGAGGCCCTGCGCGAGGAGCTGGAAGGCGGCCGCGGATGAGTCTGCGCGACTCGCTGCTGGCGCTCCTGGTCATGGCGACCTGGGGGCTGAACTTCGTCGTCGCCAAATGGGGACTGGCCGAGTTCCCGCCGCTGTTCATCATGGCGCTGCGCTTCCTCGCGGTGGCGGCGCTGATCCTCCCCTTCAAGCGGATTCCCTGGAGCGCGGTGCGGCCCATCGCGATTCTGTCGGTGACGCTGGGGACCGTGCATTTCCCGCTGATGTTCACCGGGCTGAACGGCATCGACGCGGCCACCGCCTCGCTGGCCGCGCAGGCGCAGGTGCCCTTCTCCTCCCTGCTGGCCGCGCTGGTCTTCAAGGACAAGCTCGGCTGGCGCCGCGCCACCGGCATGGCCGCGGCCTTCGCGGGCGTCGCGGTGATCGCAGGCGAGCCGCGGCTGTCCGGGTCGCTGGTGCCGCTGTTCATGATCCTCGGCGCCAGCTTCGCCTTCGCCGTCGCCAGCATCCAGATGAAGCTGATCGTCGGTGTCGACGGATTCGCGCTGAACGGCTGGATGGCGCTGTTCGCCGCCCCGCAGCTGCTCCTGCTCTCCTTCCTGTTCGAGGAGGGGCAGATGGCCGCGCTCACCGACGCCACCCTGTGGGGCTGGGGCGCCATCGCCTACATGGCGGTGGGCGTGACGATCGGCGCCTATGGGATGTGGTACCCGCTGCTGCGCAAATACTCGGTCAACCAGACCATGCCCTTCCTGCTGACCGTGCCGGTCTTCGGCGTGCTGGCGGGCGTTCTGCTGATGGACGATCCCTTCACGCTTCGGCTGGTCCTGGGCGGGCTGTTGACCGTGGGCGGCATGGCCGTCATCGTGAAGCGGCGCCCGACGGCGCTGGCGGAGAAGGTGACGAATCCGACCTGAGGAAGCCCGACCTGAGGACACCATGATGCGCACGGGCACCGGATGCATCGACCGCCCCTCCCCCAACCATGGGCCGCGGCCCGAGGGGGTGGGGGTGGAGCTGCTGATCCTCCATTACACGGGGATGCCCACCGCCGAGTCGGCGCTGGCCCGGCTGTGCGAGCCCGCCGCCCAAGTCAGCGCCCACTACACGGTGGACGAGGACGGCGCCGTCTACGCCCATGTGCCGGAGGACCGGCGCGCCTGGCACGCCGGCCTGTCCTCCTGGCAGGGCCGGGCCGACGTGAACAGCCGCTCCATCGGAATCGAGATCGTCAATCCGGGGCACGAGTTCGGCTACCGCCCCTTCCCCGCCGTACAGATGGCCGCCGTGGCGGATCTCTGCCTGGACGTCATGGGGCGGCATGGAATCGCGCCCGCCGACGTGCTCGGCCACAGCGACATCGCGCCCGCCCGCAAGGAGGACCCCGGCGAGCTGTTCGACTGGCCGGGGCTGGCGGCGCGTGGAATCGGGCTGTGGCCGGAGCCCGCCAGGGCGGACGATTCGGCGAACGACTCGGCGGATTCGGCGGAGGATGTGGCGGCGCTTCTGGGACGCTATGGGTATGACACCGCCGAATCGAGGGTTCTGCTGTCCTTCCAGCGCCATTTCCACCCCGAACGCCTGACCGGGGAGCCCGACCCGGAGACGCTGCGCCGCCTGCGCGCGCTGCTGCGGATGACCGGGCGCTGAGAATCCGAATCGCCCCCGAACACCGTTGCGAATCGAACGCCGACCCTATACACAGTGCCGCGCCAGATGGCCGGATGGCCGCCTTCGACCTTTTGGATCGGGGGAGGAAAGTCCGGGCTCCACGGAAACACGGTGCCGGCTAACGGCCGGCGGGGGCGACCCTAGGGAAAGTGCCACAGAGAGCAAACCGCCACCGGCCTCGTGCCGGCGGTAAGGGTGAAAGGGTGCGGTAAGAGCGCACCGCGCGCCTGGCAACAGGGGCGGCACGGTAAACCCCACCGGGAGCAAGACCGAATAGGGGCGGCACGGCCCGCCATCTCCCCCGATCCTCGATCGGTTGGGATGGTCTGGGGCCAAGCGCGTTTCCGCGCCGCCGCCCGGGTTGGTTGCGTGAGGCGCCGGGCAACCGGCGTCCCAGACGAATGGCCATCCATCAGGGTAACCTGAGGACAAAACCCGGCTTACAGGCCATCTGGCGTTTATCCCCACCACCTCCGGATCAGCGATCCACCCCTTTTCCGCAGCGCGGGCCTGGGATGGCGCCCCCTTGTCCACAGATGTCCCCAGCTTCATCCACAGCCGGTGGATAACTGTGGGGCAAATTCCCATGCCGTCCCATGCCACGCCTCGGTAGGTTACCCCAGCAGGCTATACCATTCGTAGGGTGCGATTCGCCTTTATGGAAAGCCACATGATGGGAACCATTCGCGGGACTCACGGAACATCCTGCGAACTCTGTGAGGCAATGGCGCGTAATCGCTCATTAGCGCGCTGATACGTTGCCGATTCTCGCCGATTCGGTTCACCTATTTGCACGCTGGCAACACATCGGGCCAAAAGTCTTGACAGCACCATATGAATACTGGAGGGGGCGTTGACGCCCAAACTGTCCCATGCTATCCCATGAAAGCCCAGTTCGGAGGGGGAACTACCCAACCAAGGTAGCCAAACCGGGCGCGTTCAGCGGCAAGAGCGGATAGGGCTTCGCGGCGGCGAGGACCGGCAACGGGATAAGGGGGGCGTTCGTCAGGCCGATGGCCATTTTCCTGTCCACATACGTCAACAAAGTTGACAGGAAAGGCCGCTGCTCCATCCCGGCGCAGTTCCGGCAGTCGCTTGCCAAGACGTCGGCTCCCGGCACCGTCTATCTCTGGCCTTCGCTGAATCATCAGGCGCTGGAAGGCGCCGATCAGGATTATCTCGACGTGCTGTCCGAAAGCCTGGAATCCCCCGATCTGGATTCGGACGAGCGCGACATGATCGAGACCTTCATCTTCGGCAAGCTGATCCCCGTCTCGCTGGACACCGAGGGCCGGATCGTCCTGCCCAAGGAACTGGCCGAGTTCGCCGGAATCGACGAGGAAGCCGCCTTCATCGGCCGCCGCAAGACCTTCCAGATCTGGGAGCCCGGCGCCCTGAAGGCCCATGAACAGACGCTGCGCGACCAGGTCGTGCGCAAGGACATTTCGCTGAGCCAGATCGTCGCCAAGGCATCCCGCGCCGCCGCCAACCGGGGAGGGGAGGGCGCATGATCACCCCCGCTCCGATCTCCTCCACCGCCCCGGCCTCCCCGCACATCTCCGTCCTGCTGAACGAGGTCGTGGACGCGCTCTGCCCGCGCGACGGCGGCGTCTATGTGGACGGCACCTTCGGCGCCGGCGGCTACGCCCGCGCGATTCTCGACCGGGCCGACTGCCGGGTTTGGGGAATCGACCGCGATCCCGAAGCCATCGAGCGCGGCCGCCAGCTCGCCCTCGCCTATCCGGGCCGGCTGGACATCGTCGAGGGCCGATTCGGCGACATGGACCGCCTGCTCGCCGAGCATGGCGTCGAATCGGTGGACGGCGTGGCGCTGGACATCGGCGTCTCCTCCCCGCAGATCGACGAGCCGGAGCGCGGCTTCTCCTTCCGATTCGACGGCCCGCTCGACATGCGGATGGGACGCGACGGGCCGACCGCCGCCGACGTGGTGAACACCGCCGCCCAGGACGAGCTGGCCGACATCATCTTCCATTACGGCGAGGAGCGCATGGCCCGCCGCGTGGCCCGCGCCATCGTCGCCGCGCGGCTGGAAACCCCCTTCGCGCGCACCAAGCAGCTGGCCGACGTGGTGCGGTCGGTGGTGCCGAAGGGGAAGGGCGACGCCATCGACCCGGCGACCCGCACCTTCCAGGCGCTGCGCATCCATGTGAACGACGAGCTGGGCGAACTGCGCCGCGGCCTCGCCGCCGCCGAATCGCTGCTGAAGCCCGGCGGCCGTCTCGCCGTCGTCTCCTTCCATTCGCTGGAGGACCGGGAAGTGAAGACGTTCCTGAAGGAACGCTCCTCGCCCCCGCCCTCCCCGTCCCGACACGCGCCGAGCCTTGCGGCGGACGCGCGTTCCCCATCCTTCCGGCTCCTGTCGCGCAAGCCCATCGTGCCGACGGACCAGGAAGCCCACAGCAACCCACGCGCGCGCTCTGCCCGGCTGCGCGCGGCTGAACGCACGGCGGCGCCGGCCTATCCGGCGCCCGGCAAGGAGGCGGCATGAAATACAAATCCGCGCTTTTCTGGGGTGGCCTGATCGCCGCCGCCGGCTTCGTCCTGTTCGAGACCAGCTACGAGGTTCAGGAGCTGGAGGAAAAGCTGGGCTCGCTCAACCGCAAGATCATGGTGGAGCAGGAGGCCATTCAGGTCCTGAAGGCCGAATGGAGTTTCCTCAACGACCCGACCCGCCTTGAGACTCTGTCGCGCGAGCATCTGGCGCTGCAGCCGACCGAGGCGCGCCAGTTCGTGGCGATGAACATCGTCCCGATGCGCCCCTCCCCCACCGTCGCGCCGGAGGAGGCCCCGCTGCCGCCGATGGTCCGCAACCAGACGCCGGGCAAGACGCCGAACGTGGCGACGGCCTCCACCGGGGACAGCGTCGTGGGCGGCGGCGCCATTGTTCAAGGTGGCGTTCAAGGTGGCGTTCAGGGCGGCGTGATCATTCCGGCCTCGGCCTCGCCGATCAAGCCGGCCCCGATCAAGCCCTCGGCCATCGTGCCCGCCTCGGCCAAGGCTCCGCCGCTGCCGGCGCCCCTGCCCTCCGCCGCCAAGGCGGCCCCGGCGCCGGTGGTGACGACCAAGCCGACGGAGGTCGCCGCCAAGCCGCCGGTCACCGCGCGGACGCTGGCGCCCCCGCACCCCCCGGCCCAGCATGACAGCATCGGTCTTCTCGTCGCCCGTCTCGGAGCCAACCGATGAGCGTTCCGCCGCCCGGCGTCGATCCCGCGCACGGCGCCTACAGTGTCCCGCCCCCGGCTTCCAAGCCGCGGACGTCGCTGTCGGTCGCGCTGGAGCAGAGCCGGAACCGGTTGATGGTGACCGCGGCCATGGTCGCCGTGGTCTTTACCGCCATCGGCGTGAAGCTGGTGGACGCGACCCTGTTCAACCACGCGGCGGAACCGCGCCCGCGCATGGCCGCGGAGGTCGACGCCCCGCCGGTCAACCGCGCCGACATCGTGGACCGCAACGGCAACCTGCTGGCGACCTCGCTCGCCACGCAGTCGCTCTACGCCGACCCGAAGCTGATCAGCCGCCCGGACGAGGTGGCGCGCAAGCTGACCACGGCCCTGCCGGAGCTGGATTACAAGGATCTGCTGACCAAGCTCAGCGGCGACAAGCGGTTCGTCTGGATCAAGCGCAACCTGACGCCCAAGCAGCAGGCGGCGGTGTTCCGGCTGGGCCTGCCCGGCGTCTATTTCGAGCGGGAGGAGCGCCGCTTCTACCCGGCCTCCAACCTGACCTCGCATCTGGTCGGCTTCACAGGTGTGGACAACAACGGCCTCGCCGGGCTGGAGCAGCAATTCAACAAGCGGCTGACCACCGACCCCAAGCCGTTGCAACTTTCGATCGACCTGCGCCTTCAGCACATCCTGAAGAAGGAATTGCAGACGACGATCGACGAGTTCAGCGCCATCGGCGCCACCGGCATCATTTACGATGTCCGCAACGGCGAAGTCATGTCGATGGTTTCGCTGCCTGATTTCGATCCGCACAACCCCACGGGACTTGACCCTGACACGCTGTTCAACCGCGCGACGCTCGGCGTGTACGAGATGGGTTCCACCTTCAAGATCTTCAACACGGCGATGTCGCTGGATTCGGGGAAGATCCGCGTCTCCGACACCTTCGACACCATCAACAACATCCAAGTCGGCCGTTTCACGATCCGCGAATACCACCCGTTCCGCCACAATCTGACCGTGGCGGAGGTGTTCCAGGAATCGTCGAACCTGGGCTCGGTGCGCATGGCCATGTCGCTGGGCGTGCAGCACCAGAAATCCTTCATGACCAAGCTGGGCATGACCCGCCCGACCTCGCTGGAGTTGCCGGAGAACGGCTGGCCGCTGGTGCCGAATCCGTGGCGGGAGGTCAACGCCATGACCATCTCCTTCGGCCACGGCATCTCGGTCAGCCCGATGCACACGGTCAACGCCGCCGCCTCGATCATCAACGGCGGCGTGCTGCACCCGCCGACCCTGCTGAAGCGCGACCCCGCGGTGGAAATTCCGGGCGAACAGGTCATCAGCCCGAAGACCTCGGCGATGATGCGCCGGCTGTTCCGCTTCGTGGTCACCGACGGCACGGCGAAGTCTGCCAACGCCAAGGGCTACGTTGTCGGCGGCAAGACCGGCACGGCGGAAAAGCAGAAGGGCCGGAGCTACGCCCGGAACTCCCGCATGTCGTCGTTCCTCGGCGCCTTCCCGATGCATGACCCGCGCTACATCGTCTATGTCCTGGTGGACGAGCCGAAGGGCACCAAGAAGACCTACGGCTTCGCCACCGGCGGCTGGGTCGCCGCTCCCGCGGTTGGCCGGATCGTGAAGCAGATCGGCCCGCTGCTCGGCGTCCAGCCGGTGGACGAAGCCTCCCCCGACGTCATCAACGCCACCTACATCAACACCGCCGGTCAGACCGCACCGCCCGCACCGCCGCCTCCGCCCGCGCAACCGAAAGGCAGCACCGTTGCTTCTGTCCCACCTGCTGGCAACAAGCCGCGCTGACGCGGCGTCCTCCGTCGAGGTGCCGGCCGTCAATGTGACCGGGTTGACCGCGGACAGCCGCGCGGTCAGGCCCGGTTTCGTCTTTGCCGCCCTGCCGGGCGCGAAGGCGGACGGGCGCGCCTTCATCGCCGACGCGCTTGCCAAGGGCGCCGTCGCGGTGGTGGCGCCCATCGGGACCGCCCTGCCCGCCGGCAGCGCCGCGCTTCTCATCGAGGACGAACAGCCGCGCCGCCTCTTCGCGCGCCTCGCCGCCGCCTTCCACGGGCGGCAGCCGGACACCGTGGTCGCCGTGACGGGCACCAACGGCAAGACCTCCACCGTTCAGTTCGCCCGCCAGATGTGGGACCTGATGGGCCTGAAGGCGGCCAGCCTGGGCACGCTTGGGCTGATCGGGCCGGGGCTGGACGATTATGGCGGGATGACCACCCCGGACCCGGTGTCGCTCCACCGCGACCTCGCCGCCGTCAAGGACAAGGGGATCGAGCATCTGGCGATGGAGGCGTCCAGCCACGGGCTGGAGCAGTTCCGTCTCGACGGCGTGGTCCTCAAGGCCGCGGGCTTCACCAACCTGACCCGCGACCATCTGGACTACCACGGCACGATGGAGGCCTACCTCCAGGCCAAGGCGATGCTGTTCGGACGGGTGTTGCCCGATGGGGGAACCGCCGTCCTGAACGCCGACAGCGGCACCTTCGCCGAGCTTGCCGGGATTTGTTCACAGCGCGGTCACCGCGTCTTCGGATACGGTCTGGCCGGTCGCGAGATCCGGGTGAACGGGGTCGAGCCGCTGGCCCACGGCCAGCGCCTGGACCTGACGGTCCTGGGCCGCGGCATCACCGTGGACCTGCCGCTGGCGGGCCGCTTCCAGGCGTGGAACGTGCTGTGCGCGCTCGGCCTGGTGATCGGCGCCGGCGCGGACCGCGACGAGGCTCTTGCCACCCTGACCCGCCTTGAAGGCGTGCCGGGGCGCCTGCAGCACGTCGCCACCCACCCCTGCGGGGCGGCGGTCTATGTCGATTTCGCCCACACGCCCGACGCGCTGGAAACGGTGCTGCTGGCGCTGAAGCAGCACGCCCGGAACCGCCTGATCGCGGTGTTCGGGTGCGGCGGCGACCGCGACCGCGGGAAGCGGCCGGTGATGGGGGAACTGGCCGGCCGTCTGGCCGACCGCGCCATCGTCACCGACGACAACCCGCGCACCGAGGTGCCGGCGGCCATCCGCAAGGAGGTCCTGGCGGGCCACCCGGCCCTGGAGGAGATCGGCGACCGGCGCGAGGCCATCCGCGCCGCCGTCCGCAGCCTTCGGCCCGGTGACGTCCTGGTCATCGCCGGCAAGGGACATGAGCATGGTCAGATCGTCGGGACGGAGGTCCTTCCATTCGACGACGCGACCGAGGCACGAGCCGCCGTGGCGGAGGTTGGAGCAGCATGAGCGAGGCCAAGACCATCCTGTGGACCGCCGAGGACGCCGCCGCCGCCACCAGCGGTCAGGCGACGCGCTCCTGGGCGGCGACCGGGGTCAGCATCGACAGCCGCAAGGTGGCGCCGGGCGACCTGTTCGTCGCCATCAAGGGGCCGAACTTCGACGGGCACGACTTCGTGGCGAAGGCGCTGGAGGCCGGCGCCGCCGCGGCGCTGGTCAGCACCGTGCCGCCCGGCGTGCCGGGCGACGCCTCCCTTCTGGCGGTGGAGCAGGACACGCTGGCGGCGCTGGGCGACCTCGGCCACGTCGCACGGCTGCGCACCCAGGCCAAGGTGGTGGGCGTCACCGGCTCGGTCGGCAAGACCAGCACCAAGGAGGCGCTGCGCCACGTCCTGTCGGCGCAAGGGCGCACCTTCGCCACCGAAGGCAGCCTGAACAACCATTGGGGCGTGCCCCTGTCGCTGGCCCGCATGCCGGAGGACAGCGAATTCGGCGTGTTCGAGCTGGGCATGAACCACGCCGGCGAGCTCGGCCCGCTGTCGCGGCAGGTCATGCCCGACGTCGCGGTCATCACCACGGTGGACGCGGCGCATCTGGAGTTCTTCGACTCCGTCGAGGCGATCGCCGACGCCAAGGCCGAGATCTTCGAGGGCATGAACCCCAACGGGGTCGCCGTCCTCAACCGCGACAACCCGCATTTCGGGCGTCTGCTCGCCGCCGCGCGCACCCAGGGGCTGAGCCGCATCTGGAGCTTCGGCTCCCACGTCGACGCCGACGCGCGTCTGGTGGACTGCTCCCTGCACGCCACCTGCAGCGCCGTGACCGCGATCATCCGGGGCGAGCGCATCCAGTACAGCCTGGCGCTGCCCGGCCGGCATTGGGTGATGAACAGCCTCGCCGTGCTGCTGGCGGTGAAGGCGCTGGGCGCCGACGTCGCCGCCGCGGGGCGCGCTCTGTCCACCATCGCGCCGGTGAAGGGCCGCGGCACGCGCAAGCGCGTCCAGGCCGCCCAGGGCGCCTTCACCCTGATCGACGAGAGCTACAACGCCAGCCCCGCCGCCATGGCCGCGACCTTCGCGGTGCTCGGCAAGACCGACCCCGGCGCCGGCGGCCGGCGCCTCGCCGTGCTGGGCGACATGCGGGAGCTGGGCGACCGCGCCGACGCCCTGCACGCCGGGCTGGCCGAACCGCTGCGCGCCGCGCATGTGGACGCGGTCTACGCCTGTGGCCCGCACATGCGCACCCTGTTCGACCGCCTGCCCGCCGCCATGCGCGGCGCCTGGACGGAGACCAGCGCCGAGTTGGCCCCCCTCCTGGCCGGCGCGGTGCGCGGCGGCGACGTGGTGCTGATCAAGGGCTCCCTTGGCAGCCGCATGGCGACGGTGGTGGACGCCCTGTCCGCCCTGGACACCAAAGACAACAAACGAACCGAAAAGAACAACAACGGCTCCTCGCCCGCGACTGACACGGATCAGGCCGCGGCGCACGGGCACAAAGGCTGACCGCTCCACGATGCTCTACAACCTGCTCTTCCCCCTGGCGGACGTCTTCACGCCGTTCAACCTGTTCCGGTATCTGACCTTCCGGACGGGGGGCGCGGTGCTGACGGCGCTCGTCATCAGCTTCGTGTTCTTTCCGCGCCTGATCGCGTGGCTGAAACGCAAGCAGGGCGAGGGCCAGCCGATCCGCTCCGACGGGCCGGAAAGCCATATGAAGAAGAAGGGCACGCCCACCATGGGCGGCCTGATGATCCTGATCGCCGTGTCGATCAGCACGCTGCTGTGGGTGGACTTGACGAACGCCTACACCTGGATCGTGCTGCTGGTGACGATCGGCTACGGGCTGATCGGCTTCGGCGATGACTATCTGAAGCTGACCAAGCGCAACACCAAGGGCCTGTCGGGCCGCTTCCGCCTGACCTGGGAGATCATCATCGGCGTCTCCGCCGCCGCCGCCATCATGTATGTGTCGGCGCCGCCGCTGTCCGGCGGGCTGGCCGTGCCCTTCGTGAAGGATTTCCTGATCCAGCTCTCCTGGTTCTTCATCCCCGTGGGCGCCTTCGTCATGGTCGGGGCGTCGAACGCGGTGAACCTGACGGACGGGCTGGACGGGCTGGCCATCGTGCCGACGATGATCGCGGCGGGCTGCTTCGGCCTGATCGCCTACCTCACCGGCAACGCGATCTTCGCCAACTATCTCCAGATCCACCATGTGCCCGGTGCTGGTGAGCTTGCCGTTTTCTGCGGGGCTCTGGTCGGTGCGGGGATCGGTTTCCTCTGGTACAACGCGCCCCCCGCCATGGTCTTCATGGGCGACACCGGCTCGCTGGCCCTCGGCGGCGCGCTGGGAGCCGTCAGCGTGGTCACCAAGCACGAGTTCGTGCTGGCGATCATCGGCGGCCTGTTCGTGCTGGAGACCGTGTCGGTGATCGTCCAGGTCGCCTCGTTCAAGCTGACCGGCAAGCGGGTGTTCCGCATGGCGCCTCTGCACCATCACTTCGAGAAGAAGGGATGGGCGGAGTCCACCGTGGTCATCCGCTTCTGGATCATCGCCTCCATCCTGGCCCTGGTCGGCCTGTCCACGCTGAAGCTCCGGTAAGGGTCGCCCCCCGATGATCAACCTGTTCTACATGGAAGGACTGCCGGTGGCGGTCATGGGGCTGGGCAAGTCGGGCCTCGCCACGGCGGAGGCGCTGACCCGGAGCGGCGCCGACGTGTGGGTGTGGGACGACAACGAGTCCAGCCGCGCCGCGGCGCTCGACAAGGGTTACAAGGTCGTCGACCTGACCACCGCGGACCTGACCGAGCTGACCACCATCGTCTGGTCGCCGGGCATCCCGCACACCCACCCGAAGCCCCATCCGGTGGCCCTGCGCGCCCGCGCCGCGAACATCGAGCTGGTCTGCGACATCGAGCTGCTCGCCCGGTCGGAGCGCGATTCGGCCTACATCGGCATCACCGGCACCAACGGGAAGTCCACCACCACGACCCTGATCGGCCATGTGATGGAGGCCGCCGGGCGGCGCATCGCGGTCGGCGGCAACCTGGGCACCCCGGCGCTGACCTTCCCCTCCGTGGGGGCCGGCGGCAGCTACGTTCTGGAGATGTCGAGCTACCAGCTCGAGCTGACCTACTCGATCACCTTCGACGTGGCGGTTCTGCTGAACATCACGCCGGACCATCTGGCCCGGCACGGCGGCATGGACGGCTACGTCGCGGCCAAGAAACTCATTTTCCACCGCCAGACCAAGCCGCGCACCGCGGTGATCGGCGTGGACGACCCGACCTGCCGGGCGATCTGGGAAGACCTCACCGCCAAGGGCGATCAGGTGATCTGGCCGGTCTCCGCCCTGGGTCCGGTGCCCGGCGGCGTCTATGCCGAGAACGGCTGGCTGATCGACGACACGCTGGGTGCGGCGGAGCGCGTGGCCGAGCTGGCCGCCTTCCCGGCGCTGCTCGGCACGCACAACTGGCAGAACACCGCCGCGGCCTATGCCGCGTGCAAGGCGGCGGGCGTGCCGATCCCGGCCATCGTCGCCGCCATGACCACCTTCCCCGGTCTGGCCCACCGCCAACAGCTGGTGCGCACCATCGACGGCGTGCGCTTCGTCAACGACAGCAAGGCGACCAACGCCGACGCCACGGAAAAGGCGCTGGCGACCTTCGACCCGATCTACTGGATCTTGGGCGGTCAGGCGAAGGAGACCGGGCTCGACGGGCTGGAGGCCTACGCGCCCCGCGTCCGCCACGCCTTCCTGATCGGCGAGGCGTCGGACCGTTTCGCCGCGTGGCTGGAGGCCAACAAGGTCCCCCACACCCGCTGCGGCACTCTGGACGTGGCGGTCAACGCCTCGGCGGAGCTGGCGCTGGCCGAGGCGCTGCCCGGCGCCTGCGTGCTGCTGTCGCCGGCCTGCGCCTCCTGGGACCAGTTCGCGAATTTCGAGAAGCGCGGCGAGGCCTTCGCCGACGCCGTGAACCGCCTCGAAGGCAACGCCGTTCCGGGGGACCGCGCCTGATGATGACCTTCGACCGCACCGACCAATCCATCTTCGGCCGCTGGTGGTGGACGGTGGACCGCTGGCAGCTCGCCGCGCTGGCGGTGCTGATGGCGCTCGGCACGGTCCTGATCACCGCGGCAAGCCCGCCGGTGGCGGAGCGCATCGGCATCCAGGACACCTTCTACTTCGTCGAACGCCACCTGATGATGCTGATCCCCAGCGTCGCCATCATGTGCGGCGTCTCGCTGCTCAGCCCGCGCGGCGTGCGGCGGGCGGCGCTGGCGGTCTTCCTGATTTCGGTGGCGCTGGTCTACGCGACGCTCGTCGTCGGCGTTGAGATCAAAGGCGCGCGGCGCTGGATTCACATTCCGGGCCTGTCGATCCAGCCGTCGGAGTTCGTGAAGCCGGCCTTCGCGGTGGTCGGGGCGTGGCTGTTCTCGCTGTCGCGCACCAACCCCGGCTTTCCCGGCACGATCCTGTCGATCCTGCTCTATGGCCTCACCGTTGGCGGCCTGCTGCTCCAGCCCGACCTGGGCATGACGGTGGTGGTGTCGGCGGTGTGGTTCTCGCAGTTCTTCCTGGCCGGGCTGAACATCATGCTGGTTGGCGGCCTCGGCGTGCTGGGCGTCGCCGGCCTCGTCGGCGCCTATTTCACGCTGCCGCACGTCCACAGCCGCATCAACCGCTTCCTCGACCCGTCGAGCGGCGACACCTATCAGGTCAGCCGCTCGCTGGAGGCCTTCGCCAACGGCGGGCTGATGGGCACCGGCCCCGGCCAGGGAACGGTGAAATATTCGCTGCCGGACAGCCACGCCGACTTCATCTTCGCCGTCGCCGGCGAGGAGATGGGGCTGATCTTCTGCCTGATCATCATCATCCTGTTCGCCTTCATCGTGCTGCGCGGCTTCGCGCGGGTGTTCAACGACACCAACTATTTCGTGCTGCTGGCGGCGAGCGGCCTGCTGATCCAGTTCGGGCTCCAGGCGGCGATCAACATGGGCTCCGCCCTCCATCTGATGCCGACCAAGGGCATGACGCTGCCCTTCATCTCCTACGGCGGCTCCTCGCTGCTGGCGCTGGGCTTCGGCATGGGGATGGTGCTGGCGCTGACCCGCAAACGCTTCGGCCCGGCGGAGTGACGAGCATGGCCGATACCCAACGTCCTATTGTCCTCGCCGCCGGCGGCACCGGCGGCCACTTCTTCCCGGCGGAAGCGCTGGCGCGCGAGCTGCTGGCCCGCGGCGAGGCGGTGGCGCTGGTCACCGACAAGCGCGGCCAGGCCTTCGGCGACAGCCTGCCGGAGGTGACGGTCCACCGCATCCGCTCCGCCGCCCCCGGCGGCAACCTGCTGGCCAAGATGAACGCGGCGTGGCAGATGGGCCTCGGCCTGCTCGGCGCCAACGCGCTGATGCGCCACCTGAAGCCGGCGGCCGTCGTCGGCTTCGGCGGCTACCCCTCCGTCCCCACGGTCTACGCCGCCGCGCAGGGCCGCGTGCCGGTGATGCTGCACGAGCAGAACGCCGTGCTCGGCCGCGCCAACCGGATGCTCGCCGCCGCATCGCGCCGCATCGCCGTCGCCTTCCCCGAGGTCGCCTCGGTGAAGGCGGAGCACCGTCCGCGCCTCGTCCGCACCGGCAACCCGGTCCGCCCGGCGATCGCCGCCCAGCGCGACGCCGCCTACGCCGTTCCCACGCCCGGCGGCCCCGTCCGCATCCTGGTGATGGGCGGCAGCCAGGGCGCGCGCGTCTTCTCCGAAGTCATCCCCGAAGCGCTGGGCCGGCTGCCCGCCGACCTGCGCGCCCGCATCCATCTGGCGCAGCAGTGCCGGCCCGAGGACCTGGAGGCCGCCCGCGCCGCCTACGCCGGCATGGGGCTCGGCGGGCTGGAGCTGGAGAGCTTCTTCCGCGACGTGCCGGAGCGGCTGGCCGCCTGCCACCTCGCCGTGACGCGGGCCGGCGCCTCGACCATCGCGGAGCTGACCTGCATCGGGCGCCCGGCCATTCTTGTGCCATATCCCCATGCCATGGACGACCACCAGACGGCCAACGCGCGGCAGCTCGCCGCCGCCGGGGCCGCCTGGCTGATGCCGCAGTCGGACTTCACCGCCGACGCTCTCGCCGCCCGCCTGACGGCGCTGCTGGAGTCGCCGGACGCGCTGATCGCCGCGGCGCAGGCCGCCCACGGCTGGGGCATGGCCGACGCGGCGCGCCGGCTGGCCGACGCCGTGCTCGACATGATCGCCAACCCGAACCACGCCCGAACCAAGGAAGCCGCGGAATGAACAAGGCAACGCGCAGCACCATCGCACGCCCCCGCTCGTCCCGGCCCCTGGGCGACTGGCCAGCGGCCATGACGCGGACCGAAGGCGCCTGGGGCAACCGGCCCGACTGCCCGCTGCTGCCGCGCGCCGGCGCCGGCTTCCTGCGCGACCGGCTGCACGTCGCCACCGGCGCCCAGCCCCTTCCCTACGGCCTGTCCGACATGGCCGTGGACGCCACCCTCAGCCTGATGCTCCGCCGCGGAAAGTAATCCAGACATGCGCGCCCTCCCCCTCTCGATCGGCACCATCCATTTCGTCGGCATCGGCGGCATCGGCATGAGCGGCATCGCCGAAGTGCTGCGGAACCTCGGCTACACCGTCCAGGGTTCCGACCTGGCGGAGAGCGCCAACGTCAAGCGCCTGCGCGGGCTGGGCATCCAGATCAGCATCGGCCACCGCGCGGAGAACATCGCCGGGGCCGCGGTCGTCGTCGTCTCCTCCGCCGTCAAGCGCGACAACCCGGAGGTCGTCGCCGCCCGCGCCGCCCTGGTCCCGGTCGTCCGCCGCGCCGAGATGCTGGGCGAGCTGATGCGCCTGAAATGGGCCATCGCCATCGGCGGCACCCACGGCAAGACCACGACGACCTCGATGGTCGGCAACATGCTGGAGCACGCCAACCTCGACCCCACGGTCATCAACGGCGGCATCATCAACGCCTACGGCACCAACACGCGGCTGGGCTCCGGCGACTGGATGGTCGTCGAGGCGGACGAGAGCGACGGCACCTTCATCAAGCTGCCGGCCTGCATCGCCGTGGTCACCAACATGGACCCGGAGCATCTGGACTATTACGGCACCTTCGACAACATGCGGGCCGCCTTCGACAGCTTCGTCCAGAACATCCCCTTCTACGGCTTCGCGGCGCTCTGCATCGACCATCCGGAGGTGCAGGCGATGATCCCGCGCGTGTCGGACCGCCGCATCATCACCTACGGCTTCAGCCCGCAGGCCGACGTGCGCGCCGTGAACATGCGGCTGGGCACCGAGGGCGCCGAGTATGACGTGGTGATCGACGACCGCCACACCGGGGAGAGCCGGACGATCATCGGCGTCCGCCTGCCGATGTACGGGCCGCACAACGTCCAGAACTCGCTGGCCTGCTTCGCCGTGGGCAACGAGATGGGCCTGCCCGACGTGGTGATGCGCGACAGCATGGCGAAGTTCCAGGGCGTCAAGCGCCGCTTCACCAAGACGGGCGAGTCGAACGGCATCACCGTCATCGACGATTACGGCCACCACCCGGTGGAGATCGCCGCCGTCCTGAAGGCCGCGCGCACCGCCGGCACCGGCCGCACCATCGCCGTCGTGCAGCCGCACCGCTACTCGCGCCTCGCCAACCTGTTCGAGGAGTTCTGCACCTGCTTCAACGACGCCGACGCGGTGATCGTGGCCGACGTCTACGCCGCCGGGGAGCAGCCGATCGAGAACGTCAACCGCGACAGCCTCGTCGAGGGCCTGCGCATGCACGGCCACCGTCAGGTGCTCGCCCTGCACGGCCCGGACGAGCTGCCGCAGCTGATCCGCGAGATCGCGCGGTCCGGCGACCTCGTGGTCTGCCTGGGCGCCGGCAACATCACCCAGTGGGCCAACGCCCTGCCGGGCGAGCTGGACAAGCTGTCGGGCAAGGCGTGACGGGTCTTCCGATGACAGCCACCACCGCCGCCCTGATCGACCGGATGCCCGCCTGCCGCGGACGGCTGACCGCCGCGGCACCGCTGGCCAACGTGACGTGGTTCCGCGTCGGCGGTCCGGCGGAGGTCATGTTCCGGCCGGAGGACGCCGAGGATCTGGCGGGCTTCCTGGCCGGACTGCCGAACGACGTGCCGGTGACGGTGCTCGGCGTCGCCTCCAACCTGCTGATCCGCGACGGCGGCATTCCCGGCGTGGTGATCCGGCTGGGCCGCGGCTTCGCCGGCATCGCGGCGGACGGGCTGACGCTGGAGGCCGGGGCGGCGGCGCTCGACCTGAACGTCGCCGCCGTGGCGCGCGACGCCGGCGTCGCCGGGCTGGAGTTCCTGTCCGGCATTCCCGGCACCATCGGCGGCGCGCTGCGCATGAACGGCGGCGCCTACGGCCACGAGATCAAGGACGTGCTGGTCGCCGCCCGGGGCGTGACCCGCCGGGGCGAGCGCGTGTCCTACGACAACGCCGGGATGGGCTTCACCTACCGCCACGCCGGGGTGCCGGAGGACGTCATCTTCACCGGCGCCACCCTGCGCGGCGCGGCCGGCGACCCGGCGGAGATCGCCCAGCGCATGGCGGAGATTTCCGGCAAGCGCGCCGACACCCAGCCGGTCCGCTCCCGCACCGGCGGCTCGACCTTCAAGAATCCGCCCGGCCACAAGGCGTGGGAGCTGATCGACCAGGCCGGCTGCCGCGGCCTGACCATCGGCGGCGCGCAGGTGTCGGAGAAGCACTGCAACTTCCTCATCAACCAGGGCGCCGCCACCGCGGCGGAGCTGGAGGCGCTGGGCGAAGAGGTCCGGCGCCGGGTGTTCGAGACCTCCGGCGTCACGCTGGAGTGGGAAATCAAGCGGGTCGGCGTGGCCCGCGAAGGAGCGTCCGCATGACCACCCCCCACAAGAAGCATGTCGCCGTCCTGATGGGCGGCTGGTCGGCGGAGCGCGAGGTGTCGCTGGTCAGCGGCGCCGGCGTCGCCAAGGCGCTGGAGGAGGAAGGCTACCGCGTCACCGCGGTGGACGTGCAGCGCGACCTGGAGGGGTTGCTGCGCGCGCTGACCGACCCGCGCCCCGACGCGGTGTTCAACGCCCTGCACGGGCGCGGCGGCGAGGACGGGACGATCCAGGGCGTGCTGGAATTCCTCGGCATCCCCTACACCCATTCCGGCGTGCGCGCCGCCGCGGTCGCCATGGACAAGGCGATGACCAAGGCGCTGCTCGCCCCGGTCGGCGTGCGCTCGCCCAAGGGCCTCGTCCTTACCAAGGGCGAGCTGACCGGCGGCGCCCACCCGATGCCCGCCCCATACATCGTCAAGCCGGTGGACGAGGGATCGACCGTCGGGGTCACGCTGGTGCGCGAGGGGCAGAACAGCCCGGTTGGCGACGCCTGGACCTTCGGCGAGCGCGCCCTGGTCGAGGAGTTCATTCCGGGCCGCGAACTGACCGTGGGCGTCATGGGCGGGCTGGACGGCGAATGCCGCGCCCTGACCGTGACGGAGATCCGCTTCGAAGCACAGGTGTATGACTACACGGCTAAATACAGCGCCGGTCATGCCGTTCATACTGTGCCCGCGCAGATTCCCGAGCATGTCGCGGAAGAAGCCAAGAGGTTGGCGGTCCTGGCCCACCGGACCCTGGGTTGCCGCGGCGTTTCGCGCAGCGACTTCCGCTGGGATGATCGTAAAAGTGGGACCGACGGACTCTTTTTCCTGGAAATCAACAACCAGCCGGGCATGACGCCGCTGTCGCTGGTTCCCGAACAAGCCGCCGCCGTGGGGCTCACCTACGGGGCTCTCGTCGCTTGGATGGTGGAGAACGCCGCATGTCAACTCGACTGAGCATCGATCCGCAGTTCCGCGCCGGCTTCGCGGGTTCTGCGAACCGGGCCCGCGACGACAGGCCCGTGCCGCCGCGCGCCATGGCGAAGTCGGCGCAGAAAGGCAACCGCCGCCGCGCCTGGCCGCGCTGGACCCGTCCCGCGGTCAAGGCGGCCATCCTGCTGACGCCGGTCCTGGTCGTCGCCGGCATGGCCGCGTCGGCGTGGCAGCGCGGCACCTTCGCCGAGACCACCGCGGCGTTGCAGGAAAGCCTGATCCAGACCAGCGCGTCCGCCGGCTTCGCCATCGCCGACGTGCTGGTCGAGGGCCGGACCGAGACCGACCCGGCGTCCATCCTGCGCGTGCTCGGCGTGCAGCGCGGCGACCCGATCCTCGCCGTCACGCTGTCCGACGCCAAGGAGAAGCTGGAAAGCCTGCCCTGGGTCGCCTCGGCCTCCATCGAGCGGCACCTGCCCGGCATCCTGTTCGTCCGCCTGACGGAACGGGAGCCGATGGCGATCTGGCAGCACGACCGCAAGTTCACCGTCATCGACCGCGAAGGCCGCCCGCTGGCCGACGCGACCGAGTTGGCGCGGCGCGGCAACCGCCGGATCGAGACGCTGCCGCAGGTCGTCGGCGCCAACGCGCCGATGCAGGTGCCGAAGCTGCTCGCGGCCCTCGACAACGTGCCGGCGCTGCGCGACAAGGTGAGCGCCGCCTCCTGGGTCGGCGACCGCCGCTGGGATCTCAAGCTGAAGAACGGTGTCGTGGTGAAACTGCCGGAAGCCCGCATGCCGTCCGCGCTGCGCCAGTTGGCGGAGATGGACGCGACGGGTCAGGTCCTCGACCGCGACATCGTGGCCATCGACCTGCGCCAGAACGACCGCGCCGTGCTGCAGACCTCCGCCACCGCCGTCCTGCCCTGGACGGAGGAGGAGAACAAGAAGAAGCCGGGCAAGAAGACGTGATCCTCCGCCACTCCTCTTTTTGAACCCCTCTTTCTGAAACGCGAACGACCGGACGCATCGAGGCCATAGGGTTGTGCTGAACATGGGCTTCAACGGGGCGAAAAAGCCAAAACGAGCCACCCGCGGCGGGATCATCGCCGCGCTGGACGTCGGCTCGACCAAGGTGTGCTGCCTCATCGCCCGCGTCGAGGATGCGGGGGCCGTGCGCATCCTGGGGATCGGCCACCAGATCGCCACGGGCGTGCGCGCCGGCGCCATCATCGACATGGAAGCGGCGGAGACGTCCATCGGCGCCGCCGTGCACGCGGCCGAGCAGATGGCCAACGAGACGATCCGCGACGTGATCGTCAACGTGTCCTCGCCGATCTCCCACGGCTTCAACGCCGAGGTCGCCGTCTCCGGCCAGGAGGTGACGGACGGCGACGTCCGCCGCGCGCTGGCCCACGCCCGCAGCCTGCAGGTCGGCCCCGACCAGGCGCTGGTCCACGCGATCCCCGTCGGCTTCGCGCTGGACGGCAGCCGCGGCATCCGCGACCCCAAGGGCATGTACGGCGAGCGGCTGGGCGTCCAGGCCCACGTCATCACCTCGCCCGCGGGGGCGGTGCGCAACCTGCAGACCTGCGTGGCCCGCTGCCATCTCGACATCGAGGGTCTGGTCGCCAGCCCCTACGCGTCCGGCCTCGCCTGTCTGGTCGACGACGAGATGGAGATGGGCTCCGCCTGCATCGACATGGGCGGCGGCACCACGACGATCTCCGTCTTCTCCGAAGGCACGCTGGTCTGGTCGGACTGCATCCGGCTGGGCGGCAACCACGTCACCAACGACATCGCGCGCGGGCTGACCACGCCGGTCGTCCATGCGGAGCGCATGAAGACGCTGCACGGCAGCGCCATCACCAGCCCCGCCGACGAGCGCGAGATGATCGACGTCCCCCAAGTCGGCGAGGAGGAGCGCCTCGGCGCCAACAACCTGCCGAAATCCTATCTGGTGCGCATCATCCAGCCCCGGCTGGAGGAGATCTTCGAGCATGTCCGCTCGCGGCTGGAACATTCCGGCTACGCGAAGCTGGTCGGCCGGCGCGTCGTCCTGACGGGTGGCGCCAGCCAGTTGCCGGGCATGCGCGAGCTGGCGCAGCTGATCCTGGACAAACAGGTCCGCATCGGGCGACCGACGCGGATCACCGGTCTGAACGAGGCGCAAGGCGGTCCATCCTATTCGACCGCCGCGGGCCTTCTTCTCCACGCCGTGCGCAATCCGGCGGAACTTCCCGTGGCGGGCCATGAGGCTGGCGCCGGCACGGGGTTCTTCGGGCGCGTCGGCCTGTGGCTGCGGGAGAACCTATGACCCACCGAAAATGGTTCCCGGCCCGAAAAAGGCTCCCGCCGCACCACGGCATTCCTGCCTAAAAACACCACCCGGACCCAACCGGGCAAAGACCCGCGACGCAAAGCATCGAACCAATCAAAAGGTTGTGGAGGCCATAACATGATCAACGTGACCATCCCCAGCATCGAACCCGAGCTGAAGCCCCGAATCACCGTCTTCGGTGTCGGCGGCGCCGGCGGCAACGCCGTGAACAACATGATCAAGTCCAACCTGGAAGGTGTGGACTTCGTGGTCGGCAACACCGACGCGCAGGCCCTGAAGGGCTCGCTCTGCGAAAAGCGCGTCCAGCTCGGCACCACCATGACCCGCGGCCTGGGCGCCGGCTCCAAGCCGGACGTCGGCCGCGCCTCCGCCGAGGAGCAGCTCGAGGAGATCATCGGTCACCTCGAAGGCGCCAACATGGTGTTCATCACCGCCGGCATGGGCGGCGGCACCGGCACGGGCGCTGCCCCGGTCATCGCCCGCGCGGCCCGCGAGCGCGGCCTGCTGACCGTCGGCGTGGTGACCAAGCCCTTCCATTTCGAGGGCGCGCACCGCATGCGGCTGGCCGAATCGGGCATCGCCGAGCTGCAGCAGTATGTCGACACGCTGATCATCATCCCGAACCAGAACCTGTTCCGCATCGCCAACGAGAAGACGACCTTCGCGGACGCCTTCAAGATGGCCGACGACGTTCTGCATTCCGGCGTGCGCGGCGTGACCGACCTGATGGTGATGCCCGGCCTCATCAACCTCGACTTCGCCGACATCCGCTCGGTGATGACCGAGATGGGCAAGGCGATGATGGGCACCGGCGAGGCCGGCGGCGAGCGCCGCGCCATCGAGGCCGCCGAGGCCGCCATCTCCAACCCGCTGCTCGACGACGTGTCGATGAAGGGTGCCCGCGGCGTCCTCATCAACATCACCGGCGGCTATGACATGACCCTGTTCGAGGTCGACGAGGCGGCGAACCGCGTCCGCGACGAGGTCGATCCGGACGCCAACATCATCTTCGGCTCGACCTTCGACAGCTCGCTGGACGGCGTGATGCGCGTGTCGGTGGTCGCCACCGGCATCGACGCCGCGGCCATGTCCAACCCGCGCACCCTGCACCCGGTCAACCTGTCGCTGGTCTCCGACCGCAACGGCGGCAATGCCGGCGCCAAGAAGCCCGCCGGCGCGGCCGGCCTGACCCAGGCCGCCCCGGCGCCGCTCGCCTCCTCCGGTCAGGTCGCCCCGGCGATCCCCGGCGCCGGTCTGGCCCCGCGCCCGATGGGCGGCATCCCGCAGCCCCAGATGCAGCCCCAGCTCCATCCGTCCGAGGTGCAGCAGCATGTTCCGGTCCAGCAGCCGGTCCAGCATTCCGCCCAACATCCCATCGACCCGATGGCCCAGCACGCCCCGCAGCATGCGCCTCACCCGCACATGCCGATGAGCCACGACGCCATGCAGCCGGTCGAGTCCGCTCCGGCCCGCAACGTCGCCACCGGCCCGCTGCACAGCGAGCGCCGCGACGGCCACTTCATCGCCCCGAAGGCCGCCGACCCCGGCCCGCGCCAGCCGATGAACGCCCCGCCGATGTCGAGCCAGCTCGCCGCGGCCGCCCAGGCGGAACCGCCGGCCCGCAAGCCGAACTTCCTGTTCGGCCTGGTCACCGGTCTGGCCGGCCGCAAGGCCGAACCCGCGCCGCAGCCGGCCCCGCAGCCGCAGCACCAGCCGCAGCATCACCATCAGCCCCAGCATCAGCAGCCCCAGCATCAGCAGATGCCGCAGCCGCCGATGACCGCTCCGCAACAACCGATGGCCCAGGCCCCGCGCCCGCAGGCGATGGGCGACGGCACCACGCAGAAGATCGACGAGGAAGCGCTGGACATCCCCGCCTTCCTGCGCCGTCAGGCCAACTGACGCGTCAACGAGGCTGGCCCAATTGATCTGAGGGCAACAGCAACCCGCCGGTCGCCGCCGCCTCTTTCGAAGCGGCATCGGCGGGCATCCACAACCTGTTAGACTTCAGCCGCCTCCAGAGCTTCGCAAGAACGCTCCGGGGGCGGTCTTTTCGTGTCCGGAGGGTGCCCGTTTCGCGTCCGGCGACGGTGCTCTACCGCCCTGCAACAAACGGTAACAAAGAGTGATTTGTCCTCCACAGGGGCCAATGATACCTAGCATATGCGGTCATAAGCGATGACCCGCCCCCTCCCGAGGGAGAACGGCGGCAAATCGCGGATCGGCCGCACAAAGACCAAGATTGAAACGGGACAGACACCGTGGCTCAGAATCGCATCAAGACCGAAGGCATGCTGCAGCGTACCCTGGCGAAGCCGGTGCGTTGCTCGGGCGTCGGGCTGCATACGGGCGCGACGGTTACCCTGACGATTTCCCCGGCCGAGCCGAACACCGGCATCGTCTTCCGGCGCAGCGACCTCAGCGGCCCCGCCGCCGTGATCCCGGCGCGCTGGGACCATGTGGTCGACACCAAGCTGTGCACGGTCATCGGCAACGCCCACGGCACGACCATCGGCACCGTCGAGCATCTGATGTCGGCCCTGGCCGGCTGCGGCGTGGACAACGCCCTGGTCACGCTCGACAACATCGAGGTTCCGATCATGGACGGCAGCGCCGCCCCCTTTGTGGAGGCGATCGAGCGCACCGGCACCGTGTCGCAGAACGCGCCGCGCCGGGCCATCCGCATCCTGAAGCCGGTCACCGTGACCGAAGGCAACAAGAGCGCCACCTTCACGCCGGACCACACCACGGGCTTCAGCTTCGAGATCGACTTCGCCAGCAAGGCCATCGCCCAGCAGAGCCACGAGGTGGAACTGGACGCCGAAACCTTCCGCGACGAGATCAGCGCCGCCCGCACCTTCGGCTTCCTGCACGAGGTCGAGGGCCTGCGCAAGATGGGCCTTGCCCGAGGCGGCTCGCTGGACAACGCGGTGGTCATCTCCGGCGACGAGGTGATGAACGAAGGCGGTCTGCGCTTCGACGACGAATTCGTGCGCCACAAGATCCTGGACGCGGTCGGCGACCTCTATCTGGCCGGCGCGATGTTCGTCGGTCACTTCCACGGCGTCCGCTCCGGCCACGCCCTAAACAACCTTCTGCTGCGCGCGCTGTTCGCCGACGCCAGCGCCTGGTGCTACGAAACCCCGCCGAGCACGGCGCTGCCGGGCGCCGTATGGCACGCGACCGAACGGCTCGCCGTCGCCTGATACGCGCCTCGTCGCGTCGCGTTGCCCCTGCCCTCCCCTTCCGGGGAGGGCATTTTCGTTTCGCGCGCCCCCTCCCCTCTCGGATTCGCGCAAGGCGCGTCTCGTGCACACTCCCCTCCCCTTCCGGAAAGACAAAGCGGAGACTTTTGCGCAAGGGGATTAGAATTTTCAGAATATTGAATTATATCAATATTTTATTTGGTGTTTTTGAGATTTTGACTGAGATGGCGCGATCGAACTCCCTCTCCCCGCTTTCGGCGGACCAAAGGTCCGCCTGCCGCGTCAGCGCAAACTTCGTTTGCGCGTGAGCGGAGGGGCGAGGGCCAATTCAGCAGACTCACCGCTCCGCGGCATAGGCGCCGAAGCGGGTGTCTTCCTTCAGGATGTGCTTGCCCAACCAGTCGGCGCAGAATTCGAACACCTCGTTGCCGGAGATGGTGTCGCGCTGGGCGTGGAAACGTTCGCGATAGGATTCGACGTTGCGCGTCAGTGTGTCGTGCAGGGCCTTGTGCGCGGCGAAGGTCGGATAGTTGGCCTGGGCCATGTGCGCTTCTTCGCGTGCGAAATGATCCTTGGTGTAGTGAATCAGCTCGTCCAGGATCGCTTCGACGACGTCAGGAGAGGCGCGGTTTTCGTCCGCGCCCAGCTTGTTGACGATGTCCACGAGAACGCGATGATCCTCATCGAGTTCTTCGATGCCGACGCTCATCCAGCGCGACCATTGAATGGAGTCCATGGCGATCCCCCGTCTCGTTCTTCTTATGGCGCTTTGTCCCTTTATGGAACCGGCGGCGAGGGGCGTCAACGCGGCACTCGGCCGCGCCGCCCCTCCCCTGCCACCTCTCCCCTTTGCCCGGTCAGCCGGCGATCAGCTCGGCCCACTCCTGCTCGCTGAGGATGGTCACGCCCAGGTCGCGCGCCTTGGCGGCCTTGCTGCCCGCGTCCGCCCCGCAGATGACGTAGTCGGTCTTGGCGGAGACCGAACCGGCGACCTTGGCCCCCAGCGACTCCGCGCGGGTCTTCGCCTCGGTGCGGGTCATGGTCTCCAGCGTGCCGGTGAAGACCACCGTCTTGCCGGCGACGGGGGAGCCGCTGGCCGCCTTCGGGCGCTCGGCGTCGGCCACCCGCACGCCCGCAGCGCGCAGATCGTGGATGATGGCGCGGTTGCGCTCCTCCTGGAAGAAGCCGGCCAGCTCCTCCGCGGCGACCTCGCCGACGTCGGGGATGGCGACCAGCTCACCCCAGCCGGGGCCGGGTTGCGCGCCGACCGCGGCGAGCATCGCCGCCTTCCAGTCCGCCAGGGCGCCGTAGCGTTCGGCCAGCGCCTGAGCGGCGCGGCTGTCCACCTTCTTGATGCCTAGCAGCTTGATGACGCTGTCCAGCCGCAGCGCCTCCTGGCCGGCGTAGAAGTCCAGCTTCGGCAGGTTCTCCGGATCGGCGAACCAAGCGAGCAGAGCGTCGGCCTTCACCGGACCGAGCCCGCTCAGCGCGTGCAGGTCGCGCCACGCCTCGCCCGGCATGTTGGCGACGGCGCGCTCCATCCCCTCCAGCCAGCCGTCGATCGAGCCGTACTGGCGGGCCAGCGACTTGGCCGTCACCTCGCCGATGTGGCGGATGCCCAGCGCGAAGATGAAGCGGTGCAGGTCGATGCGCTCGCGCCGCTGGTTGATGGCGGCGAACAGGTTCTCGACCGACTTCTCCTTCCAGCCCGGACGGCCGAGGATGGCGATCTCCCCCGCCGCCACCCGGCGCTCCAGCGTGAAGATGTCCACGGGGGAGCGGATCAGCCCGTCCTCCCAGAACTCCTCGATGGTCTTCTCGCCCAGCCCTTCGATGTCGAAGGCGTTGCGCGACACGAAATGGCGCAGCCGCTCCTTGGCCTGGGCGGCGCAGATCAGCCCGCCGGTGCAGCGGCGCACCGCCTCGTCCGGCTCGCGCACGGCGAGGCTGCCGCAGACCGGGCAATGGTCGGGGAAGACGTAGGGCACGGCGTCGTCGGGGCGCTGCCCCTCCACCACCCCGACGATCTGCGGGATCACGTCGCCGGCCCGCTGAACGGTCACCAGATCGCCGATGCGGACGTCCTTGCGGGCGATCTCATCCTCGTTGTGCAGGGTGGCGCGGCTGACCACCACGCCGCCGACGGTGATGTCCTCCAGCTCGGCCACCGGGGTCAGGGCGCCGGTGCGGCCGACCTGGATGGTGATGCCCTTCAGCCGGGTCTGCGCCTGCTCCGCCGGGAATTTGTGGGCGATGGCCCAGCGCGGCGCCCGGCTGACGAAGCCCAGCCGCTGCTGAAGCTCCAGGCTGTTGACCTTGTAGACCACCCCGTCAATGTCGAAGGGCAGCGCCGAGCGCTCCTCACCGATCTTGCGGTAATGGGTCAGCAGCGCCTCGGCACCGTCGCACAGGTTGGCCGGGCGGTTCAGCGAGAAGCCCCAGCCACGCAGCCGCTCGCGGATGCCCCATTGGCTGTCGGCGATCGGCTCCGACAGCTCGCCCAGCGCGTAGCCGAAGAAGCAGAGCGGGCGCGACGCGGTGACCTTGGAATCCTTCTGGCGCAGCGACCCGGCGGCGGCGTTGCGCGGGTTGGCGAACAGATCCTCCCCCCGCTCCGCGTAGGCGCGGTTCATCGCCAGGAAGTCGTCGCGGTTCATGTAGACCTCGCCGCGCACCTCCAGAACGGCGGGATAAGGCGCCTCCAAGGTCTGCGGCACGTCACGGATGGTGCGCACGTTGGCGGTCACGTCCTCGCCCTCCGTCCCGTCGCCGCGGGTGGCGGCCAGGACCAGCCGGCCGTTCTCGTAACGCAGCGAGCAGGACAGCCCGTCGATCTTCGGCTCGGCCACGAACTCCAGCGGAGCGTCGTCGGACAGGCCGAGGAAGCGGCGGACGCGTGCGACGAACTCGTGCGCCTCCTCCGGCTCGAAGGCGTTGCCGAGCGACAGCATGGGCAGGGCGTGCCGCACCTTGCGGAAGGCCGCCGCCGGGGCGGCGCCGACGCGCAGCGAGGGCGAATCGGCCCTGCGCAGCTCCGGATAGCGCGCCTCGATCCCGTTGTTGCGGCGGACCAGCGCGTCGTAGGCGGCGTCGGAAATCTCCGGCTTGTCCTGCTGGTGGTAGAGCCGGTCGTGGTGGGCGATCTCCTGGGCCAGCGCGGCCAGTTCCGCCTGCGCCTGCTCCACCGTCAGCTCCTCCACGGGGATGCTGCGGAGCGCGGCGGGGGTGTCGAACAGGTCGTTCATGGCGGGTCTCTTCGGTGCCTTCTGATGGGGACGGCGCTGGATCGCCGCCGCCGCCGGGGGCGCAGCATAGCGCCGTGGGGACGCGCCGTGGAGTCCGGCCTGAGCCGGTCTGGCATTTGGTCCCAACCGCACCAACCTTGAAACCGAAAACCTTGTTAGGTGCGGGGGCGCGAGGGTTGCGTGTATGATGACCCGGCGCCCGTGAACGGATGTGCTGTATGAACGAGCCGACCAGCCGTGCGACCGCCGGCAACCTGACCGCCGGCAGCCTGACCATCGACGATCGATTCGTCATCGCCGCGGCGCTTGACCGTATCCTGTACGACGATCCCGACCATTTCGCGACGGAGGACGCGCGCCTGCTGCGCCGCATGATCCCGCGCACCCGCTCCCCCTGGCTACGGCTGGGCTTCCGCGCGGAAAGCCAAGGGCCATCCATGTCGGGCCGTGCCGCCGGCGTCGGCGACGTCAAGATGGACGGCGACAAGAAGGTGGTCGAGGGCGGCGTGGGCGAGGCCCCGGTCTGGCGGTGCGGCCAGTACAAGATCTCCAACCACGGCGACGACCTGGAGATCTGGCAGGTGATGAGCGATGAGTTCGCGGAGGAACCGAAGGGCGCCCGCCTGGAATACGGCTCCACCGGCGCCCCGGAACGCCTGACCTTCTTCCAGCCCCGCGACCTGGAGCTGAGGATTCCCTTCACCGGCATCGCGGTCGGACTTCGCCTGGGTGGCTGGCAGCCCTGGAAGCGCGCCGCCTGACACCGGCATGGGCCTGCGCCCGCTTGCCGCACACAACGGTATCAGAGCGTTCCGGCAGTGAATCCCCAGACGGCCGACAAGCGCTGCCCAGCGACCTCTTTGCAAATAACTCCAACACGAGGCCAGCCAGTCCGCCGACTGGCCGACGGCGCGCGGTCGGTCATTGCGTCGGTCGAGGACGCCTTCCACATCACCGCTCAGTTGACCGGGACGACGGAGGAATTGCGCGCCGCGCCGGACAGGTCACTGCCACACATGATGCCCCTGCGCCAGGCGGCGTGACGGGCGTCCCGCCTCAGGCGGCGTCGAACGGGTGCAGCGGGTCGGGATGATGGTCCATCAGCGCGGCGTGGGCATAGGCATCCGCCGTCAGGCCGACGTCCGCCATGGCGAAGGCGGCATCCGCATGGACCGGCGCCGCAGCCTCCAGCCCCTGGGCGACAAGGTGCTGCCACACGGTGTCCTGCCCGTCCGTGGACAGGGCCGAGGCCACAGCGGCCGTCCCGGCGGAGGGGAACCATGACTTGCCGGCGTCGACCACCAGCGTGCCGTTCCACCACAGGCCGGCCTGCCCCTTCACCACGTCCTTCCCGTCGAGCGCGCCCTTGTCGTAGGTGACGTTCGACGCCGTGGGAGCGACGGCGTGGCCGTTGATGGTGACCGTGTTGACGAACAGCGAACGGTCCTGGCCGTTCACCACGGCGTCGTTGTCGTACTGGACCTGCACCTTGTGCGCCTGATCGGCGGTCAGGTTGGTGGCGAAGGTGAAATCCTTGGCCGCGGTGCCGACGGTGGCGCCGCCGATGGCCTTGCCGTCCACCAGCAGGTTGAAATGGGCGTTGACCCCGCCCGCCGCGGCACCGGAGGCGTTGACCGTGATCGTCGTGTTGGCAGGCGCATCCTGAGCCGGGAAATCCTTCGCCGGAGCATCGACCACCAGCGTGCCGCCCCACCACATCGACGACTGGCCCTTCACCACGTCCTTGCCGTCGAGAGCGCCCTTGTCGTAGGTGACGTTGGTGGCGGTCGGGCTGTGGGCGGTGCCGTTGATGGTGACCGTGTTGACGAACAGGTTGCGGTCCTGCCCGTTCACGAAGCCGTCGTTGTCGTACTGGACCTGGACCTTATGGGCCTGGTCGGCGGTCAGGTTGGTGGTGAAGCTGTAATCCTTGGCCGCCGAATCCACCGTGGCCTGCCCCACCGTCTTGCCGTCCACCAGCAGCTTGAAATGCGCGTTCACCCCACCCGCCGGGGCGCCGGAGGCGTTGACGGTGATCGTCGTGGCGCTCTGCGCCGTGGGGACCGGAGCCGACTGGGCGATCTTGGCCAGCAGGGCGTCGGTGTCCAGCTCGAAATAGCCGGCGGTGCCCATGGCCTTGCCGGTGCTGCGGGCGAGATCGAGGAACTCCGCCTGGGTCAGCCGGCTGCCGGTCTGCTCCACCCACGCCTGTTGCGCCTGCGCCACCGCCGCGGTAACCGCCGGGGCGGCGAAGGAGGAGCCGTTTGCGGTGTAGGTGACGCCCGAGAGATTGGTGATCCGCACGTCGGTGCCGTCGGCGCAGACATCGGTCAGGGACGGGCTGCGCTGCGCCCAGGACGGGAACGCTCCGTCGCCGGTGGAGGCCGAGACGCAGATCTGGTTCACGTCGGCCGAGTAGCTGGACACGCTCTGCGTCGCCCCGCCGTCGCCGCTGTTGCCGGCGGCGGCCACGGTCAGCACGCGCTTGGCGGCGAGAGCGGCCAGCTCGTCGGAGATCGAGGTGGTGGCCGCGGTCGTCTGCGCCCCGCCGCCCAGCGACAGGTTCACCGCCGTGATGTTGTAGGCGTCGGCGTTGGCGACGACCCACTGCAGGGCCTTCTCGATGTTGGCCTCGCTGGCGCCGCTGCCGTCGTCGGGCATGACCTTCAGCGCGATGATGCCGACGTCGGGCGCGTTCTCCAGGATCTCCGCGGTGACGAGGGCGCCGTGCGTGTTCGCGTTGGCGACCATGACGTCGTTGTCGTTGCCGTAGAAGTCATGCTGGTAGACCAGCCGGCCCGTGCTCCAGGCGGAGGACAGGCCACTGTCGATCACGACGACGTTGCCGGCGGAAGCGGAGCTGTTCGACATCTTGCCAACCTTGTTCGTTCTTGGGCGAACGGCGCCCGTTTCCGGACGCGTTAGGCTGGACTATGCGTGTTTTTCTGTGGCCGCCGTATGACCGCTGCGGGCGATTGCTGTGACCTGGACGGGGGTTGTAGCCCACTCCCCTCCGGGGGAGAGGGGACAGAGGCGTTCCTCTACCCCCGCCCGGCGATCAGGCTGTCGGCGGCGGCGCGGGCCTCGGCGGTGACGGTGGCGCCGGACAGCATGCGGGCGATCTCCTCGCGGCGGTCGTCGCCGTCCAGTTCGACCACGCCGGTCGTCACCTGCTCGCCCTTCACCGACTTCTGCACCTTGAGGTGGATGGAGCCGCGGGCGGCGACCTGCGGGCTGTGGGTGACGACAAGCACCTGAAGCCCGTTGCCGAGCGTCGCCAGACGCTGGCCCACCGCGGCGGCGACGGCGCCGCCGATGCCGGTGTCCACCTCGTCGAACACCAGCGTGCCGACGGTCGAGGTCTGGGCCAGCACCACCTTCAGCGCCAGCATGAAGCGCGCCAGCTCACCGCCGGACGCGATCTTGTTCAGCGCGCCGGGGGGCGAGCCGGGGTTGGTGGCGACCTGGAAGGCCACGCGATCCATGCCGGCGGCGGTCCAGTCCGATTCGTCGGCCAGAGGCTCGACCAGCGTGCGGAACTTCGCCTTTTCCAGCTTCAGCGGGGCGAGTTCCGTGGCGACGGCGGCGTCCAGCCGCCCGGCGGCCTGCTGGCGCTCCCGGCTCAGCGACTCGGCGGCCTTGCGGTAGGCGTCGCGGGCAACCTCCGCCTCGCGGGCGAGACGGGCCAGCAGATCGCCCTGGTCCTCGATCAGCAGCAGCCGGTCGGCCATGTCCTTGCGCAGCGGAGCCAGCGCATCGACGTCCACCCCGTGCTTGCGGGCCGCGGCACGCAGAGCGAACAGCCGTTCCTCCAGCTTTTCCAGGGCCTGCGGGTCCATGTCCACGTCGGAGGAGACGGCCTGGAGGCCGGCGATGGCCTCCCCCGCCTCGGTCGCGGCGCGGTCGAGCGCGGCGATGACCGGGTCAAGCTTGCCGGCGGCCTTGTCGGCGATGCGGCTCAGTGTGCGGATGGCCGAGGACAGGGCGCGCTCCACCCCGCGGTCGCCCGACAGCTCCCCATAGGCAGTGTTCAGGGCGTCGACCAGCTTCTCCCGGTGCATCAGCACGGCGCGGGTCTCGGCCAGCTCCTCCTCCTCGCCGGCCTTGGGGGCGAGTGCGTCCAGCTCGGCGACGGCGTGGCGGAGATACTCCTCCTCCGAGCGGGCGCGGGCGATCTCGGCGGCGGCGTTGGCGCGCGCGTCCTCGACCTGCCTCCAGGCGCGGTGGGCGGCGGCGACCTGGGTGGCGTGGGCCGACAGGCCGGCGTAGGCGTCCAGCACGGTGCGGTGGGTCTGCGGATTCAGGAGGCCGTGGGTGTCGAACTGGCCATGGACCTCGACCAGCTCCTCCCCCAGCCGCTTCAGCAGGCCGACGCCGACCGCCTGGTCGTTGACCCAGGCGCGGCTGCGCCCGTCGGCGCTGACGGTGCGGCGGACGACCAGCCGTTCCTCGGGGTCGAGCCCCTGCTCCCTGAGGATGGCGAGCGCCGGATGATCGCCGGACAGATCGAACTCCGCCGTCACCGACGCCTGATCGGCGCCGTGGCGGACAAGGCCCGAATCGGCCCGCGCCCCCAGCGCCAGACCCAGCGCGTCGAGCAGGATCGACTTGCCGGCACCGGTCTCGCCGGTGAGGACGCACAGGCCCTTGCGGAAGCCCAGCCCCAGCCGTTCGATCAGGACGACGTCCCGGATCGTCAGCGACGCCAGCATGGATCGTCCTAGAACAGGGAGCTCCAGGCTCTGCTGATCCAGGACTTCTCGTTTCGCTCCGGACGCACGTTGGCGTCCACCAGCAGTGCGTAGCTGTCCGTGTACCATTCGCTGCCGGGGAAGTTGTGGCCGAGCACGGCGGCGGCGGTCTTCGCCTCGTCCGTGATTCCCAGCGCCAGATAGCACTCCACCAGCCGGTGCAGCGCCTCAGGGACGTGGGAGGTGGTCTGGTAGTTTTCAATCACCATGCGGAACCGGCCGATGGCGGCGGTGTACTGACCCTGCTTCAGATAGAAGCGCCCGACCTCCATCTCCTTGCCGGCGAGATGGTCGTTGGTCAGGTCGATCTTGATCTTGGCGTCGCGGGCGTACTGGCTGTCCGGGAAGCGGCGCACGACCTCCGACAGCGCGTCCAGCGCCAGACGGGTCATGCGCTGGTCGCGGCGGACGTCGGTGATCTGCTCGTAATAGGACAGCGCCCGCATGTAGTAGGCGTAGGAGACGTCGGGGCTGCCCGGATGAAGCTGGATGTAGCGGTCGAGCGCCAGGATCGCGTCGTCGTACTTCAGATCCTGGTAATGGGCGTAGGCCGCCATGATCTGTGCCTTGCCCGCCCATTCGGAATAGGGGTGCTGGCGCTCCACCTCGTCGTAGAGCTTGGCGGCGACCTTGAACCGCTCCTCCCGCATGGCGGCGTCGGCCTCTTGGTAGATCTGCTCGGCCGGGCGCTCGACATACTGGTCCTCGGGTTTGGTCGAGGAGCAGGCGGTCAGGGCGGAAGCCAGGAGGAGGGCCGCAAGCGGCAGACGGGAAAAACGGCAGGGCATGGTCGTCGCGATGCTTTCGAAGTTGGCCCTATATAGCACGCCGGGGCGCGGGGGCGGCAAGCCGCTTCGGCGAACAAATTTCGAACCTCGCCGCCATCATGCAGCCGGACGCTCCGGAACGGGGGCCGGGACGGGGGCGAAACAGGGGGGCCGATCAGCCGAACAGCGCGTCGATGTCGGCCTGGCTGATGTTGCCCATCTCCTGATGGTCGGCGGGGCCGTGCAGCTCCAGCGTCTCGTCCATCTTGGTGACGGTCGGCGGCAGGGGCATCGCCTCGAACTCGCGCTTGTTCCAGTGGCTCATCATCGCGTCGACGCGCTCTTCGATGAAGGACAGGGCGCGGACGACCTTGGTGATGCGCTGGCCGGTCAGGTCCTGGAAGTTGCAGGCCTCGTAGATGCGGACGATCACGTCGTTCATGTCGTTGACGCGGTCGGCGTGGTAGCCCTCCGGCAGCGACGACTTCAGCTCGTGAACGACCTCCTCCAGCTCCTCGGCGCAGGCCATGATGGTGTTGGTCGCCGCCTCCGTCGCCGAGACGACGGCGTTCAGTTCCTGCGACGCCTGCACGAACTTGTCGTCGCCGGCCAGCGGGTGGCGGATCGCCGCCATCTCCACCTTGGTGGCCTTGATCCGGCCCGAGATGTCGGCGATCTCGACCTGGATCTGGTCGATCTGCTGGGCGTCCATGGTCAGGAAGCGGTCGAGCTTCGCGCCGAGGTCGCCGATGGCGCGGATGACGTCGCTGTTGTCCACGGCGACCGGGCCGGACGGCAGCGACGCCAGCGCCGGCGCCAGGGCGGTGGCGTCATCCACCACCGCCTGATAGGGATTGCCGGTCCGGCGGGCCTTCTGAAGCTCCGCCATGAAGGGTTTCGAAAGATTCCTCATGCGGGCTGCGCCTCTTTCCGAGTGGACGTCCGGGGCATCCGCGCACGCCGGCCCGTCTGGTCAGGACTGCCCGCCAAGGCCGGCATCGGCCCGGCGGGCGACGATCGTCATAACAAACTTCACGTCCCAATTCGCCAGCCGATTGGCGCGGCGGCAACTCTTCACAAATCCGACGCCGGACCGTCTTGTTGACCGTGAGGTCAGCCGAACAGGGCGTCGATGGCCGCCTGATCGAGCGGCGCCGGAGGCTCGTCCGCCGCGGGCGGTGGGGCCGCGGCCGGCTTGTCCATCGGCTTGGGGGCCGCCGGCTTCGGGACGGGCTTGGCCGCCGAGGCGGGCTTCGGCACCGGCTTCTTGGCGGCGGGGGCCGCAGCCGGGGCGGAAGCCGGTGGCGCCGCGGCCGGGGCCGGGGCGGGAGCCGGACTGTCGAACAGGCTGTCGATGTCGGCCTGGCTGGCCTTCGCCGGAGCAGCTGGGGCCGGGGCCGGGCTGTCGAACAGGCTGTCGATGTCGGCCTGACTCGCCTTGGCTCCGGTCTGGGCCGCCGGGGTGGGAGCCGGAGCGGGCGCGGGTGGCGGTTCGGGAGCCGGCGGCGGAGGCGATGCCGCCATCGCCGGACTGTCGAACATGCTGTCCACGTCGGCCTGGCTGACGCCGAGACCGTCGAGCTGGGGACCGTTCAGCAGGTGTGCGTCCGGCCGGGTGTCCGTGTTTTCTTGCGCGATCTGGAGGCCGGCGAGCTTCTCGACACCCCAGATGTTGATCATCGCGTTGACGCGCTGCTCGATGTAGCGGAGCGCGTTGACCACCTTGCTGGTGCGCTGGCCGGTCAGGTCCTGGAACGAGCAGGCGGTGAAGATGTTCGTCACCTCCCCCTCGATCTCGGAGCACAGGCCGGGGTCGGCGCCATCCGCCTTCAGCTTGCCCGACAGGTCCATCAGCCGCTCGGCGGCGTTCAGGATCTCGAAGGACGCGCGTTCGGTCGAGATGACGATGGCATCCAGCTCGTTGGTGGCCGAGGTGATCTTGTCGCCGCCGCCGTCGGGCGGACGCAGGGCTGCAACCTCGCGCCGCGCCTGCTCGATGGAGGCCGCCATCTCCATCAGCTCCAGCCGCAGCACCTCGACGTGCTTGGCCGCCTCCACCACCTCGCTCTGCTGATGCCAGGAGTTGCGGAACTCCAACAGCATCTTGCGCACCTCCTCCGCCGCGGCCCCATGGGCCCGGCGGTGGAAGCGGCGCAGGAAGGCTCGCCCCTTTGTGGTGCGGGCGATCGCTTCCTCGATCTGGTCGAACTCTTCCTCGGAAAGCTGCGGAAGCTGATCCAACCCAACCACTCCTTACCCGCCGATGACGGCCTGGATCTTCTGCTTCAGGGTATCGGCGTTGAAAGGCTTGACGATGTAGTTGTTCACACCGGCCTGCTTGGCGGCGATCACGTTCTCGGTCTTGCTTTCTGCGGTGACCATGATGAACGGGGTCGAGGCGAGCTTGGCGTCGGCGCGGATCTCCTTGAGGAGCTGCAGGCCGGTCATCGGCTCCATGTTCCAGTCGGAAATGATGAGGCCGAACTTGCTCTCGCGCAGCTTCTGCAGGGCCGAGACGCCGTCGCCGGCCTCGTCGATGTCCGTGTAGCCGATCTGGGTCAGGAGGTTCCGCACGATGCGCCGCATGGTGGCGTAGTCATCGACGACAAGGATCTTCATCTACGCGTCTCCGCATTCTTCCGTTGCTAGGCCCCGGCCCGGCGTTCAGCCCGCCCGGCGCGGCATGGCGTGCGCCGAGGTCGGTCTGGTCCGACTGTGATGCCTTAAGTCTGCCGAAAAGTCATCCCTCACGGCCACAGTGACGTACGCCCGTAAATATCGGGTTACCAAGACCGCCGAATTTCCGCCGCGCCACGACGCGATGAGGCATCGCTTGAAGGCACGGACGCGCGTCCGGCGGCGGTCCGATCAGACATGTCCCTGCGCCGGGTGGGGACCTTGCCAGATTTCACAGTCGAACGCACGGGCTGATTCTCGCCCCGTGCGCCGTCCACCCGCCGGCAAAGGTACATCCCCGGCCACTTCCCTCAGACGATGATTGGGGATGTCGCCTGTCTCAACCAATGCGACACTTCGACATCCCCATCACCCGCAAGCCGTGGCTCCAGCGCCTCGCGCACCTGCGTTTGATAGGCGTTCAGCCAGGCGATCTCCGCCTGGGTCAGCAGCGCCGGCTCGACCAGATTGCGGTCGATGGGGGCCAGGGTCAGCACCTCGAACCCCAGCATGGGCCGTTCCGCCATCGGCAGTTCGAGCGGCTGGACGACGATCAGGTTCTCGATGCGGATGCCGTAGGCGCCGGTCTTGTAGTAGCCGGGCTCGTTGGACAGGATCATGCCGGGCTGCAGCGCCACGCTGTTCGGCACCTTGGAGATCCGCTGCGGCCCCTCATGCACCGACAGGTAGCTGCCCACCCCGTGGCCGGTGCCGTGGTCGTAGTCGAGACCCAGCGACCACAGCGGCAGGCGGGCCAGTGTGTCGAGCTGCGACCCGGTGGTGCCGCGCGGGAAGCGCGCCGTGCTGACGGCGATGTGGCCCTTGAGCACCAGCGTGAAGCGCTCGCGCATTTCCGGGGTCGGCGCGCCGATGGCGATGGTGCGCGTCACGTCGGTGGTGCCGTCCTGATACTGGGCGCCGCTGTCCAGCAGGAACAGGCTGCCCGGCTCCAGCCGGCGGTCGGTCGCCTCCGAGACGCGGTAATGGACGATGGCGCCGTTCGGCCCCGCCCCGGAGATCGTGTCGAAGCTGAGGCCGCGGAAGCGGTCGTTGGCGCGGCGGAAAGCCAGCAGCCGCTCCGCCGCCGCGATCTCCGTCACGGTGCCCGACGGCGCCTCCTGCGACAGCCAGTGCAGGAAGCGGACGAGCGCCGCGCCGTCGCGGGCGTGGGCGGCACGGGTGCCGGCCAGCTCCGCCTCGTTCTTGCAGGCCTTGGGCAGGGCGCAGGGGTCGGGGTCACGCTCCAGCTTGGCGCCGGCCATGTGCAGCCGGTCGAAGATCCAGGCCGACGTGCCGGCCGGGTCGGCCAACACCTTGCGCCCCTCGCGCCCCAGCCCGTCGAGCGCGGCGCCCAGCTCGTCCGGGGCACGCACGGCGACTTGGTTGCCGAGGTGGGCCTCGACGCCCGGCGCCAGCTTGCGACGGTCGATGAACAGGTCCACCTGCCCGTCGTCCTTCAGGATCGCGAAGGACAGGGGCAGCGGCGTGCAGGGCACATCGGCGCCGCGCAGGTTGAGCAGCCACGCGATGGAGTCGGGCTGGGTCAGCACCACGGCGCCGATGCCGCTGCGCGTCAGGTCGCCGGCGATGCGGGCGCGCTTGTCGGCGGCGCTGTCCCCGGCGAAGGCGATGTCCTGGGCGACCACCGGGGCGAGCGGGGGCGGGGGCTGGTCTGTCCACACGCGGTCCACCGGGTTGTCCGGGCAGGGCACCAGCGACAGGCCGATGCGCTCCAGCTGCTGGCGGGTGCGCTCCACCCAGCCGGCGGTGTGCAGCCACGGATCGTAGCCGAGCCGTCCGCCGCGCGGCAGCGCGTCCCCCGCCCATTCGGTCAGCGGATCGTCGACCAGATGCCGGTATTCGTAGAGATCGCCCGACACCTCCGCCTGGACCTGGAGTGTGTAGCGCCCATCCACGAAGATGGCGGCGCGCTGCCGCCCCACGATGGCGTGGCCGGCCGACCCGGTGAATCCGGTCAGCCAGGCCAGCCGCTGGGCCCGCGGCGGCACATACTCGCCCTGATGCTCGTCGCCGCGCGGAACGATGAAGCCGTCGAGGTCGGCGCGCGCCAGGACGCCGCGCAGGGCGGCGATGCGGGAGGCGTAATCCGGCGCCTCGGCGACACGGCCGTCGGCAAGGTCGGCCTTCAGGGCGCGGAGCTGACCGGCGAGATCCTCCGGAAGCCGCGTCCCGACCAGAATCATCCAGCCGTCGGGGTCTTCCCCCTCCGGCGCGGCGAGCACCCCGGCGACGAGGCTGCGGATGTCCGCGGGGGTTTGGGACAGGCCCGCTTGGGCCAGAAGCTGCGCCAGGGTTTCGTCGCCGCGGTAAGCGCTGGACACGGGGGCTGATCCTCATCCGGTGAAGCCGACCGCGACAGGCTAGGCAGGGATGCCGCACCGCGCAAGCGCGGGAATGGGCATAGCCGCGTGAAAGACCGAAGCCTCTACAGCCCGGAATCGTCGGGCAGGCCCAGCCGCTCCAGGACGCGCTTGCGGGCGAGGCCGCGATCGACGTCGGGCACATGCAGCAGGCCGCCGATGCGGCGCAGCAGGTTGGCCTCCAGGTCGTTCAGCTCGCCGTCGGCGTAGGCGACCTCCCACAGCATCTCGATGATCCACAGCCGCTTGTCCGGCGGGCAATGGTCGTTGATCACCGTGACGTAGCGGTAGTAGGGCGAGGCGCCTTCCGTGTCGAACACGGCGGCGGACAGCAGGTCCTGCGCCTCTTCCTCGCTCAGATGGAAGTGGCGGCGGGTGACGTCGAGGATGCGCTCGCGCTCCGCCGGGGAAATGGTGTTGTCGGTGCGTGCGGCCTCGACCAGAAGGGCGGCGGCGGCGGCCTCCAGCCTGTGGCGGTCGTCGCCGGGGTCGTTATCCTGGAACAGCGCCCTGATCCGGTTCAGCATCGGTCCTCCGCGAGTCGTCCATCTGTCCGAAAGGAGATGGCGACGGGAGGACCGAAATCCAGGGGCCTCAGCCCTTTACGGCCTTCCGCTTCGGCCTCTTCACCACAAGGGTGGTCCATTCGCCGACCGGGATGCGCGCGACCAGATGCAGGCCCTGCGTGCGGTGCGCCTGGATGACGTGGCGCTCCTGCCGGTTCAGCAGGCCGGCCAGAACGGCCACGCCGCCGCGCTGCAGATGGCGCTTCAGCTGCGGCGCCATGCGGGCCAGCGGACGGGCCAGGATGTTGGCGGTGATCAGGCGGTAGGGCTTGTGCTTGCCCACCACGGCGGTGTGGTAGCCGTCGCCGCCCTGCGAGCGGATGCGGGCCTTCACCCCGTTGAGCGCGGCGTTGACGCGGGTGACGCGCACCGCCTCCGGGTCAATGTCCACGGCGGTGACGGGCACCCGCCAGCGCTTGGTCACCGCCAGCGCCAGGATGCCCGAGCCGCAGCCCATGTCGAGCGCCCCGCCCCGCCCGCGGTGCGGCAGCGTCATCCGGCGGGCCAACCGGTCCAGCGCCATCAGGCAGCCCTTGGTCGACCCGTGCTCGCCCGTGCCGAAGGCGGTGGCGGCGTCGACCAGCAGCGGGATGCTGCCCGCCGGGACAAGCCCCTCATGGTGGGAGCCGTGGACGAAGAAGCGCCCGGCCTGGATCGGCGGAAAGCCCTGATAGCTGTGCGACACCCAATCGATGAGGGGCAGTTCCTCGACGATCAGCTTCGGCTCGGGGATGCCCATGGCCTCGGCCAGAACGGCGACGCGGGCGTTCAGCCGCGGCTCGTCGGGCTGCCCGTAGACCGTCGCCTCGACCAGCCAGTCGCCGTGCTCCTCCAACTCGAAGGTCGACACCGCGTCGGCATGATCGCCAATCGCCTCGGCGAACGCGGGGGCGTGGGCTTCGGGAATGACGAGCGCGATGCGCCAGAGCTTGGAAGATGACATGGAGGACATCCGCTATCGGGGAAAATCGTCGCGACGGCGGCGGTTTTACCACCAAGACACAAAGACACAAAGATTTTCACAAAGCGGACCCGGCGGATCAGCACACCCTGCGTCGAACACCGTCCTTGAAGCGCGGGACGTTGAAATTCATCAGGAAGCCAAGACGATGCCCGGTCATCCGCAGATAGGTCAGAAGCTGTGCTTCATGGACCGGCAGGGTGTGCTCGACCGCCTTGATCTCAATGATGATTGCATCATCGACCAGCATGTCGATGCGAAACCCCTCGTCGATGCGTACATCGTCATAGAAGACGGGAACGATCATCTGACGCTTGACCGGAACGCCACGCTTGGACAGTTCGTGGGCAAGGCATGCCTCATACACGGATTCGAGCAACCCCGGCCCGAGACGGCTGTGAACCGTGTAGCCCGCATCCACCACCTCGCGCGATAAGGCGTTCAGCGCGGGAGATACGGCCTCATCCATGCGGAAACATCCTTCGTGAAATTCTTAGTGCCTTCGTGTCTTCGTGGTATCCCCTCGCCCGTTCCAACACTCCCTCACCGTCCTGACAGCCGGTCCGCGATGTCGTGCATCCCCTGTTCGCGTAGGATCGCCTGACGGTGGCGGATCAGGCGGCGGGCCAGCGCTTTCTCCGCCTCGGCACCACCGAGCAGGCGCCCCTGCGGATCGCGCAGATGGGTGGCGAGGTGGTCGGCCAGCAGCGCCTCCTTCTTCGGGTCGCGGCGGTCGAGCGGCTGGGTGCCGTTCAGTGATTGCTGGATGCGCTCCAGCAGAACGGCGCGGCAGCACGGTGCGCGCCCCTGGACGATCAACGCGCCGATGTGGGCCAGCAGGGGGCTCACCGGCTCGCTCTTCGGCTGCGGGTCGCGGCCCAGGATCAGGTCGGCCAGAGCGCACAACCCCAAGGCGAGGTTCGGCTGCGCGCCGAGAAGCTCCTTCACCAGCTCGGCGGAACCCAGCGCGTCGGCCATCACCCCGTCGAGCACAGCGAGGTGCCGCGGCTCCACGTCCGGCCCGATCAGGTCGAGCAGCATTTCCAGCTTGCCGGCCAGCGAATTGCGGTCGGCCAGATGGAGGGTGAGCTGGCTGAGGAAGGCGAAGTCGTGCCCCTCCTCCCCCACCGCCGCCGCCAAGGCGCGGCTGGACCGGGACAGGTCGGCGGGGTCGAAGGCCGGCAGCGCCTTGCGCTCGGCCTGGAAGTCGCGGGCGCGGGCCATCACCGCCTCGGCGAAACCCCGCAACTCGCGCGCCCGCGCCGGAACCGCGACGCCATGCCGGTCCGCGTGGTGGCGGGCCGCCGCCTGGAGCGCCGCGCCCAGCAGCAGTCCCTGCTCGTCCAGCTTGCGCAGGTAGGTCCAGGAATGGAGAAGCTCGGTCGGGGTGATGCGGAACTTGTCGAGGAAGGGGCGCAGCAGCCGGCCGGTGACCACCCGCGACTCGAACCCGTAAAGATCGCCGGGGGCCGTGCAATAAGGCGCCCCCTCCGCCGTGCCGCCCAGCGTCATCGGCTTGTCCTTAACCACCGGAACGGCCTTCTGGAAGATCACCGTCTCCAGCGACAGCCCAGCCAACGAGCGGAACTTGATGGCCTTGACCTCCTCCACCCCGCTGACCGCCAGCCAACTGCGGGCGGAGGCCAGGGCCCGGCGCTCGTCGTCGTAGGTCCCCTCGATCGTCCAGCGGCCCTCACGGCGGATCTGGACCTCGAAGGCGGTGCTGCTCTTGCCGAACACGAGGCGGGTTCCGTGGCTGTTGGTGCGATGTCTGGAACCCACCAGTAGCCGAACGCCGCCGCCGAACCTGTGACGACCGTCACCGCGGCGGGACGCTGCGGCAATCGGTCACCCTGCCCCGACCATCCCGCCTGCGTCAGCCCGCCTTCTCCGCCGGCACCACGAAGCTGTCCATCACCTTCTTGCTGCCGGCCTGGTCGAAGTCGATCTCCAGCTTGTCCTGGTCGACCGCCGTGACGGTGCCGTAGCCGAACTTCTGGTGGAACACCCGCGCTCCCTTCGGGAAGGGCGCGTTCGGACGCGCGCGCGGGGCGACCTGATAGGAACCGCTGTCCAGCGTGATGGTGCGCGGCGACGGGGGCTGCTGCCGGCCCGCCGCCTGCTGGCCGGCGCGGAAGGCGGCGTAGCTCGACGAGTCGCGGAAGCTCCCTCCCCCGCCAAATCCCCCGCCAGCGTTGCCGCCGGGGTAGAGGCCGCTCGCCGCCTCCGCCTCGACGTCGTCGCCGGGGATCTCCTCGACGAAGCGGGAGGGAATGGCGCTGACCCAGTTGCCGTAGAGCCGCCGGTTGGCGGCGTGGCTGATGTAGGCCCGCTTGCGCGCCCGGGTCAGCCCGACATAGGCGAGGCGGCGCTCCTCCTCCAGTCCGGCGATGCCGGTCTCGTCCAGAGCGCGCTGGTTGGGGAATACGCCCTCCTCCCAGCCGGGCAGGAAGACCATGTCGAACTCCAGCCCCTTGGCGCCGTGCAGGGTCATAACCGTGACCTGATCGACGCCGGCAGCCTCGGCGTTCTCCATGACCAGCGCGACATGCTCCAGGAAGCCCGACAGGTTCTCGAAATCCGCCATGGCGGTGACGAGTTCCTTCAGGTTCTCCAGCCGCCCCGGCGCCTCGGGCGTCTTGTCCTCCTGCCACATGCGGGTGTAGCCGGACTCGTCCAGCACCATGCGGGCCAGTTCGGTGTGCGGCATGGTCGCCGACAGGGCGCGCCAGCGGAAGAAGTCCTGAAGCAGGCCGCGCATCACGCCGCGGACCTTGGGCTTCAGCTCGTCCGTCTCGGTCAGCGCCCAGCCAGCCTCGGTCAGCGGCATCCCGCGCGACCGCGCCGCCTGATAGAGGCATTGCAGGGCCGCCGGGCCGACGCCGCGCTTGGGCACGTTGACGATCCGCTCGAAGGCCAGATCGTCGTCGGGCGAGTTGACGACGCGCAGATAGGCCAGCGCGTCGCGGATCTCCTGCCGCTCGTAGAAGCGCGGGCCACCGATCACCCGGTAGGGCAGGCCCAGCGTGATGAAGCGCTCCTCGAACTCGCGGGTCTGGAAGCCGGCGCGGACCAGGACGGCGATCTGGGCCAGCGAGACGCCCTGGCGCTGCAGCGCCTCGATCTCGTCGCCGACCCAGCGGGCCTCCTCCTCGCCGTCCCAGACGCCGCGCACGCGCACCGGCTCGCCGCCGTCCGCCTGGGTCCACAGCGTCTTGCCGAGCCGCCCCTTGTTGTTGGCGATCAGGCCGGAGGCCGCGGACAGGATGTGCCCGGTGGAGCGGTAGTTCTGCTCCAGCTTGACCACCTTGGCGCCGGGAAAGTCGGCGTCGAAGCGCAGGATGTTGCCGATCTCCGCGCCGCGCCAGGCGTAGATCGACTGGTCCTCGTCGCCGACGCAGCAGATGTTCTTCTGGGCCTGCGAGAGGATGCGCAGCCACAGATACTGGGCGACGTTGGTGTCCTGATACTCGTCCACCAGGATGTATTTGAACTTGCGGTGGTATTCCGCCAGCACGTCGGGGTGCTTCTGGAACAGCGTGATGTTGTGCAGCAGGAGATCGCCGAAGTCGCAGGCGTTCAGCGTGCGCAGCCGCTCCTGGTAGGCGCGGTAGAGCGCCACCACCCGCCCGCCGGCCACGTCGCCGCCGTCGCCCTCGTTCAGCCGGTCCGGGGTCAGGCCGCGGTCCTTCCAGCGCTCGATCACGCCCAGCACCTGCCGCGCCGGCCACTTCTTGGAATCGACGTTCGCCGCCTCCAGAAGCTGCTTGATCAGGCGGATCTGGTCGTCGGTGTCGAGGATGGTGAAGTTGGACTTCAGCCCCACCAGCTCCGCATGGCGGCGCAGGATGCGCGCGGCCAGCGCGTGGAAGGTGCCGAGCCACCAGCCCTCCGGCTCGATCCCCATCAGATGGGCGACGCGCTCCCGCATCTCGCGGGCGGCCTTGTTGGTGAAGGTCACCGCCAGGATCTGGAAGGCGGCGGCGCGGCGCGTCATCAGCAGATGGGCCAGCCGGGTGGTCAGAACGCGCGTCTTGCCCGTGCCGGCGCCGGCCAGCACCAGCACCGGGCCGTCCAGAGCCTCGACCGCCTCGCGCTGCACGGGGTTCAGCCCGTCCAGATAGGCGAAACGCTGCGCCGGCGCGGTGGCCGGGGCGCCCGCCTGGCTGAGGGGATCATGGCCCAGCGGATCGTCGTAGGCGTAGGGGTCGGACATGCGGCACCGGAATTCCTGGGCGGGCTCCCCCGCGGTCGGGAGACGCCCTTCATCGAAAGAGGACACCGTATATAGCACGCCCCCCGGCGCATCGAACCCCTTCCCTTGACGGAACGACCGGGGCACCCCGCCAATGGGCATGGAACTAGGCCCATGGGCCGGGATACGCGCGGCCGGCACTATGACTCACACCATGACGCCGGTCTTATCACAATGGCCCGAAGTCACATCGGCCATAGAAGCCCAAGAATCACCCGCAGTCACAGACAAATCACAGGCTGAACCGAATTCAGGTCAGATTGATTATTCCCGGTGAGACATTCGTGAATGGTTCGTCGGACGGTTTGTCTTATTTCGGCTTAGGGCATATGCCCATTGCGAGACATAATTTTTCCTTTGGGGAAATTTTCTGTTCCGCAAATCCGGGGTAAGGTCCAATCAGATCGTGGCACCCCGGAACCAAACGGACAGCCGCGGAGAGCGGCCCTCCCCCCGGACCGGATGTCCACGGAGGCGCCAGACGAACGACCGAATTGAAACAAGCAGAGGGCGGGTAGGAACAATGGACCCCGTGAACGTTTTCCTGATCGACGCGAACAAGCTCTTCCGCGAAGGCATGAAGCGTCTGTTCGAGAACACGCCCTTCAAGGTGATGGGCGAGGCAAGCACCCTGCGTGAGGGCGTCCCCGCGGTCGAGGCGGCGGGCACCCAGCCCGACCTGATCCTCATCGACCTCATCAACGGCGGCGAGGACGAGGCCGACCAGCTCCGCGCCCTGCGCGACGGCCATCCCGGCATCCGCGTCGTCATCCTGACCACCGACCTGTGCACCCGCCGTCTGTCGGGCGCGCTCGGCGCCGGCGCCCACGGCTACCTGATGAAGGACATCGCCTGCGAAGCGCTGATGCAGTCGCTGAAGCTGGTGATGATGGGCGAGAAGGTGTTCCCCACCCATCTGGCCGAGCTGCTGATCAACGGCCGCAGCGAGGAGCTGGCGACTGAGGTTCCGGCCCGCCGCAAGGGCCTGTCGCAGCGCGAGATCCAGATCCTGCGCTGCCTGCTGAGCGGCAACTCCAACAAGATGATCGCCAACCACCTCCACATCACGGAAGCGACGGTGAAGGTCCATCTGAAGAGCCTGCTGCGCAAGATCAACGCCTCCAACCGCACCCAGGCTGCGATCTGGGCGCTGAACAACGGCATCGGCGATCAGCCGGCGGAAGCCGCCGGGGTCAGCGCCGGCGCGGTCTGACCCATCCTTGCGGTTCTGCTTTCCCGGCACCCACGACGCCGGCCGCGCCATCCCGCGGCCGGCGTCGTGGCGTTCGGAGCACCCGTTTTGAGTGCAACGGCATGCCAAAAGTGGTGCGCCATAGGACCAAAGGCCCTCTTCCGCCTCGAAATGATGATGGCTATTTCCGCATTACGTTCCGAATTTGGTTGGATCGCAGCCCCGACACGATGAGCATCATGGAATCCAGCGCGGAAAAGCCGACCCTGAACGTTCTGCTTGCCGACGATCACCTGCTGTTCCGGGACGGGCTGCGGCGTCTGCTCGCCCAATCGGACGACAGCATGGTGTTTCACGAAGCGGGGACGTTCGACGACGTCCGCCGCCTGTGTGACGGCGCCATCGCCTTTGACCTGATCCTGCTGGATCTCGGCATGCCGGGGTGGAACGGCTTCTCCCTGCTCGGCGACATCCACCAGCGGCTTCCCAAGGCGCTGCTGGTCGTGGTTTCCGGATCGGAAAAGCGGTCGGACCTGCTGGCCGCGCTGGAGAATGGAGCCGCCGGTTTCATCCCGAAGTCGAGCAGCGCGAAGGTGCTGATGGGTGCCCTCCAACTCGTGCTCGCCGGGGGCGTCTATCTGCCGGAACAGGCGATCCGGGGCGACCGGATGACCGACAGCGCGCCGCACGCCGGCAACGGCGCGGCGGACGCCGATCCGCTGGGCTCCCTGGCGGACGGGGCGGGCGACCAGCTGACCCCGCGCCAGCGCGACGTGCTGAACCGCCTGCGCGACGGCAAGTCCAACAAGCAGATCGCGCATGAGCTGGGCCTGACCGAGGGCACGGTGAAGGTGCATGTGACCGCCATCCTGCGCCAGCTCGGCGTGCGCAACCGGACCCAGGCGGCGATCACCGCGAACGGTTTCTGACCGCCCCCCTTAAGACCTGTTCCTCTCTCAGGCCCCTCCCCGCTCCACCGAAGCGACCAACGCGGCCAGAGCGCCGCGGATGGCCGATTCGTGCTTGGCGGGCAGAACCTGCTGGCCGGGGACGGTCACCACGGTCAGGTTGCGGCATCCGGTCAGACGCTGTTCCAGAAAGGACGCGCCCGGAACGCCGTCCGGCATGTCCTTCCCCTGCACCAGGGTGACCGGCACGCGGACCGCGTCGAGCGCGGGCGCCATGGCCTGAAGCTCCGCCGCGCTGTCGCGGACGACCGGCGGCAGGATGCGGGCGGCGATGCGGCGCAACACGCCCGGCCGGGCAGCTTCCTCGGCCATCGGGTCGATCAGCAGAAGGCCGCCCACCAACTCCGGAAAATCCAGCACGGCCCGCAACGCCACCGGCACGCCGCCGCCGCTGCCGATCAGCAGCGGCTTGCGCGAGCGGCGGAGCGTCAGAAGCGGACGCAGCGCCGCCGCCGGCACGCCGGGGTCGCCGCCACGCAGGCGGGAGGCACCGCTGATCGGCGCCGGATCGGGCCGCGGCACCGCCACCCATTCCTGCCCCGCCGGAACGGCGCGCAGCAGGCGGGTCCAGGCCCTGGATTCGCTGGACGTCGCGTGGATCAGGATGATGCGCCGTCCGGCGGGATCGCCGGCGACGATGCAGCCCGGCCCCACCTCCCGCGATGCGCCGCAGCGTGCGGTTGGCGCCTCGCCGGGCGACGACGGCACGATGCCGAACGCGGCTCCCGCGGGCCGCCCGGCGCTGCTGTGTATGGTCAAGGCTCCGCTCCCCGATTCCCGAACACGTCGCGGAGATCGTCTCCGCCGATTGACAGGGAGCCTAATGGAGGGTTCGCAGCCTTGTCCCGTACCATAAAAAGGCCCGAAATGGCGCGAACGGTGGCTGCAAGTCACGAAAATCGCAGGTTTTTACCCCAATTGTTGTGCAGTCCCGCCATTCCTGGCGGAACCCGCACAATGACCTTGGAACGTCAGTGAATGGTGTTGCCGTCGGGGAGCGCTTCGACCGGACGGTCGTCGCGCGGCTCGGACGGACGGTGCAACTCGCGCATCAGATCCCGCCAGTCCGGCGACCCGCCGAGCTGCTGGATCAACTGCGTGGAAAAGGCGAAGACGGCCATCTCCAGCGGCCCGTTGTCCTCGGCATGGGCGTTGACGGTCAGGCAGGATTCCGCGGCGCTGACGAAAATGGCCGACGCGACGGCCACCCCCGGCCCCGGTTCGGGCAGCGGCACCGGTGTCGGAGCGGACCCGGTGGTGCGCAGGGCCGACAGGTTCTCCACCAGCAGGCGCGTGCGGATGGCGGTATCGATGGCCGCCCCCATGGTGTAGCCGGCCTCCGACTCCGCGGCGGAGCGCAGCAGGCGCAACCCCGCGATCACCCCGTGGGCGACGTCCGCGGTGCCGGCACGCTTGAGAGCCGCGGCGATGGCGGTGCCGAGAATGGCGGTGACCACCGGCGCCATGCTTTCGGCGTCGTCGCCCATGACGGCGGCGTCGGTGGACTCTTCGTGGTTCTGGACCTCGTTCATGCGGCCTCCGATCCGGTGATACCCTGGATGGCGTGCGGCGCGGACCCCGGTTCCCTGCGGAACCGCTTTTTGCTCAAAGGTCCCTCGTTCGATCTGTGGCTTTTCCGGAGGGCATTCAAGCCGCCGGAAGCCGGGAGGGGCTGAATCTTTCGATACGCCACTTTCGCCGATCCCTCCTCTGGGCGAAGCCGCCCACCATCCCCACATGTGCGGGCAAAAGGAGAAACACCCGATGCCCTTCCTCAGCCTTCTTCTCAACATCCTGTGGGTGGTGACCGGCGGCATCTGGATGGCCGCGGGATGGCTTCTCGCGGCCATCCTGATGGTCATCACCATCGTCGGCATTCCGTGGGCGCGGTCGGCCGTCACGATCGCCTGGTACACCCTGCTGCCCTTTGGACAAACCGCCGTCCGCAGGGATGAGTTCCGTGGCCGCGAGGACATCGGCACCGGCCTGCTCGGCACGCTGGGCAACATCCTGTGGTTCGTGCTGGCCGGCTGGTGGCTGGCGCTCGGCCATCTGGTGGCCGCGGTCGGCCTCGCCATCACCATCATCGGCCTGCCCTTCGCCTGGGCGCATCTGAAGCTCGCCCTGCTGGCCCTGTGGCCGGTCGGCACCGAGATCGTGACGGTGGACGAGGCGGAATCCCGCCGCCGCCTGCTGAGCCGCGGGAGCTATTGAGCGGACGGCTCCCGTTCCGCCATCCGCTTCAGCATGACCGAGGCCCGCCAGAAGCCGAGGTCCGCCCCATCCACGAAATGCACATGCCGGTCGGCGGCGAGGTCGCCGACCAGGCAGGTCACCGTGGACGCCGACGCGCGCGCCGTGCCGTAGCGGATGCGCCCCGCCGCCGCGTGGCTGGCCAGCATGGCCTCGATGGCGCCGGCCTCCCCCTCCGTCACGTCCAGGACGAGGCGCGGCCCACCCGCCGACTTGCGGAAGTCCGACCGCTCCGCCATGCCGCGGCGGTAGCGCTCCGGATCGAAGCCGGCCAGCCGCCAGCCGCCCCCCAGCATCGCGGCGAGCAGGGCGGATTTCCCGAGAATCGACAGGGCGCAGGCCAGCCGCCGGCCGCGCGGGCGTGTCCGCGCCTCCAGCCACAGCGACCGCCAGGAGGGCGGCCAGCGCACCGCCAGCCGCTCCCCCATGCCGAGCGGCGCCGCCGAGGCGGTCGGTACGATCCGCTCGATGTCGGCCTGGACCCGGGCCAGCACCGACAGCCCCGGACCACCACCGGGCAGCGGGTCGACGATCACGCACAGGATCACGCCGCGCCCGCTGTCCACCGGGTTCCAACGGCAGGACACGCTGTCCAGCCCGGTCAGCGGACCGGGCCGCGGTTCCAGCCGCCAGCGCGGATCGGCCTTCACCCAGGCGTCCGCCGCGGCGACCCCCCGCCCGAGGAACAGGCCGAAGGCATCGCCGTTGCCGAAATCCTGCAGGGCGACCAGCACCTCCAGCCCCTCGTCGAGAAGCGCCCGCACGGGCACGAGGCCGACCCGCAGCGGCACGTCCATCTCCGTCGTCGCCCAATGAGCGAGCGCCGCCAGCGCCTGCTCCGCCGCCGCCCGGCGGCCCGGCGGAACCGCGGCGATGGCGCCGTCGCCGCCGAACTGGCAGGCGGGGAGCTGCTCCGGCTCCCGCACCGCCTCGGAAAGGACGGCGACCACCGCGGCGGCGACGAAATTCACGTCGCGATGCCGCCCCTCCGCGGCCAGACGGGTGCTCGCCACCACGTCGGCGACGGCCAGCGACCAGTCGCCGTCCAGCGCCGCGTAATGGGCGGGGTCGGCGGCTTCGGCGGTGAAGTCGTGGATGGACGGCAGAGGCATCGCCTTCCTCACGCCAGGAGGTTCCGGGACGGGTCGCCTCAGCTTACGCCCCGGCCCGCGTCCTGTGAATCACTCCCATGAAGCGCTTCCCGAACCCATCCGCAATGGACCCATCCCGGATTGTCGGGCCAACCCGTCCGTTCCATCGTGCCGCGGTCCAATCCGGGGAGGAACGCCATGGGATTCGCGAGCGACTGGAAATCCGCCAAGACGGCTTTTGAAACCGCCACCGGCAAGAAGAAGCCGAGCGCCAAGTTCATGGGCGTCTTCCACAAGTCCGGGTTGGAGGACGTGACCAAGGCGCTCGACACCGCGCTTGGCAAGAGCGACGCCAAGGCGCTGGAGAAGGCGCTGCTCGACTATGTGAAGAGCGCCACCGCCTATCAGACGACGCTGGAGAAGTCGGCCAAGACCGAAGGCGTCGCGACCATCGCGGCGGAGCTGAAGAAGCTCGGGCAGGCGCTGGACGAAATCGGGCGCCGCGCCGGCGTGGCCGTCAACGAGCGCATCGCCGAGATGCGCGAGGACGCCGAGACGGAGAAGGCCAAGGAGGCCGAGGAGCAGGGCAAGGCCGCCCGCGCCATCGCCGACAAGACCGCGGTGCAGATCGACGGGCTGCTGAAGACCACCAACGCCGACATCAAGCTGCTCGATCAGGCCGCCGCCAACGCCGACCTCGCGCTGCGCAACGTGCTGGAGGCGCAGGGGGCCGGCAACGCCAAGGAGGCGAAGGCCCAGGCCGCCGCGGTCCAGACCGCCGCCAAGACGGTGGACGCCCAGGCCAAGAAGGTCGCCGCGACCGCCGCCCAGGCCGCCAAGCTGTTCTCGCAGGGCAAGGCCGCCGTCGCCAAGATGAAGCTCGACCCCAAGCAGCATGGCGGGCGCGACCCGGCCCAGGGGGCTTTCGACCGGGCGGACGCCATCGTCATGAAGCTGGACCAGTTGAAGGACGATGCTGTCGAGGCCGCCACCGAGGCGGCCGGCATCGTCAAGGAGGCCGCCCAGGCGCTGAAGGGCGCCCTGGACCTGCGCGCCACCTATCTGGCGAGCTGCCGCAAGCTGGCCAAACGGGCGCAGGACGCCGACTCCTTCTATGACAACATCGCCCGCGACGTCGGCGGGCAGGCCGACCGCGCGCAGCAGGAGCAGATGGTCGCCGACGAGGCGGAGGATGACAAGCGGGCGGCGGCGATCAAGACGGCGACCTTCTACATCACCCAGGTGCGCCAGCAGGCCGCCCAGGCGAAGAAGGAGATCCTCGCCGCCGCCAACGAGATCACCGGCACCCGCAAGTCCTTCCCGTCCATGGTCTCCGACAAGGACCCCGACTTCGGCCCGCTGCTCGCCGCGGCGAAGGTGTCCCTGGACGGGCTGAAGGAATCGCACGCCGCCCTGACCAAGGCCGAGACCAAGATCGACAAGGTCGAGACCGCCCTGAAGAAGCTGGGGTAACAGGCCCGCGCGAATCCGCCCGTGCCCCCCGGAGGGCGTGGGCGGATTCGCGCGCCGTCACATCATGACTTCGGTCAGGCTGTCCATCACCTCCTGCTCGTGCTCGATCAGCATCAGTTCCTCGCCCATGAAGTCGCGCATGGACACGACGCCGACGACGCGGCCGTCGCGGACGACGGGCAGGTGGCGCAGGCCATGGTCGGCCATCCGGCGCAACGCCTCGCCCACCGTGACGTCGTGGCCCACGGTGACCGGGCACGGGGTCATCACCTCCGACAGCGGGGTATGATCCGGGTCCAACCCATCGGCCACCACGCGGTCGGTCAGGTCGCGCTCGGTGAAGATGCCTTCGATCTGTTCGTTGATGGAGGCGGTGACCACGACGGACGCCACATGGGCGGCCTTCATCTGCCGCGCGGCATCCCGCACCGACGCCCCCGCCGGAAGGCTGACCACGCGGCGACGGTTCAAAAGATCTCCAATGTTGCGATGCATCATGGCTTTCCTCCTCCAAGTGCGGATGTTTCGGAAGACCACGGCGGCTGTTTTCGTTGGTTGGACCGCCGCGCTGCGCTTCGCCGTCCGCTCGCGCCTCCTTTCGCTGTTCATTTGCAGGCGCGAAGAGAATGCCGCACCTGCGAAATGCCGGAATGGGCGAAACCCGTCCACAGGACGGTTCATCAAGTGTTGAAATAGGTAATCACTTTCTCGCCACTTGACGAGCGAAGCCACCGCAAAGCAACGTCATGGTTGCCATGAACGCGCAACATGCGACAAAACCACTCACCATTGGCTGAGGGCGGTGGTTCTGGCATGAAAAATCAGACCCTTTTGCCTGACGAACCGCCCTTAACCATTATTAAAGGAAATAGGTCCGAAACTCCGGACAATTGCAGTTCTGTCACGATGTCGTCTGAAAGGGCCTGGGCCGCCATGTCGTGGTTGTCGAAATTGAGCGGACGAGGCAAATCCACCGCGGCTTCCTCGGCTTCCGCCAAGGAACGCCCCGCCAATCCCCCGACCATCCGGATCGACAGCCACGAATATGTGCCTGAGGAGTTCGTCCTCGGGTCTTTCCGCATCCGCCCCTATGACGGGGACTTGATCGCCAAGCAGCAGTTCGACTTCCGCATCCTCTTCCGGATTGGCGAGGAGCATTCGGATTTCGCCTGCCGGGGCGTCGTCGTGAAGATGGACGAGCAGGCCGGTCTGGTCGCCCGCTTCCACCAGCCGCCGCCGGCTCACACGCGCAAGTTGATCGAGTATCTGAAGCTTTGGAAAGGTCTGTAAAAAAGCGGACCGCTCTCCCCAAAAGCCGAAGGCCCGCCGTCGCGACAGCGGGCCTTCTTCATTGAGAGCGTCAGCGGAAGGACCGCGGGTCAGGCGGTTTCCAGCGCCTTGCGGCTGTGCAGGGCGATCATCTGCTCCTCGTCGGTCGGGATGACGTAGACGGGGATGCGGCTGGTCGGGGCGGAGATCAGCGGGCCGTTGGCCTCGTTGGCCGCCGGGTCGAGGACCACGCCGAGCCAGGCCAGCTTGTCGCCCACCCGCGCCCGCACCGGGGCGGAGCGTTCCCCGATGCCGGCCGTGAAGACCAGCGCGTCGATGCCGCCCATGGACGCGGCGAGGGCGCCCGTCTCCTTGGCGATGCGGAAGCAGAACAGTTCCACCGCCTCCTCGGCTTGCGGGTCCTCGCTGTCCAGCAGGGCGCGCATGTCGTTGGACAGGCCCGAGACGCCGAGCAGTCCCGACTTGTTGTAGAGCAGCTTCTCGATGGCGTCGGCGCCCATGCCCTTCTGGCGCATCAGGTAGATCAGCACGCCGGGGTCGATGTTGCCGCAGCGCGTGCCCATCGGCAGCCCGTCCAGCGCCGTAAAGCCCATGGTGCTGTCCACGCTGCGCCCGGCGTGGATGGCGCACATGCTGGCGCCGCTGCCCAGATGGGCGACGACCACCCGGCCGTCCGCCAGCTCCGGAGCCAGCTCCGGCAGACGGCGGGCGATGTACTCGTAGGACAGGCCGTGGAAACCGTAGCGGCGCACGCCCTCGTCGGTCAGTTCCCGCGGGATGGCGAACATCTGCGACTGCCAGGGCTGGCCGCGGTGGAAGGCGGTGTCGAAGCAGGCGACCTGCGGCAGTTCCGGATGGGCCTCGGCCAGCGCGCGGATGGCGGCGAGGTTGTGCGGCTGGTGCAGCGGCGCCAGGGGGATGAAGCCCTCAAGCTCCTCCATCACCGCCGGGGTCAGCAGCACCGGGGCGGCGTGGCGGGTGCCGCCATGCACGACGCGGTGGCCGGCGGCCAACAGCTTCGCCCCGTCCAGCCGCCCTTCGATCCACTCCAGCAGGAAGGCCAGCAGGGCGGTGCGGTCGGACGGCTCGCCCGCCGCCCAGACCCGCTCGGCCAGCGGGCGCTTGGCGGCGTCCTTGGCCTCGAACTTCGGTTCGGTGCCGATGCCGGAGATCTGGCCGTTGATGGTCACCCGCAGCCCCCCCGCCCCGCTTTCCCGGAAGACCGAGAATTTCAGGCTGGAGGAGCCGGCGTTGATGACCAGGATGGCGTTGCCGCCACCCGCGTTCTGGCTGGTCATGACGGGCGCTCCTCTCACTCGGCCGCGGCGGCGGCGCCGCGGCGGCGGGCGGCGGCGGCCAGGACGGCCACGGCGCAGGACGCCAGACGGGTGCGCACGTTGTCGGCGCGGCTGGTCAGGATGATCGGCACGCGGGCGCCCAGAACGATGCCGGCGGCGTCGGAGTTCGCCAGGAAGGAGAGCTGCTTGGCCAGCATGTTGCCGGCCTCCAGATCGGGGACCAGCAGGATGTCGGCCTGACCGGCGACCTCGGAGACGATGCCCTTGGTGCGGGCGGCCTCCAGGCTGATGGCGTTGTCGAAGGCCAGCGGGCCGTCGAGGATGCCGCCCTTGATCTGGCCGCGGTCGGCCATCTTGCACAGCGCGGCGGCTTCCAGCGTCGAGGCGATCTTCGGGTTCACCGTCTCGACCGCCGAGAGGATGGCGACGCGCGGCGTCTCGACGCCCAGGACCTTGGCGAGGTCGATGGCGTTCTGGACGATGTCGACCTTGTCTTCCAGCGTCGGGTAGATGTTGATCGCCGCGTCGGTGATGAGAAGCGTGCGCGGGTAGGTCGGCACGTTCATCACGAAGACATGGCTGAGGCGCCGGCCGGTGCGCAGGCCGGTCTCCTTGCGGACGACCTCGGCCATCAGCTCGTCGGTGTGCAGGCTGCCCTTCATCACCGCCTCGCACTCGCCGGAGCGGGCCAGCCGGACGCCGGTCTCGGCGGAGGCGTGGGAATGCGCCACGTCCACGATGCGGTAGCGGCTGATGTCCAGACCGTGGGCCTCGGCGACCGACTTGATCTTGGAGGCCGGGCCGATCAGCACCGGGTCGATCAGGTTGGCCTCGGCGGCCTCGACCGCGCCCTTCAGCGAGCTTTCGTCGCAGGGATGGACGACGGCGGTCGGCACCGGGGGCAGCGATTCGGTCTTGCCCAGCAGCTCGTCATGGCCGTCGTGGCGGATGACCTGGACCTGCGGCAGTTCGTGCGCGGCGCGGCGGACCTTGCGGGTCGGCGCGATCACCTCGGCGAGGCCGGAGACGACCTCCTTTCCGTCCTGGTTGCGCGCGATGCAATCGAAGACGACGATGTTCTTCTCGCCGTGCTTCTCCTTGGCGGTGACCGTCACGGTGATGACGTCGCCCAGGCCCACCGGGCGCTTGAAGCGCAGATCCTGGCCCATGTAGATCGTGCCCGGACCCGGCAGCAGCGTGCCCAGAACGGCGGAGATCAGCGATCCCGACCACATGCCGTGGCCGATCACCTTGTGGAACTGGCTGTCCGCCGCATACTCCTCGTCGAGGTGCGCGGGGTTGATGTCGCCGGACACCGTGGCGAACAGCTCGATGTCGGACATGGTCAGACGCCGCGACAGGCTCGCCTGCTGGCCGATCTGGATTTCCTCGAAGGTGACGTTCTCGATCATGGCGGATGAGCCGTTCTTGCCGAAGTCGGGGGTAGCGGGCGCGGTAACACGGTCCATTGGAGAAGCTCCTCAATCGGATAGCGGCTCGGAATCGCGTGATCCCTGGGCCGAATCCTCCCGGCCTGCGGATCGCCCTGTTGTCCGCGGCCTTTTTGTTGGACCCTCGGATCGGCCGGCCCTGGAAGGGCCGCCCGCCAAGGGCCGGTTCGGGGTGCCCTGAATAGCGTGGCACCGTGAAAGAGATGTGACAGGGTGGAGCATTTCGCGGTTCCGTTGCGGTGCAACAATGTCGCACCCCCTGTCGCCACCGATCCTGCCGCCCCGCCGCACCTCGCGCCGCCTGTCTTTCCCGACCGGCGGAAGTGTCGTTCCGCCACGGTCTTACGACGGGCCAAGGTCTCGCCCCATGACCTATGTCAAGCGGTCGGAAGAGGGATTTCCATTTACTTTCCAGTAACACAATCCGCTCGCGCAGCATTGTAACACTGAGCAGGCGCAGCATGGCAAGACCTTGCGCGCCTCGGCTCCCGACCGGCGGATCATGACATTTTTCATGGAAGAGCGGTCGACCTATCGGGCCTTCCCTGCCAATTCCGCAGCGCACAGGTCCGCCCCATGCATGGCGGCGGTCGCAGAGGCCGGGGAGGATCGGAAAATGCGGGTCAGGCGCTCGCCACCGACGAGGTGGGTTCCTCGGGCAGCGGGTTGTGGCGGTCGCCGATCATCACCACGGAAATGGAGAAGACCGTGCCCTTGCCCACGCGCGACCGCACGTCGACCTGATGGCCCAGGATCTGCGCGGTGCGCCGGACGATCGACAGCCCCAGCCCCAGCCCGCGCCCGCTATCCCGCTGGTCGGTGCCGCAGCGGTAGAAATCGTCGAAGATCAGCTTGAGCTGGTCCGCGGGAATGCCCGGCCCGGTGTCCCACACCTCGACCAGCGTGTGCCCGTCGCGGCGCCGGCAGCCCAGCAGGATCGTCCCGGTCCCGGCGTAGCGCAGCGCGTTGACCAGCAGATTGCGCACCATGCGCTCCAGCAGCACCGGGTCGCTGAGCACATAGGCGGAGGTCGGCACCATCCGCAGGACCATGCCCTTGCTGGCCGCCTGCTCCGCGAACTCGCGGTTCAGCCGGTCGGCGATGTCCTGGAACGCGAAGACGGTGGGGCGCGGCTTGACGTTGCCGGCCTCCAGCGCCGAGGTGTCGAGCAGCGTGTTCAGCAGCGTGTTGCCGGCGGCGATCGCTTCCCCCAGCTTTTCCGCCACCTCCATCTGCTTGGCGTCGGACAGGCGGGCGGACAGGATGTGGTGGAACAGGCTCATCGCCTGGAAGGGCTGGCGCAGGTCGTGGCTGGCCGCGGCGAGGAAGCGCGACTTGGCCCGGTTGGCCCGCTCCGCCTCGGCATGGGCCTCGGCCAGCGCCTCGCGGATGCGCACCCCGTCGGAGATGTCGATGGCGGCGCAGATCACGCCCGACACCACCCCGGCCTCGTCCCTCAGCGGTTCGACGATCAGGTCGAACACCTGTTCGGCACCAGGCCCCGCCCCGACGCGGACCTCCTGCCGGGCGCCGGTGCCGGTGTCCAGCACGGCCCGCTTCACCGCGTCGAGCCGCGCCGCGTCGTCCGGCGCGTGGATGTCGGCGTTGGTCCTCCCGATGAAGGTTTCCGCCGCCCGTCCGGTCTGCGGATTGTACATCCACATGTAGCGCAGGTTGCGGTCCAGGCTGAACACGGCGACGCGCGAATGGCGAAGCGCCATGCGGAACCGTTCCTCGCTTTCGCGCAACGCGCGGGCCATGGCGGCGCGGGCGCGGGCCTCGGTCACCAGAAAGCGCTTGGCCTGCGCCTCGCGCCGGGTGTAGCCGGCCAGCGCGCCGGTCAGCAGAAGCCCCATCACCAGGACGATCCAGGCCGGATAATCCACCGGCGCCAAACCCGGTTCGGGCGGAACGGCCAGCGCCAGGGTCCAGCGCCGTCCGCCGATCACCAGATCGCGCTCAAGCACCGTCTCCCCGTCCTTGAGAAGCTCGCCGAAGGGAACACCCTCCCGGCTTGCGGACAGGGCCGTGATGTCGCGGGACGCCAGGACCCGCCCGCCGTCCGCCGCCGGCCCGTCGAGCAGATGCACGGCCCCGTGCAGACCGTTCACGCGGTTGCCCGCCTCTTCCAGAAGGCGGGCGATGCCGAAGACCGAGGAGACGTAGCCGGCGACCTCCGCGCAGCGGTCGGCCCCGTCCAACTCGTCCACGGGGTAGCGGTAAACGGGAAGATACAAACCGATGCTGCGCCCGGTCTCCCCGCGCGGACGCGGCGGCAGAGCCTCGGTCGCCGTCAGATCGCCCGACGCACAGGCCCGCGCCAGCACCTCCGCCCGGTTGGGCAGGGAGAGGATGTTGATCCCCTGCCCGAAGGCCCCGCCGCGCTCGGGCTCCACCAGCGTGTTGACGAAGAGATCCCCATGGGACGCCGCCGGCGCCAGGACGGGGATGCCGTCACCCGTCTCGTCCGCATCACGGACGGTGAAGTCCCGGCGGCCGGCGGCCCGCATCTCCGCCTCCAGCGCGGGAACCTCCGCCGAGGACACCCGGCTTACCCAGGCGACCGACCACAAGCCGGGATAGAGCGGCATGATCGGCCGGACCGCCGCCGCGAAGCCCTGGCGGGTGGCCGGGCGAGGGTCCGAAAAGGCCGAGCGCAGAGTCCGCAGCAGCAGCGTGTGGCTGCCGATCCGCTCCGTCAGGGCGTCATGGAACTGGGCGAACTGCCGCTCATGCCGCGTGCTCTCCGCCTCGCGGTTGGCGGCGCGCATCTGGAAAAAGGCGCCAAAGGTCAGCGTCAGGCCCGCGGCGACCAGCACCGGAACCGCAAACGAGCCCCGCCTCCTTCTGTCCAGCAGCGCCATCCCACCCGTTCCCAGCGGTGTTTTCACCAAAATCGTCGGATCATCCGACTATAGCAAGCGGTCCTGCGCCTCGATAATGGAAAAGCCCTTATCCTCCCAAATGGATAGTCGGTTCCGGCGAGAACACGGGATGCGCTGACTATTGATTGTCATTTGCATGGGGATTGGGACCGCATTTTGATGTCAATTCTGCAATACAAGGCGCGACGCCCGCCCAAGCATTGGCAGCGACCCGAAACGTTCTCAGGACTTCAGGCGCTCGCGGCCGAGAAGCCGCGCCACCGCGCCCCGCAGGGCCATCGGCGCCACCGGCTTGTGCAGCAGCGGATAGCCGGACAGCCGCGCCTCGCGCAGGCGCATCGGGTCGGTATCGCCGGTCAGGATCAGGCCGGGCAGCGTGGCGTCGAGCGCCTTGCCGATCTGGCGGATCGCGACGATCCCGTTCATCGCTCCCTTCAGCCGCAGGTCGGAGATGACGAGATCGGGCGCCTGCGGACCGGGGCCCAGCCGCTGCAGCGCGGCGTCCACCGAGTCCGCGGCGACCACCGCGCAGCCCCATTGCCCGAGCAGCGCGCCCAGCGCCTCCAGCACCATCGGGTCGTCCTCGATGACCAGCACACGGGCGCGGCTGACGTCCTCGCCGGGCGCCGTGGCGTTGAGTCCGGCGGGCTCCGCGAGCGCCGGCGGCTCGTCCGCGCCATCCGCGGCCCGCGGCACCAGAACCGCCAGCATCGTGCCGCGGCCGGGCGCCGAGTCCACCTCCAGCCGGTGCCCCAGCCGCCGCGCCAGTCCGTAAGCCAGCCGCAGCCCGAGGTCGATCACCGACGGATCGCCTGCCCCGTCCGGACGCTGGAACTCGTTCCGCAGGATGCGCAGCTGTTCGGGCAGAAGGCCGCGCCCGGTGGACCACAGCTCGATCCGCAGATCCGGCCCCTGGCGACGGCAGCCGAGCACGACCCGGCCCCGCTCGGTGTGGCGCAGGGTGTTGACGATGAATCCCTGGAGAATGCGCTCCAGAAGCGAGGCGTCGGTGGCGACCCGCACCGAGCAGGGCAGCACCGAGAAGCGCAGCCCCCGCCCGTCGAAGCGCGGGGCCGCGTCCAGCGCCACCCGCGTCAGGATGCCGTTGACCACGGGGGCTCCGATGTCCGGCTGCACCAGACCGGCCTCCAGCCGCACGAGGTCGAAATGCCCGTCCACCATGCCGCGCAGCGACTGCACCGCGTTGCCCATGGCGTTCAGCAGGTCGCGCGCCGCGGGGTCGTTCAGGGCGCCTCCCCGCCCCGCCGCGTTCTTCCCGCCGCCGCCCGCCGCCCCGTCGAGCCGCCCTTCCAGAGCCCCCAGCAGCAGCGACAGGGCGGCGAGCGGCTGGCGCAGGTCGTGGCTGGCCGCGGCGAACAGGCGGCCCGACAGGTCGGCGCCCGCCGCCGGCCCGTTTCCGGAAACGCCCTCTCCAGCGGTGCGGCGGACGAACCCGCCGCCGCTGAGCGGCCAGTCGGTGACGGTGTGGCCGGGCGGCAGGCCGCGGAAAAGAGGGGCCAGCGTTTCCGGCAGGGCACCCTGGACCAGAAGGCGCCCGGCGCTGGGCAGCGCCTCGGCTTCCTCGTTCCAGGCGGACAGGCGGTCGTTGGCGTCGAAGACCAGGACCGCGCCACGCCGTCCCCCGCCTTGCCGATAAGCTTCCTCGCTCGTCACGGGCGGCGCCCCCCACTGCGTGCACGCGGTTTTCCCGGCGACCGCAAGCGGCCCCGTGCGATCAGGCTACGGCAGCGGCGCCCAGGATCAAGCCCGCCGTTCGTCCGATCCCCTGCGGGATAATCGGGCTGCCGGGGAACCCGGCCGCAGGACGATCCGGACACAACGCCCGAAGACGCTGGCCACCCGAACATTTCGGTGCATTTTTATATAAAAGTCAAGAAAAGGCACTGAATTGACGCCATAACCCCGCAATAACACGATGGATTGTCGCAATTTGCCGGTTGCATGTTTCTCGAATCTTTTCGACTATGCGATCAATGGATGCCGTGACCGAAACCCCTTTCCGCGACCGACAACCGGAGGCGGCAACGCCGGCTGGCACGGCGCATCCTGCGTTTTCGGACGATGGAAGGCCGGGCGGCGGAAGGCCGGGCGTGGATGGGCCGGGCGTGGATGGATTGAGCGGCGACGGTTTGGTGGGTGCGGCGATGGCGGCCCTCGCCGACGGCATCGGCGTGCTGGCCGCGATCCACGACGCCACGGGCGCTGTCGGCGATTTCGAATGGCTGACGGCCAACCGCGCGGCGGAGCGGCTGTTCGGGCATCCCCTCGCCGGGCGGCGGCTGCGCGCGGACGATCTTCAGGATGGCGAGGAGGCCGGCCTGTTCGCCTGCCTGGCCGATTGCGTGGTGGAGAAGCAGGCGGTGCGCCGCCTGGTGATGGCGCCCGGCGGCGCGCGCTGGCGGATCGCCGCGACCCCGTTCGACGCCGGCATCGCGGCGCCATCCGTCTGCGTGACCCTCGTGGAGCTTGGCCCCGAGGTCTCCGCCGTTCCGGAATCGGACCGCGCCCACCGGGCGAAAGCCGAATTCCTGGCGCACATGAGCCACGAGCTGCGCACCCCGCTGAACGCGGTGCTTGGCTTTTCCGAAGTGCTTCTGGCCGAAACCTTCGGCCCGCTCGGTTCCCCCCGCTACCACAGCTACGCCGCGGACATCCACGCCAGCGGCACGCATCTTCTCTCGCTGATCGACGGCATTCTCGACCTGTCGCAGAGCGAGGCCACGCGAACGGAGATGCAGGAGGAGGCCATCAACGTGGCCGACGCCGCCCGCCAGGCGCTGGCCCAGGTGGGCGACAAGGCCGCGGCCCGCGGCGTCGACATCGGCGAGGATCTGTCCCGCGACCTGCCGCTGCTCTATGGCGACGCGCGGGCGCTTCAGCGGATGCTGACCAACCTGCTGTCGAACGCGGTGAAGTTCACCCCGTCGGGCGGGCAGGTGATGCTGTCGGCCAGCCCCATGCCGGACGGCGGAATCGGGCTGATGGTGGCCGACACCGGCGCCGGCATCGCCGAGGACGAGATGGCCCGCGTCCTGGAACCGTTCGGCAGCGCCGACATGACCGTTCCCCGCGGCGCCACCGGGACCGGCATCGGCCTGCCCGTGGTCAAGCGGCTGATGGAGATGCACGGCGGACGCCTGGACCTGTACAGCGAGCCCGGCGCCGGCACGACCGCCATCCTGATGTTCCCGCCGCGGCGCAGCCTGCCTCACGCCGCCTCTCATGGCGTTCCACTCGGCATGGCTTGAGCCGGCGCCCGCGCCTACCCCTTTCGCGCGGCCCGGATTTGACAGAAGTCCCTTGGCAAAGCCGCGAAGCCGGGTCATGGTGCCTCGTCGTTCCCGAACTGTTCCGTTTCAAATGGCTGATATCCTGTTGCAGGGCGACGAGCCGCCGCTCCCGGCGAGCGGCGCCGTCCCGATCTTCCGCGGGGTGCGCCGGGCCCTGGCCGCGCGCGGCTTCGTCAGCATGGCGGAGTTCCGGTTGGCCAGCGGGCGCCGGGCCGACGTCCTGGCGATGGATGGCGCCGGCACCGTCGTCATCGTCGAGGTGAAAAGCTGCGTCGCCGATTTCCGCTCCGACCAGAAATGGCCGGAATACCGGGACTGGTGCGACGCCTTCTATTTCGCCGTGGACGACGCCTTTCCACCGGAACTGATTCCCGACGACTGCGGCCTGATGGTGGCCGACGCCTATGGCGCGGAAATCCTGCGCGAGGCGCCGGAACATCGGCTGGCCCCGGCGCGGCGCAAGGCGCTGACCCTGCGCGCCGCGCTGACCGGGGCCGGGCGCCTGCACCGGATCGAGGACCCGTCCTGGACCCAGGACACCTCGCCGGTGTGATCGTGCAATGCGTGATTTCTCGACGTGACCGAAGTCCCATGGCAAACCCTTGCCAAGCCGGTGTAAGCTCCGCCGGGAACGGGAACCGTCGGACGGACATGCACGCACAGGATGCCGGCCCATCCGCTGCGGCGGAAACCCGCGGTGAGCGCCGCAGCCCGCGGCTGGACGCTCCGTTGATTCTCGCGCTGTGGCCGGGCGCCTCTTCGATCGGTGCGCTGGCCCTGGCCGCGCTGCTGGCCGGCGCCGGCGCCGGCGGCTCCACATGGCTCGCCCTCGCCGAGATGGACGCCCGCGCCCGCGCCCAGACCGTCCGCAGCCTGGATGAGGCGCTAGACCTCATGCGCGTCGCGGAGCTGGCCGCCGGGTTGGCCGCCGACTCGGCGGAGCTGGAATGGGCGGGCACCGCACAGCGCCGGCTGACCACCCACAACGCATTGCGTCAGAAGACGCACCAGCTCTCCGACATGCTGGAGGCTCTGCCACGGGATTGGCGCGCGGAACTGCGGTTCGCCGCCTTGGCCATCCGCGCGGCGGCGGACGAGCTGAACGCCACCGTGGAGCGCCGTCTGGCAGCCCAGCGCGGCCTTCAGGACATCACCGAACAGGTGGCGGGCCGCAGCGAGGCGCTGGCGGAGGCGCTGGCCGCCGCGCGCATGCCGTCACCGGGCGACGAAACGATGCGCCGGATCGATGGCTCACGGCAGGCGGTGGCTCTCCGGCTGCTCGCCGCCGGGACGGCGCCGGCCTCGGCCACCTCGACGCGGGCCGAGTTCCGCAAGGCGGCGAGGACGCTGCTCGACGCTCTGTACGATCTGCCGATCGACGCCGCCAGCCCCCGCCGCGCCGACGCCGCGCGCCGGCTCGTCGCGCTGGGATTGGACGAGCAGAACGTCTTCGACCTGCGGCAGGAGCAGGAGGCGCTGACCGCCAAGGCGGCGGGGATCGCCACGCTGCTGCGCGGCACCGCCACCGACCTCGCCCACCGGGCCGGCCGCGGCGCGCTGGTCCTGCGGGACGGTCTGCGGGAAGGGCGGGATGCTCCGAACACCCCGCGGGCGGGGGCGGAATTGTCCGCCGTCGCCACCGCCGGGGTCGGGCTGCTCACCGGTCTGGCGGTCTTCGCGGTCGGGCTGGGCATCGCTCGGACGTGCGCCCAGCGCACCGCGCAGCCCGATCCCGACGAGACGGAGCGGACCGGCGCGACGCATGAACGGCCTTCGCTGCGCATCCTGCTGGCGGAGGACGAGCCGGTCAGCCAGCAGGCCGCGGCCGCGCTGCTGCGCCGCGCCGGTCACGAGGTGACGGCGGTGGGCGACGGCCGGGCCGCCCTGGCGGCGGTGGCGCGGGAGCGCTACGACCTCGTCCTGATGGACATGCAGATGCCGGATATGGACGGGGTCGAGGCGACCCGCCGCATCCGCGCCCTGCCCCGTGGCGCCGGAAGCGCGGCGGCGGGGCTGCGCATCGTGGCGCTGACCGCCTCCGCCGTGCCCGGCGCGGCGGAGCGCTGCCGGGCGGCGGGGGCCGACGCCGTCCTGGAAAAGCCGCTGCGCCTGTCCGCGCTGGACGCCCTGCTGGACCGCCTGCCGTCCGGCGCCGCCTCCGCCGTGGCGGGCATGCCCCCTCCACTGGACGGCGAGCCCGCCCTTCCCGTGTTCGAGGAGGACGCCATCCGCCAGATGCGCGAGCATCTGCCGGCGGAGCGTGTGGCCGTCCTGGTGACCAACACCCTCGTCACGCTGCGCGGCTACCACGCCGCGCTGGAGCAGGCCTGGAACGCCGGGGACCGGGCAACCACCGGAGCCATGGCGCACAAGATCGCCGGGGTGGCGGGCATCTACGGCTGCATGGCGCTGCGGGGCGCGGCGCAGGCTCTGGAACGCGCCCTGGACACCGGCGAGGGCGATCCCGACGCCCTGTGCCGTGCGCTGGACGCCGCCGTTCCGCCCGCGCTCGCCGCCCTGGACCGGTGGAGCGACGGCGCCTAACGCACCGCCACCGGCTGGCTCGGCCCCGCACCTTGCGGAATGTCCGACCGCCCCGCCCCCAGGTCCTTCTGCATCATGACCACGTCCAGCCAGCGCCCGAACTTCAGCCCGACGGCCTCGACCACGCCGCAGGTGCGGAAGCCGAGCGCGCTGTGCAGCCCGATGGAGCCGGCGTTCTCCGACCCGCCGACCAGCGCCACCATCTGGCGGTAGCCCTGCTCCACGCAGCGGTCGATCAGCGCCTGGAGCAGCAGGCGCCCGAGGCCCCGGCCGCGCGCCTCCTCGGCGATGTAGACGGAGTCCTGGATGGTGAAGCGGTAGGCGGAGCGGACGTGGTAGGCGCTGCCGTAGGCGTAACCCAGGACCACGCCGTCGCGCTCGGCGACCAGCCAGGGCAGCCCGGCGCCGGTGATGGCGCGGAAGCGCCCCTCCAGCTCCGCCACGTCGGGCGGTTCCTCCTCGAAGGTGCCGACGCCGTGCCGGACATGGTGCTCGTAGATCCGCTGGAAGGCGGGGACATCCTCGATGCGGGCGTCGCGGACGGTGGGGGTGCTGGTCATGGCCGGTCGAATCCGAAGGATGGGCGGGTCCACCATCCTGCCGCACGCATTTTGCTGTCGCAACCGTGCCACCCAGCCGATATGTACAGAACTGGAACGCGCTGTGCCCAACTGGGCTTCTCAAGGCAGGGCTTTTCAGGGCAGGGCTTTTCAGGGCAAGGGGTTGGAAGCGATGAAGATCAACGGCCGGACGGTGCTCGTCTGCGATTGCGCCCACAGCATGGCGCTCGACGGCAAGGCGTTGGCCAGGGCCTGCGGCGCCGCGGCTGGGGCCGAGGGCGACCTGTCCGTCGCAACCCAGCTCTGCCGCACCCAACTCGACCGGTTCGAGGCGCGCGTGGCGGATGGCGCTCCCCTGCTCGTCGCCTGCACCCAGGAGGCCCCGCTGTTCGCGGAGATCGCGGCCCAGGATAATCCTGACGCCGACAATCCGGACATCTCCCTCGCCTTCACCAACATCCGCGAGCGCGCCGGCTGGTCGGACGAGGGCGCGCTGGCCGGGCCGAAGATCGCCGCGCTGCTGGCCGAGGCGGCGATGGACATCCCGCCGACCGGCACCATCACCCTGGCGTCGGAAGGCACCGCGCTGGTCTACGGCACCGACGAGCGCGCCATCGAGGTGGCCCGGCAGCTGTCCGGCAGCCTGAACGTCACCGTGCTGCTGAAGTCCCCGAAGGACGTCGCCCCGCCGCGCGTCATGGACGTGCCGGTGTTCAAGGGCACCATCCGCGCCGCCAAGGGCTGGCTCGGCAATTTCGAGATCGTGGTCGACGACTACGCCCCGGCCATCCCGGCCTCGCGCGCCGTCCTCGGCTTCGAGCCGCCGCGGCAGGGCGCCGCCTCGCGCTGCGACGTCATCGTGGACCTGACCGGCGGGGCGCCGCTGTTCCCGGCGCACGGGAAGCGCGACGGCTACCTGCGCCCGGACCCGGACAGCCCGGCCGCCGTCGCCAAGGCGGTGTTCGAGGCCGCCGATCTGGTCGGCGAGTTCGAGAAGCCGCGCTACATCGATTTCAAGCCCGACCTCTGCGCCCATTCGCGCAGCCGCAAGACCGGCTGCACCCGCTGCCTGGACGTCTGCCCGACCGGCGCCATCACGCCGAACGGCGACCATGTGGCGATCGACCCGCACATCTGCGCCGGCTGCGGTTCCTGCGCCTCGGTCTGCCCGACGGGGGCCAGCACCTACGCCCTGCCGCCGCTCCAGACCGTCTACGAGCGGCTGCGTACGCTTCTGTCCTCCTACGCCAAGGCCGGCGGGACGGAGCCAGTGCTGCTCGTCCACGACCCGCGGCACGGCGACGAGATGATCTCGCTGATCGCGCGGTACGGGCGCGGCCTGCCGGCCCGCGTGCTGCCCTTTGCGGTGAACGAGGTGACGCAGCTCGGCTTCGACGTGTTCGCGGCGGCGCTCGCCTATGGCGCGGCGCGGGTGCGCGTTCTGGTCGGGCCGGGCAACGTGGGCGAGACGGCGGGGCTGGCCAGCCAGATCGGTCTGGCCGAGACGGCGATGGCCGGCCTGGGCTACGGCTCCGGCCGGGTGTCGATCATCGACGCCCAGGACCCCGACGCGGTCGCCGCCGAGCTGTGGAGCCTGCCCCGCGGGGATGCCCCCGCCCCCGGCTCGTTCCTGCCGATGGGCGGCAAGCGCACCGTCACCATGCTGGCGCTGCGCCACCTGCACAAGGTCGCGCCGGAGCCGGTGGAGGTCCTGCCGCTGCCGCCGGGCGCGCCCTTCGGCCGGGTGCAGGTGACGGTGGAAGGCTGCACGCTCTGCCTGTCCTGCGTTGGCGCCTGCCCGACCGGGGCGTTGCTCGACAACGCCGACAAGCCGATGCTGTCCTTCTCGCAGGACGCCTGCGTGCAGTGCGGCCTGTGCAAGACCACCTGTCCGGAGAAGGTCATCGCTTTGGTCCCGGAGATCGATTTCCGCGACAGCGCCCGCGGCGCCAGGGTGCTGAAGGAGGAGGAGCCCTTCTGCTGCGTCAAGTGCGGCAAGCCCTTCGCCACCAAGTCCTCCATCGACAAGATCGTCGCGGTGCTGGCCGGGCGGCACGCCATGTTCGCCACGCCGGAAGCCGCCGACCGCATGCGCATGTGCGGCGATTGTCGCGTCGTGGACCAGTTCGAGCGGGGCGACTCGCCCTTCGCGCTCGGCGCCCCGCGTACGCCGCGCACGACCGAAGACTATCTGCGCGAGCGGGAACTGGCCCAAAACGGCAAGGACGGTGGCCCGGACGGCGGCAGCATCCACTGAGCGCCGCCGCCGGAACGCGCACGGTGTCGGGATTTGATCCCCGTCAAGTCCCGGCGCCGCGCTCCGTGGTCTGCTGCGCCTGAAATTCCAGGTGGCGAAAAATCCGCAACTCGGACCTATATATCAGGATCGGGTTCGGGGTCATAATCGCCGCCCGGACTGCACGATACGGACCCCCTTGGGGAGAAGCCTGACGATGACGACCGTTCCGCCGACCGCCGCCGCCCCGCTCGTCGATCCTTTCGGGCGGACCGTCAGCTATCTGCGCGTGTCCGTCACCGACCGCTGCGACCTCCGCTGCGTCTACTGCATGGCGGAGGACATGAGCTTCCTGCCCAAGGCGGAGGTGCTGACTCTGGAGGAGATCGACCGTGTCTGCTCCGCCTTCGTCAAGCTGGGCACCCGCAAGCTGCGCCTGACCGGCGGCGAGCCGCTGGTCCGCAAGGGCATCCACGAGCTGATCCACAGCTTGGGCCGCCATGTGAAGGCCGGCGACCTCGACGAGCTGACGCTGACCACCAACGGCACGATGCTGTTCAAGTATGCCGGCGATCTGGTGGAGGCCGGGGTGCGCCGGATCAACGTGTCGCTGGACACGCTCGACCCCCACAAGTTCCAGGCGATCACCCGCTGGGGCCGGCTGGACAAGGTGCTCGGCGGGCTCCAGGCCGCCAAGGAGGCGGGGCTCCAGGTCAAGATCAACACGGTCGCGCTGAAGGGCGTGAACGACGACGAGTTCCACCGGCTGGTCGGCTGGTGCGGCGAGCAGGGCTTCGACCTGACCTTCATCGAGGTCATGCCGATGGGCGAGATCGGCGACGAGGCGCGGCTCGACCAGTATCTGCCGCTCAGCCTCGTGCGGGCGGAGCTGGCCAAGCGCTGGACGCTGGACGAGATCGACTACCGCACCGGCGGCCCGGCCCGTTATGTGCGGGTGGCGGAGACCGGCGGGCGCATCGGCTTCATCACGCCGCTGACCCACAATTTCTGCGAAAGCTGCAACCGCGTGCGGCTGACCTGCACCGGCACCCTCTTCATGTGCCTAGGCCAGGAGGACGCCGCCGACCTGCGAACCCCGCTGCGCCTCAGCGACGACGACGGGCTGCTGGTCCAGGCGGTGCGCGACGCCATCGCCCGCAAGCCCAAGGGCCACGACTTCATCATCGACCGCCGCCACAAGGGGCCGGCGGTGCCCCGGCACATGAGCGTGACCGGCGGATGATCCGCCCGCAACCGAGCGCCCTCGCGCCTCAGGCGCGGGGAGGGTGAGCGGGTTGCGTGTGGCCGTGCGTCCGAAAACGGCGCGCCCCTCCTCGACCGCAGCGGCCTTCTGCAACCGGGCATCCTGCGCTATGGTCCTCCGGACATGACCGAAACCGCCGCCAAGCTGCCCGCCGATCCGACCCTGGACCCGCTGGCACCCGATTCCTCGGCCCGCAAGCCCGCCGACCTCCGCATCGCCTTCTGCGGGGCGAACACGGAAGAGGCGATGCGCGCGCGCACCCGGCTGGTCCACCGCTACGGCAACGCGCCGATGGAGGATGCCGACGTCATCGTCGCGCTGGGCGGCGACGGTTTCCTGCTGGAAACGCTGCACCGCGCGCTGAAGCGCGACGGGCAGAACCCGCCGCCGGTCTACGGCATGAACCGGGGATCGGTCGGCTTCCTGCTGAACGTCTTCCGCGAGGACGAGCTGGCCGAGCGGCTGGCCAGCGCCCAGAGCGTCAAGCTGCACCCCCTGCGCATGAGGGCCACCCGCTGCAACGGCGAGCAGATTGAGGCGCTGGGCATCAACGAGGTGTCGATGCTGCGCGAGACGCGGCAGGCCTCGAAGCTGCGCATCACCGTGGACGGGGTGGTCCGCCTGCCGGAGCTGATCTGCGACGGCGTGCTGGTCGCCACCCCCGCCGGCAGCACCGCCTACAACCTGTCGGCCCACGGCCCGATCATCCCGCTGGGCGCCGGGGTGCTGGCGCTGACGCCGATCAGCTCCTTCCGGCCGCGGCGGTGGCGCGGCGCGCTGCTGCCCCACAGCTCCAAGATCACTGTGGATATCCTTGAGGAGGTCAAGCGCCCGGTCAGCGCCGTGGCCGACTCGACCGAGGTGCGCGAGGTCATCCGCGTCGACGTGGAGGAGGCCCGCGACGTCACGCTGACCCTGCTGTTCGACCCGGAGCTGAACTTCGAGGAGCGGATTCTGAAGGAGCAGTTCTCGCCGTAATGCCCTTCTCCGGCTTGGCCCTTACTCGGCGGCGCGGCGCGCGGTGCTGGCCTGCGCATGGGCGCAGATGCGGCGGGTCAAAGTGGTCAGGTCGGCCTGGAGCCGGGCGAAACCCTCGTTCCGCTCCAGCGTTTCCTCGTTCATGTAGAGCCGGCGGTTGATCTCGAGCTGGAGGGAATGGCGGCCCCGCGCCGGGTTGGAATGGCGGGACACCAGCTCGACCCCCTTGAAGGGATGGTTCCGCGTGACCTTGTAGCCGAGCCCGGTCAGCACCTGCTCGACCAGGGCGGTAAAGCCCGGTTCGCAGCTGGTGCCGTCGCGGTCGCCCAGCACGAAATCCATGCCCAGCCTGTGCGCCGCCCCCGGCCCGACCGCGGAGGGCATCGAATGGCAGTCGACGTGCCAGACGGCGCCGAACCGCGCGGCCAGATCGTCCATCACGCTGGCGACCTGGAAATGATAGGGCCGGTAGTAACGGTTGATGCGCTCCGCCACCTCGGCCACCGACAGCCGCCCGTCGTAGAGCGGCATCCCCGGACGGCACAGCGTGCGGATCAGCCCCATGCCGGCGGCGCTCTTCTCCGTCGGGCGCAGCGGTTCCGGCCAGCGCCCGTCGAGAAGCGCCGGGTCGATGTCGTCGATGGCCCGGTTCGCGTCGATGTAGGTGCGCGGGAACAGGGCGCAGAGCAGCGTCGCGCCATGCTCCGGTGCGTGGGCGAACAGCTCGTCCACATGGGTGTCCTCGGCCTGCCGCAAGGTCGACAGCGGGCAGACGAAGGCGAAGTCGCGCGGGTAGACGGTGCCGCTGTGCGGTGAATCGAAGAACACCGGCAGGCGCGGGACGATCGGATCGTTGCGGACGAGCACGTCCTCGATCACGAAACTCATGGCTGACCCCGGTGTACCAACTGCGCCGACGCACCACGGCACCTGCCCGGAGGGCATAGCATGGCGCTGCGGCGGATGGATTCGGGTATAGACGATGGCCGGGTGTCCGTCGACCAAAAACCGTCATACACCGGTAGGGCACCGGCAAGGCTAAGGACAGGATGGTCGAGCGGACATGGCGGGGCTGGCGCACCGCCGGACTCTCCGCCATACTGACCATTCGGCGAAAGCGCCCGGCATCGGCCAGACCCGCAGAGGCGAGATCCGCTTGACCGAATCCCTGCCACCGATCGAATTGACGCCGCCGGACATCGGCCCCTACCGTCGTGGAAACACCGGCATCGACCATGTCACGACGCTGGAGTCCGGGCGACCCGGCCCGCAAGCGGTCATTGTCTCGCTGATTCACGGCAACGAGATCGGCGGCGCGGTGGCGATGGACCGGCTGTTCCGTATGGGCGTCAAGCCAACACGCGGACGGCTGACGCTGGTCTTCGCCAACACCGCCGCCTATCGCGGTTTCGACGCCGAGCGGCCCTACGCCTCACGCTTCGTCGACGAGGACATGAACCGCGTCTGGTCGCCGGAGGTCCTGGACGGCCCGCGCGACAGTGTGGAACTGCGCCGCGCCCGGCAGCTCCGCCCCGTGTTCGACGCGGCGGACGTCATACTCGATCTGCATTCCATGACGGCGGACACACCGCCCCTGACGCTGTGCGGACGGACGGAGCGTGCCCGCGCACTGGCCCGCCGGCTCGGTTACCCGGCCTGGGTCGTCGCGGACGAGGGGCACGCGGCGGGGCGGCGGGTGATCGACTACGCGGATTTCGCCGCGGCGGACGGGCGGCGCACCGCCATCCTGGTCGAATGCGGGCAGCACTGGCGGGTTGAGACGGCGCTGGTCGCCCTGGAAAGCGCCATGCGTTTCCTGCTCGCCCAGGAGATGATCGACCCGTCGCTGGCCGACCGCCACATCCGCCGCCACCCCGATCCGCAACGAACCGTCGAGGTGACCGAGGCGGTGACCGCGGAAACCGACGAGTTCTTCTTCGACCAGCCCTATGTGGGGATGGAGGTCATTCCCCGCGCCGGGACGGTTCTGGGCCATGACGGCAACCGCCCGATCGTGACGCCCTACGACGACTGCGTGCTCATCATGCCGGCGCGGCGTCCCAAATCCGGGCAGACCGCCGTCCGGCTGGGGCGGATCGTCCCGTGACGGCGGGATCACGGACGGCATGACCATCGGACCGGGGCTTCGGCCCTTCGCGCTCGCCCTCGCTCTGGGGACGGCGGGGGGCGCGCTGTTCAGCTTTTTCCATCTGCCGCTGGCCTGGATGATCGGCGCCATGACCGCCACCACCGTCGCCGCCATGGCCGGTGTCGCGCTGCATGTGCCGAAGCCGCTGCGCAACGCCATGATCATGATCCTCGGCGTGATGCTGGGCAGCGGCTTCACCCCGGACATCCTGGGGCGGCTCGGCGAATGGAGCCTGTCTCTGGGGGCGCTGGCCGTCTATCTCGTGCTGGCGACCACGCTCGGGGTGCAGTATCTGCGCCGCGCCGCCCGGCTGGACCCGCCGACCGCCTTCTTCACCGCCACGCCCGGCGGGCTGAACGAGATGGTGATGGTCGGCACCCAGATGGGCGGCGACAGCCGGACCATGGCGCTGTCCCACGCGCTGCGGGTGATGCTGGTGGTGCTGGTCATCCCCTTCGCCTTCCAGGCGCTGGGGCTGTACGACCCGGCGCGGCGCGGCGCGCTCGGCCCGCCCCTGCTGTCGCTCGCCCCGCTGGACGTGGCGCTGCTGTCCGCCTGCGCGCTGGGCTATCCCCTGGCGAAGCTGCTGCGCATCCCCGCCGCCCAGATCGTCGGGCCGATGCTGCTGTCCGCCGCGATCCACCTCGCCGGGCTGACCGAGGGCAAGCCGCCGGGCGTGCTGGTCGCCGCCGCCCAGGTGGTGATCGGCGCATCGCTGGGCTGCCGCTTCACCGGGCTGAACATTCGCCGCATCGGGCGCGACGGGCTGACCGCGCTGGGGCTCACCGGGCTGATGCTGCTGGTCACCATGGCGGCGGCCTGGATGGTGGACGAGGCGACGGGGCTGGGGCTGGCCGCGCTGATTCTCGCCTTCGCGCCGGGCGGGCTGGCGGAGATGACGCTGGTCGCGCTGGCGCTGAACATCGACGTGGCGCTGGTCGCCACCCACCACATGGTGCGCATCATCCTGATCGTGACGCTGGCGCCCGGCTTTTACCTGCTGTGGCGCAAGTGGCGGTCCCGCCGCGGCAAGACCTGACGAATCGCCAGGGGCTCGGCCGGCCAATCCGCCGCACACGCATCTGTGGAGTTTCCGTTGCGCCCGTCCCGCACACCGTGCGAGGTGGAGGCGCGGACGGGTGATGGGTGGCCATCACCCCGCCGCTCAACAAGGAGGCTCGGAGGATGAAGGAAATCCTCGGTCTCCTGATCCTGCTGCTTCAGATCGTCAAGGCAATCCTTGATCTTCTGAACCGGCAGTGATCGGGCCGGGAGGCGGGGGATTCCGGCCCCGGCCTCCCAAGCCTGATGATGGCGCCGCGTCCGCCCGATTGCAAGCCATCCGATCATTTCACGGCAGGCTTACCCTTTTCCCATTGAGGGTTCGTATCGATCAGCGGCACGCTAGAGATGGACATCTTCGCCGAGGCGTCCTTCACCTGCCGGCTGTAGACCACATAAATCAGCGTGTCGTTCACCCGGTCGTAGATGCGGCGGATGGCGATGGACTTGAAGATCAGGCTCTTTCGCTCGGAGAAGACCTCCTCGCCTTTCTGCGACAGTTCGATGTCGCCGATCACCAGCGGCCCGGTGCGCCGGCAGGCGATGGAGGCGTTGGACGGGTCCTCGAACCAGTTCCCCTTGGTCAGCCGGTCGAGCACGCTGCGGTCGAAATCCACCAGATGGCAGGTGATGCCCTTCACCTTCGGGTCCTCGACCGCCTGCACCTGAAGCCCGTTGCCGGTCCAGTCGTTGGAGAAGCGCCCAACGACGAGGTCCTCGGCCAAAGCAGCGGTGGAGGCGGCCATCGGTGGCAGCACGGATAGCGCCAGGACCATCAGGCCGCGGCGGATGTTTATCGAAGGGAACGGGCTGCGCATCTCGTGGAACTCCGGTCATCGCGAAGCGGGGCCGCGTGGGCGCGGTCCTGGAATACCCCTAAATCGGGCGGGGGTCCGGCGCCGTCAAGCGCCCCCCGGCCCGCTACTCCCGGAGTGCCTGCCCCCGATGAGCGACCGCACGATCGATCCGCCCCTGACCCCGCCGCCGGAGCCGGTGACCGAGCCCCTGCCGCCGGCCCGGAATCCCCGCGACCCCGCGCGGGTGGCGGTGGTGGGGCTGTTCGTCATCGCGCTGCTGTTCACGCTGTATTTCGGGCGTGACGTGCTTCTGCCGATCATGCTGGCGCTGATCATGAGCCTTCTGCTGCGGCCCTGCGTGCGCGGCCTCTACCGGCTTGGCCTGCCGGAGGCGCTGGGCGCGGCGGTGGTGGTGATCACGGTGTTCGGCGCCGGGCTCGGGGCCATCTACACGCTGGCGACCCCGGCCACCGAATGGGTCAACCGGATGCCCCGCGTGGTCCATGAGCTGGAGTTCAAGCTGGGCGACATCCGCGAGGGCATCGAGCGCGCCCGCGAAGCCTCCCGCCAGATCGAGCAGATGGCCTCCGACCGCAACGGCACGGCGCGGGAGGTGGTGGTGCGCGGCCCGTCGCTGGCCGAACAGGTGCTGCACCAGGCCGAGGCGGTGATCGCCAACGTGGTGATCCTTCAGGTGCTGCTCTATTTCTTCCTGGCCCGCGGGCGGCAGAGCCTGGAGGCGCTGATCGGCACGATGAGCGACGTCGACGACCGCGTGCATTACGCCATGGTCGCCGCCACGGTGCAGCAGAACATCGCCGCCTATCTGGCGACCATCACGGTCATCAACATCGGCCTCGGCCTTGCGACGACGCTGGCGATGTGGCTGTGGGGGGTGCCCAACGCGGCGCTGTGGGGAACGCTCGCCGGGCTCATCAACTACGTCCCCTTCATCGGGCCGGCGGTGATGACGGCGGTTCTGTTCCTGGTGTCGGCGCTCACCTTCGACGGGGGCGCGCACATCCTCGGGCCGCCGCTGACCTTCGTGGCGCTGACGATGATGGAGGGCAACTTCATGACCCCGATGATCGTCGGGCGGCGGCTGGCGCTGAATCCCATCGCGGTGTTCGTGTCCATCCTGTTCTGGGGCTGGATGTGGGGCATCCCCGGCGCCCTGCTTGCGGTGCCGATCCTGGCGATCCTGAAGATCCTGTTCGACGCGCACGAGCCGCTGAAGCCGATCGGCGCCCTGCTGGGCTGATGCTGTAGCCGCTGTAGCTCTGGCCGGGGCGGCCCCGCCGTGGCATGGTCCGAGGGAGGAAACGACCGGATGGGAGGTGGGGTGATGGTGGTCAGCGGCTTGACGCTCTTCGTCATCGCGCTCCTGATCTTCGCACTCGCGCTGGTTCTGCTGGGCGTGCGGACGGTGGCGCAGGGTCAGGAATGGACGGTGGAGCGGTTCGGGCGCTACACCCGCACGCTTCAGCCGGGCCTGCATCTGATACTGCCGCTGGTCGACCGGATCGGGCGCAAGCAGAGCATGATGGAGACGGTGCTCGACGTGCCCTCGCAGGAGGTCATCACCCGCGACAACGCCATGGTCACGGCGGACGGCGTGGTCTTCTTCCAGGTGATCGACGCCGCCAAGGCCTCGTACGAGGTCAACAACCTGGAGTTGGCGATCCTGAACCTGACCATGACCAACACCCGCACGGTCATGGGCTCGATGGACCTGGACGAACTGCTGTCGCAACGCGACCAGATCAACGCCCGTCTGCTGGGCGTGGTGGACGAGGCGACCAGCCCCTGGGGCGTCAAGGTGACGCGCATCGAGATCCGCGACATCCAGCCGCCGCGCGACCTCGTGGACAGCATGGCCCGCCAGATGAAGGCGGAGCGCGACCGCCGCGCCTCCATCCTGGAGGCGGAGGGTCAGCGCCAAGCGGCCATCCTGCGGGCGGAGGGCGCCAAGCAGGCGGCCATCCTCCAGGCCGAGGGCCGGCGCGAGGCGGCCTTCCGCGACGCCGAGGCGCGCGAGCGCTCCGCCCAGGCGGAGGCCGAGGCCACCCGGCTGGTGTCCGACGCCATCGCCGGGGGCAGCGTCCAGGCCATCAATTACTTCGTCGCCCAGCGCTATATGGACGCCCTGACCGCGGTGGCCGCGGCGCCGAACCAGAAGGTGCTGTTCATGCCGCTGGAGGCCGCCAACGTGATCGGCGCCATCGGCGGCATCGCGGAGATCGCCCGCGAAGCCTTCCCGAACCGGCCGCCGAGTTCCGGAACACCCTCCGTTCCGCCGCAGGTGCCGCGCCCACCGGCGACCGACGCGCCGCGCGGACCCTGGAATCGCGAGGAACCGAACAGGAGCGATGCACCAACGCCGCCGGGGTCGTAAGATCAGGCGAAACTCCGAAGGCGGACCCGCGATGATCGAATTCTGGCACTGGTGGGTTCTGGCCGTGCTGCTGGGCGCGCTGGAGACGGTGGCGCCGGGAGCCGCCTTTCTCTGGCTGGGCGGCGCCGCGGCACTGGTCGGGCTGGTGCTCCTGGTCTGGCCGTCCTTGCCGTGGGAGCATCAGGGGCTGTTGTTCGCCCTGCTCGCCATCGCCGCGCTGGCCGGAACGCGGTTCCTGTCCCGCGGATCAGCGCATACGACGCACACGCCGCATCTGAACCGCCGGACGGCGCAATACATCGGGACGCTGCACACGCTGGACGGGCCCATCGTCAACGGCCGGGGCCGGGCGCAGATCGGCGACGGGCTTTGGACCGTCGAAGGACCCGACCTCCCCGCCGGCACCCGCGTCCGCATCGTCGGCGCCGAGGGCACTCTGCTGAAGGTGGAGAAGGCCTAGGCGCCAGCCGAACCGGCGCGTCGGGGCTTCGGCCAGATCGTGCCGGATCTGTTCGGCGTGGCGTCCGAGCCGCTGCGCCAGGTCGTCCATGCTGCCGTCGCCGGTGGCCGCCGCGCGCTCCGCCGCCTGACGGCTGAACGCCTCCAGTTCCCGCGCCATGGCGCGGTAGTCAGGAGCGCCGCTTCTCGATCCGGATGTTCCGTCCATGGCCCCCGCCATGCTGCATTGCCGCAAATTACGAGGGTATGCTGGCACAGCGTGGACGTGTCTGGAATCGGGCTTACGGCGGGTCCGGCTTCTCTTTTCGGCACAGTGGACATGGCCGCTTGGCCCTTCAGCCTATGCCATTCCGGAAAGCGGCCGGATCAGTCGATCAGTTCGTCCAGGGTCGCGCGGACGACCTGCACGATCTCCCCCCCGAAGTGACCGACGCCGAGGTCGCGGGCGCCGACGATGATGGACAACTCGCGCTCCGTCGTGGGGGCGAATCGAGCGATTTCCGGCACCAGCTCGTCCGGCAGCACGGCGTCGCGCGACAGCCCTTCGCGAGCCGCCGCGCGGTCCCGCCAACCGTTGAGGGCGGCGTTGATCGCGGCCTCGATCTGGAGGGATTCCTCCTTGCGCTTCAGGTCCTTGTAGAGCACGAGAATGCGCCAAGCGCCGTCGGCGTAGGCGGTCTCGATGCGTTGCACCTCGACCGCGCGCAGGAAGGAGGAGAGTTGCCCTTGGGCCTCGTCCGCGCTCGCGTCGGGGATCATGAAGGTGCGGATTTCGGTGCTCATCCTGTTCCTCGATGCGTGCCTCGCCTTTCGTGCAAGACTACACGAAAGCGCCCGCACCCGGCTACTCCGGCACGATCCGAACGGATGCCCCCTTCGTCATAGGAAAACATGGCGGCGCACGGGACCCTGCTCCCTCCCGGAGTGTTTGAGTCATCGGACACCGCGCATCGCTTGGGCGCGTCGCCGGGCGCACCGCTGGGAGGAGCAGAGGGACCATGACCGGGCCTGTTGAACCGCGAAAGCACCGGAAGGACCGGACCGGGCCGCAAGCGAAGCCGCGGCGTTTGTGGATCATCCTGCTGGCGGTGATCCCCGCCCTGTTCGCGGCCGGGACGGCGGGGGCCTTCTGGACCGGCTACAGCCTCCACGACCGGCCCTTCGCCTGGTACAACAGCAACCGCATCGCCGCCACGGCGGAGCGGGCGGCGCGGGACCTGTCCCCCGTCGTGGTGGTGGCGCTGGGCGACTCGGCGCTGCGCCACGCCACCCTGGACGAGCCGGGCATGGCCGCGCTGGCGACCGAGCACGGGGTTGAGAGCCTGCATTTCCTGCGCATCGTCCACGATCACGCCCGGATCGAGGACTTCGAGCCGCTGCTGAGCGAGGTGCTGAAGCTGAAGCCGGCGCTGGTCCTCCTGGACGTGGATCTGCTGTTCGCGGAGCGCAGCGATCTCGACGGCTTGCGCCGCTACGGCTCGCACCTGACCGACGTGGCGATGCTGGGCCGCCCCTACCTGCCCGACCAGAGCGCCCTGCAATACGCCAAGCCGTGCCGCGCCGTCGGTCCGCAGGGCTGGACCGACGACGCCGCCAAACGCCGGGCCGACCGCTGGGTGGAGACCCGCAACGCCGCGGTCCGGATGAACGACGACGCGCCGGCCTTCGAGCGGGTGCGCCGCTTCGCCGATCAGGCGCGCGCCGCCGGGGCCGGGATCGCCCTGCTGCTTCCGCCCCGCCCAGCGGCGGTGGAGGAGCGGCTGTACGGCGCGGGGAACGGCTACCGGCCGGCGGCGCTCGACCGCTTGAGCAGGCAGGCGGACCTCCCGTTGTGGCGTTTTCCCGACTCGGCGCGCAAAACGACGACCTTCTGCCGCAGCGGCATGCTGGGACCGGAGGGCCGCGATGCCTATTCGGCATGGCTGGCCGGCGGAATCGCCGAACGCCTGTCGCGTCCAAGGGTGGAAGAGGCCGCGCTGCAATAAAGTCCGCCAATCCCCACCGGATAACGCGGTGCCGACACGGCAACGTCATCAAAGTGCAATTCCCGGCGCCCTAGAATGCGCCGGCGTCCCCACCGGGTCCGGCCGGTGGAAGGATGCGCCTCTCTTCGGCCACGGGTGAACCACAGATGAGCGCCGCCATGGATTTCTCCGTCCGCGAGGCCCCGGCCAGCACCGAGATCGTGCTGAGCGGGCGCATGACCTTTGCCGACCACGACACCTTCCGCGACGTCATCGCCACCTTCGAGCGGCCGGCGGGGCACCGGGTGGTGTTCGACCTGTCCCGGCTCGACTTCGTCGACTCCTCCGGCCTCGGCATGTTCATCATCGCCCGCGACACCGCGCAGCGGCGCAACCTTGACTTCGCGATCCGCGGCGCCCGCGACGAGGTGCGGCGCCTGATCACGATCGCCAAGTTCCACACCATGTTCAACATCGCCGACTGAGGCGGCGGGTACGGACGCGATGGGCCACCTACGCGCCATGGCGGTGCCGCCCGGAACGGAGGGCGACGACGCCCCGCCCCGCCCCGCCCGTCCCGGTGCCGGCGCGTCGGTCTACGGGATGGAACTGGGCATCCCGCTCGGCGGCTGCCGGGTGCTGATCGCCGACGACAGCGCCTTCAACCGCAGGACGCTGACCCGCTTCCTGCAATGGGCCGGCATCACCCAGGTCGCCTTCGCCTCCTCCGCGGAGGAGGTGATGGAGCGGCTGGAGAGCTTCGCCCCCGACCTGCTGCTGCTCGACGCGGCGATGCCGCGGATGGACGGCATCGGCGTGTGCCGCAGCCTGCGCGGCGACCCGCGCTGGCGCGACCTGCCGATCCTCATGCAAAGCGCGCTGCATTCCGACCAGATGAGAACGGTCTGCTTCAGCGCCGGGGCGACCGATCTGATCGCCAAGCCGATCAACCCCGGCGAATGCATCGCCCGCGTGCGCTACCACCTGGAACGCCGGTCGATGGTGCAGGAGCTGCGCGCCTTCCACGAGCGGGTGGAGCGCGACCTGCGGCAGGCCCGCGCCATGCAGCTCGCCCTGGTCCCGGAAGCGGCGGAGCTGGCCGCCCTCGCCGAGCGGAACGGGCTGACGGTGGATTCGGTCTTCCGCGCGTCGGACGAGATCGGCGGCGACTTCTGGACGGCCTTCGCGATCGACGGGACCCGCGTCGGGGTCTTCGCCGCCGACCTGTCGGGCCACGGCATCGCCGCGGCGATCAACGCCTTCCGCCTGCACACGCTGCTCACCCGCACCCCGCCGGAGGAGGTGCGCGACCCCGCCCGCCTGTTGCGCCAGCTGAACCTGCGGCTGTGCGAGATCCTGCCGCTGGGCCAGTTCGCCACCGCCTTCTATGGGGTGATCGACCGCGCCGCCGACACGCTGCTCTACGCCGCCGCCGCCGCGCCCAGCCCTCTCCTGGCGACCAACTTCGGCTTCCAGCCGCTGGACGCCTCCGGCCCGCTTCTCGGCGCCTTCCCGGACTCGGCCTACACGAATCACCGCGTTCCGCTGCGGCGCGGCGACAGCCTGTTCCTCTATTCCGACGGGCTGAGCGAGGCCAGGGACGCCAAGGGCGCCATGCTGGGCGAGGACGGTCTGCTCCGTCTGGCCGAGCGCGCGGCGGCGGACGCCCCCGACCGCCCCCTGCCCACCCTGATGGCCCGCCACGCCGCGATCCATGGCGAACACTTGAACGACGACGTGACCGCGCTCTGGATCACCCGCCGCTGACGCGCCGCAGCAATTTATCCATTGGCCCCATACCCTTATTCGAGTTATGGATATTGCTGCGTCGGGCGACGTGTAACAGGAGACGGAACGGATATGGCTTCGATCATGATCAAGAAGGCCGGCGAGGGCCTGATTTCCCAGGCTCACCGCAACGCCGACGTTGGCCCGACCAGCGGCAGCTCGGTCGTGTACGAAATTCTCAACGTGCCGGCGGGCGTGTCGGTGGACGACGTCATCGCCTCCTTCAAGACCTTCAAGCCGGCGGACACGAAGTACGAGTACGACTACGCCGAACTGACCAAGTAAGGCGCGCGCCCGTCCTTCCCGCGGTTCCCGCAAGGGCGGAAACCGCGGGAAACGGCCCTTACACTTTCTTGGGGAAGCGCTCGATCCAGCGCTCCAGTTCCGCCACATGCTCCGCCTCTTCGGAGGCGAATTCCTCGGCCATCATGCGGACCTCCGGGTCCGTGGTGGAGGCCGCCACGTCGGCGTAGAAGGCGTGCCCGCGCTTCTCGCTGTCGAGCGCCAGATCCAGCGCGTAATCCACCGTCATCAGATAGTGCGAGCCTTCCATGGAGGCCGCTTCCGGGCTTTCGTCGTCCGGCCATTGGAAATCGTCCGGGGCGAGCGCCGGCACGTCGCGGAAGGCGGAGCGCTTGCGGGCGTCCGCCAGATGCAGGCGCGAGAACTCGGCCATCTTGGCGAAGAAGGCCGCGACGTCCGCGTTGCCGTAGGTCTTCATGGCCTCCGACAGGTCGGCGAAACGGTTGGCGGCGTCCTCCTCCAGCGCGCAGGCGTGGGCGAGGAACAGGGCGGGGTCGTGAATGTTGGCCATGGGGTCCCGAGATCGTTAAGTCACAAATGGATTGTGGTTATTTGAACCATAACGCCTTGTTGCGAAAGGATCTCGGCATCGCTGGCCGGTTGCGGGCTTCTGCGACACTTTGACACGCCCTCGGGGGCCTGCGCCGGGCGGCGCGCCCCTGCTCCAACGGCGATGGCGGGAAACATGAAACCTCTGCCATGATCGCCGGGAAACGCCGCCGTGCGCTTGACCGGTTCCAGCCGCAGGAGTAGATGAGCGACAACGTCACCGCATGATTGGCGGGCGTCCGGATGCGTGGTCCGGCCCCACGCCGAGAAAGCAAGAGATGGACAGCTCCAGTCGTCGACCCCGAACAACCTTCGGTTCTCCGCCGATCCTGGGCTGACCCTTTCGCAGGTTCGCCATGGCCGGCCGCGATGCCGACAGCCGCACAGGTGAACCATGGTGAATCCTTTCATCACCATTCCGATGCCGTTCCGCGCGCCCGCATCGGGCTGACCGCCATCCACCTTTGACGCCCTCTCGCCGCCGCATGGCGCAGGGTGCCTGCACACGCCGATTGCGCATGCCGAACGCGGCCGGACGCCAGCCCGGCCGCAGGATGGAGGGGCCATGGTCTGGACCCAGACAAGCGTTTCCGTGAAGGCGACGACCGCCACGCCCAACCGCTGGGATCTCGTGGCCCTGCCGCTGGTCGTCGGCCTTCTCGCGCTGGCCGCCGCCGGCGGTCACCAGATGACCGCCCCACTGACCAGCCTCGACACGCCGGCCGTCTCGCTCGACCCCTGGAACCTTCCGGACTACGCGCTGCGCTCGACGATGCGCATGCTGGCGGCGATGGCGGCCTCGCTGCTGTTCACCTTCACCTACGCCACCCTGGCGGCCAAGAGCCGCCGGGCCGGCATGGTGCTGATCCCCGTGCTGGACGTGCTCCAGTCGGTGCCGGTGCTCGGCTACATCTCCTTCACGGTGGTCTTCTTCCTGTCGCTGTTTCCCGGCAGCGTGCTGGGCGCCGAATGCGCGGCGATCTTCGCCATCTTCACCAGCCAAGCCTGGAACATGACCTTCAGCCTCTACCAGTCGCTGCGGTCGGTGCCGCGCGATCTGGACGAGGCGGCCACCAGCTTCCGCTTCTCCGGCTGGCAGCGCTTCTGGCGGCTGGAGGCGCCCTTCGCCATGCCGGGGCTGGTCTGGAACATGATGATGTCGATGTCCGGCGGCTGGTTCTTCGTCGTCGCGTCGGAGGCGATTACGGTCGGCGACCGGACCGTCACGCTGCCCGGCATCGGCTCCTATCTGGCCGAGGCCATCGCGCAGAAGAATCTCGGCGCCGTCGGCTGGGCGGTGCTGGCGATGCTGGCGGTCATCCTGCTCTACGACCAGTTCCTGTTCCGCCCGCTGGTCGCCTGGGCCGACAAGTTCCGCTTCGAGCAGACTGGCGCGCAGGAGGCGCCCGAGTCCTGGGTGCTGCGGCTGTTCCAGCGCACCCGCTTCTGCCGGGCGATGCTGGCGCCGGTCGAGTCCCTGCTCGACCGGGTGGCGTGGCTGCGCCTGTCGCCCCTCTCCTCTCTCGCCGCCGCCCTGCCCCCGGCCCTGAAGCGCCGGGTCGCCGCCCCACTCTCCCCCGCGTTCGACCGGGCGCTTGATCGGGGGTGGTACGCGGTCGTCGCAGCGGCGGCGCTCGCCCTGGGCTCGACCCTGGTGACCTTCATCGCCGGCGGGGCCGGCTGGGGCGACGTCGGCACCGTGCTGCTGCTCGGGGCGGCGACGCTGCTGCGCGTCGTGGTGCTGATCGCCATCGCCTCGCTCGTCTGGGTGCCGCTCGGCGTGCTGATCGGGCTGCGCCCGCGCCTCGCCGAGACGGTCCAGCCGATGGCGCAGTTCCTGGCGGCCTTCCCGGCCAACCTTCTGTTCCCGGTCGCCGTCGTCACCATCCTGCGCTTCGACCTGAACCCGGACGTCTGGCTCAGCCCGCTGATGATCCTGGGCACGCAGTGGTACATCCTGTTCAACGTCATCGCCGGAACCTCCGCCTTCCCCAGCGACCTCAAGGAGGCGGCCTCCAGCTTCCGCATTCGCGGCTGGCAGTGGTGGCGCGACGTCATGCTGCCCGGCGTCTTCCCCTATTACCTGACCGGTGCGGTGACCGCGGCGGGCGGCTCGTGGAACGCCAGCATCGTCGCCGAGGCGGTGCGCTGGGGCGACGCCGAGGTCACCGCGCACGGGCTGGGCAGCTACATCGCCCAGGCGACCGCCACGGGCGACTACCCGCGCATCGTGCTCGGCATCGCCGTGATGTCCCTGTTCGTCACCCTGCTCAACCGGCTGCTCTGGCGTCCGCTGTACGGCTACGCCGAACGCCGCCTGCGCCTTGCCTGACGGAGGCCGTATCGTGACGCAGAATCCGACTCTCTTCGAACTCCGCGGCGTCCGGCAGGCCTACCGCAAGCCGTCCGGCCAGCAGTATGTCGTGCTCGACGGCGTGGACCTGACGCTGCGCGACGGCGAGATCGTCGGGCTGCTCGGCCGCTCCGGCTCGGGCAAGTCCACGCTGCTGCGCATCGTCGCCGGGCTGGCGCGGCCGACCTCCGGCGAGGTTCTGCATCACGGCGCGGCGGTGGCCGGGCCGACCGACGGGGTGGCGATGGTGTTCCAGTCCTTTGCGCTGTTCCCCTGGCTGACCGTCGAGGAGAATGTGCTGGCCGGGCTGAAGGCGCTGCGCGTTCCCGGAAAGGAAGCGGCGGCGCGCGCCGGGGAGGCCATCGACCTGATCGGGCTGTCGGGCTTCGAGAACGCCTACCCCAAGGAGCTGTCCGGCGGGATGCGCCAGCGCGTCGGCTTCGCCCGCGCGCTGGTGGTCCAGCCGGAGATCCTGCTGATGGACGAGCCCTTCTCGGCGCTCGACGTGCTGACGGCGGAGACGCTGCGCACCGACCTGCTCGACCTGTGGATGGAGCGCAAGCTGCCGACCCGGTCGATCCTGATGGTCACCCACAACATCGAGGAGGCGGTGCTGATGTGCGACCGCATCCTGGTCTTCGCCTCCAATCCGGGCCGCGTGGCGGCGGAGATCCGGGTGGACATCCCGCACCCGCGCAACCGGCTGGCCCAGGACTTCCGCGATCTGGTCGACGACATCTACGGCCGGATGACCGCGCGCAAGCCGCCGGCCGCCGCGGCGGCGGCAACCGGGCGCCCGCGGCCGGTTTACGCCGAGGCGCTCCAGCCCGTCTCGACCAACCGGCTGTCCGGCCTACTGGAGACGCTGGCCGCCCCGCCCTACCACGGCAAGGCGGACCTGCCGCACCTCGCGGCGGCGCTGCGGCACGAGATCGACGACCTCTTCCCCATCGCCGAGACGCTCCAGATGCTCGGCTTCGCCGAGGTGGCGGAGGGCGACATCCGGCTGACCGAGCCGGGCCGCCTGTTCGCCGAGGCCGGGATGGGCGACCGCAAGGCCCTGTTCGCCGAGCATCTGGTCCATTTCGTGCCGCTCGCCGCGCACATCCACGCCGCCCTGTCGGAACGCCCCGACCACCGCGTTCCCTACGCCCCGTTCGCCCGCGAACTGGAGGCCTTCATGAGCGAGGATTATGCGGAGGCGACGCTGAACGCCGTGACCGGCTGGGCCCGCTACGCCGAGCTGTTCACCTACGACGGCGAGGCCGGAGTCTTCTGCAAGGAGGAGGCCGAATAGCCGGGGCGTCCCGGCGGAAGGCTTGACCGGGGCGCCCGCCGCTGCCAGGAACACGGGCAGCGCCCTTCGCCACCGGTTCACAGAATTCATGAGCATCCCGCCCCTTCCCATCGACCCCGTGCTTCCCGAGCTGCTGGCCGCGCTGGACGGGCGCGGCGTGGCGGTGCTCCAGGCGCCACCGGGGGCCGGCAAGACGACCCGCGTGCCGCTGGCCCTGCTCGACCGCCCTTGGCTGGCCGGGCGCAAGGTGATCGTGCTGGAGCCGCGGCGGCTGGCCGCCCGCGCCGCCGCCCGCCGCATGGCCGCGATGCTGGGGGAAGGCGTCGGCGAGACGGTCGGCTACCGCGTGCGGCTGGACACGAAGGTCGGTCCGAAGACCCGGATCGAGGTGGTGACCGACGGCCTGTTCCTGCGCCAGCTTCAGGAGGACCCCGAGCTGCCGACGGTGGGCGCCGTGCTGTTCGACGAGTTCCACGAGCGCGGCATCGACAGCGATCTGGCCCTGGCGCTGGTGCAGGAGGCGCGCGGCGCGCTGCGCGACGACCTGCGGCTGGTGGTGATGTCAGCGACGCTGGACGGCGCCCCCGTCGCCGCCCTGCTGGGCGACGCCCCGATGGTGACCAGCGAGGGCCGCGCCTTCCCGGTTGAGACCCGCTACCTCGAGTCTCCGGCTACCGGCACCCGCGTCGAGGACGCCGTGGCCGCCGCCGTCCGCCGCGCGGTGCGGGAGGAAAGCGGCAACGCGCTGGTCTTCCTGCCCGGCGCCGGGGAGATCCGGCGGGTGCAGAGCCTTCTGGAGTCGGCGGACCTCGGCCCCGGCACGGTGATCGCCCCGCTCTACGGCGACCTGACGGCGGACGCCCAGGACCGCGCCATCGCCCCCAGCCCGCCGGGCACGCGCAAGATCGTGCTCGCCACCCCCATCGCCGAGACCAGCCTGACCATCGAGGGCATCCGCATCGTGGTGGACGGCGGGCTGATGCGCGTCCCCCGCTTCGACCCGCGCAGCGGCATGACGCGGCTGGTCACCGCCAAGGTCTCCCAGGCCTCGGCGGAGCAGCGGCGGGGCCGCGCCGGCCGCCTGGAGCCCGGCGTCTGCTACCGCCTGTGGCCGGAGCCGTCGCACAAGGCGCTGGCCGCCTTCACCCCGCCGGAGATCATGGACGCCGACCTCGCCCCGCTGGCGCTGGAGCTGGCGGTGTGGGGCGTGTCCGACCCGTCGTCGCTCGCCTGGCTCGACCCGCCGCCCGCCGCCGCCATGGCCCAGGCGCGGGAACTGCTGCGCGAGCTGGGGGCGTTGGACGCCGATGGCGGCATCACCGCCCACGGCCGCCGCATGGCCGGCTTCGGCGTGCATCCCCGGCTGGCCCACATGATGCTGAAGGGCAAGGCGATGGGGCTGGGTGCGCTGGCCTGCGAGGTTGCCGCCCTGCTCGGCGAGCGTGACATCGTCCGCGCCCAGCCCGGCTTCCGCGACGCCGACCTGCGGCTGCGCGTGGAACTGCTGCGCGGGCTGGACGATGAAGGCCGGGTGCGCGGCGCCGGGCGCGGCCTGACGGTGGAGCGCGGCGGCGCCCAGCAGGCGTTGAAGCAGGCCCGCAACTGGAAGCGCCAGCTGGGCGTGAAGGGGAATGGCGGCGATCTCGGCGCCACTGGCCTGCTGGTCGCCCTGGCCTACCCCGACCGCATCGGCCAACGCCGCCCCGGAGGAAGCGCGGGCGGGGCCGCCGCGCAATACCGGCTGTCCAACGGGCGGGGCGCCTATTTCCAAGACGCCGAGCCGCTGAGCGCCGAGGACTGGCTGGCCGTCGCCGACCTGGACGGGGCGGCCCGCGAGTCGCGCATCTTCCTCGCCGCCCCGCTCTCCCTGGCGGAACTGGAGGAGGCCTTCGCCGAGCACATCCGCGGCGAGACGCTGGTCGCCTGGGACGGGCGGGAGCAGACGGTGCTGGCCCGCCGCCGCCGCATGCTGTTCGCCCTGGCGCTGGAGGACAAGCGCCTGCCCAACCCGCCCGCCGAGGCCATCGCCGCCGCCATGCTGGAGGGAATCCGGGAAATGGGGCTGACCGCCCTGCCCTGGTCCGACGAGCTGCGCAAGTGGCAGACGCGCGTGCTGTTCCTGCGCCGCCGCGAGGGGGAGGAATGGCCGGACGTCTCCGACGCCGCCCTGCTGGAGACGATGGAGGAGTGGCTGGCGCCCTTCCTGAACGGCGCGTCGCGCCGCGCCCATCTGGACCGGGTGGAGCTGGGCAACGCGCTGCGCGGGCTGCTGCCCTGGGCGATGCAGCAGCGGCTGGACAAGGAGGCGCCGACCCATGTGGAGGTGCCCAGCGGTTCCCGCATCCCCATCGACTACAGCGGGGACGAGCCGGTGCTGGCCGTGCGGCTGCAGGAAATGTTCGGGCTGGCCGAGACGCCGCGCATCGCCGGCGGGCGGGTGCCGCTGCTGCTCCATCTGCTGTCCCCGGCCCGCCGCCCGGTGCAGGTGACGCGCGACCTCGCCAGCTTCTGGGCCAACGCCTACAAGGCGGTGAAAGCCGACCTCAAGGGGCAGTATCCCAAGCATTATTGGCCCGACAACCCGCTGGAGGCCGAACCCACGGCGCGGGCGAAACCACGCGGACGGTAACGGAAAGGCGGACGGTCATGGCGATCATCGGGGTTATGGGGTCGGGACAGGAGGAATGGGCGGACTACGCGGAGCCGCTCGGCGCGTGGATCGCCGGGGCCGGGCACGACCTGCTGACCGGCGGCGGCGGCGGGGTGATGCGGTCCGCCGCGCGGGCCTTCCACGGCACGCCGGGGCGCCGCGGCCGCTCCATCGGCATCCTGCCGTCCGAGCCCGACCCGATCCGCGGCCATGCGCCCCTGCCCGGCTACCCCAACCCCTACATCGACCTGCCCATCCTGACGCCCTTCGCGCGCAAGCCCGCTGGCGCGCCGCCGACGGAGCTGAGCCGCAACCACGTCAACATCCTGACCAGCGACGTGATCGTCGTCCTGCCGGGCCGCCACGGGACCTTGGACGAGGTTCGGCTCGCCCTGCGCTTCGGAAAGCCTATGATCGGTTTCGGACCGGAGCTTGACTTTCAGGCCATGCCCGCCGAATTGCGGACAACCGGCGACTTCGGAACGGTCACGGCCTTCATCGCGGACGCTGTGTCGCACCGCTGACCCTCCGTTCCCGGACAACGCGACCTGTGGCAGGATGGCGGGCATGGATGCGCAAGGGATTCTCGACCTCAGCCGCTGGATCGCGGAGGCCGGGCTGCAGGGGGTGCCGGAGACGGACCTCATCGGCGGCTTCTGCGAACGGTTGGTCGCGGCGGGTGTGCCGCTGACCCGAACCGTGGTCGGGGCGGACACGCTGCACCCGACCATCGCCGGCCATGTCGTCACCTGGGACAGCACCGGGCGCAACGCCGCCGAGGTGCGCCAGACCGAATATGGCGGCGACGGCAGCGACCCCGACATTGACGAGAAATGGCTGCGCAGCCCCTTCCACCAGCTCTACACCTCCGGCGAGACGATGCTGCGCCTGCGGCTAACCAACGGCATGGAGAACAGCGCGTTCCCGATCGTGGACGAGCTGCGGGCGCAGGGTGCCACCGACTACATGGCCATCGTCAACCGGCTCGGCCCCCGCGCCGCCATCGGGGAGCTGGACTGCATCTTCTCCTCCTGGGTGTCGCACCATCCCGACGGCTTCAGCGACGCCCAGCGCGACGCCCTGCTCACCCTCACCGGCAGCTTGGCGCTGGCGCTGCGCGGCCACGCCATGGCGCACATCGCCAACACGCTGGCGGAGACCTATCTGGGGCGGGACGCCGGCCACCGGGTGCTGCGCGGCCACATCCGCCGCGGCGTCGCGGAGGAGCTGGATGCCGTGCTGTGGTTCAGCGACCTCCAGGGCTTCACCCGCATCACCGACACGGCGGCCCCGGAAACCATCCTACCGCTGCTGAACGACTATGCGGAGCTGGTGGTGACGGCGATCCATCGGCACCGCGGGCAGGTGCTGAAATTCATCGGCGACGGCATCCTGGCCGTCTTCGACCGCTCCAGCGCCGGAGACGCCTGCCGCGCCGCGCTCGACGCCGCGGAGGAGGCCCGGGAGCGCTGCAAGGAACTGAACGCCCGCCGCTCCGCCGCCGGGCTGCCGGTGACGCGCTTCTATCTCGGGCTGCACCAGGGGAAGGTGTTCTACGGCAACATCGGCGGGGTGGACCGGCTGGACTTCACCGTGGTCGGCCCGGCGGTGAACGAGGCCAGCCGGATCGCCGCGATGTGCCGGTCGCTCGACCAGGACATCCTGCTGTCCTCCGCCTTCACGGAGTCCGCTCCGGACTGCCGGGAGCGGCTGATCTCGGTCGGGCGCTACCTGCTGCGTGGGGTGGGCCGCCCGCAGGAGCTGTACACGCTGGACCCGGAGGCGTCGCCCCCACCCTAACCCTCCCCCGCCCAGCGGGGGAGGGCCGGGGTGGGGGCAAACACGAAGCCCCACCCTGCCCCCCATCACCCTCCGATGCCGCTCGGCGCGGTGACCGCGTGCTCCTTCAGGATGGCGTCGGACAGGGCCGACACCTCGACGAGCTGGACCTCGTAGCCCCACAGGTTGGCGATGTGGCGCAGCACCGCCTTGGCGTCGCTCTCGTCCAGCAGCACGCCGTTGGTCACCCGGTGGTGCAGGATCAGCTTGCGGTCGCCCGCCAGATCGACGTCAACGATCTGGATGTCCGGTTCCAGGAAGCCCAGGTCGTACTGCCGTGCCAGCAGCTTGCGGATGCCGCGGTAGCCGCGCTCGTTGTGGATGTTCTCGACCAGCAGATAGGGGTCTTCCGCGTCGTCGCGCACGCTGAACATCTTGAACTTACGCATCAGGTGCGGGCTGAGATACTGGAGCACGAAGCTCTCGTCGCGGAAGTTGGCCCAGGCGTCGCGCAGCGCGCCCATGCCGTCGCCCCGCCCGGCGAGGTCGGGGAACCAGTAGCGGTCCTCGTCCGTCGGGGTCTCGGCGATGCGCTGGATGTCCTGCATCATCGCGAAGCCCAGCGCGTAGGGGTTGATGCCCGAGAAGCGCTGGTCGTCGAACTCCGGCTGGAACACCACCGAGGTGTGCGAATGCAGGAATTCCAGCATCGCGCCTTCGCTGATCATCCCCCGTTGGTGCATCTCATTCAGGATGGTGTAGTGGGTGTAGGTCGCACACCCCTCGTTCATCAGCTTGGTCTGCTTCTGCGGGTAGAAATACTGCGCCATATGGCGGACGATGCGCAGGATCTCGCGCTGCCAATGCTCCAGCCGCGGCGCCTTCTTCTCCAGGAAATAGAGCAGGTTCTCTTCCGGCAGGCCGAGCAGCTTCTTGCGCTCCGACACCGACTTGGACGGGCGGTTGCCGCCGACGGCGGCCTTCGGCACGGTGCGCCACAGGTCGTTGAAGGTCTGTTCCTGGTACTCCTGCCGCTCCCGCTCGCGCTTCTGCTCCAGCCGCAGGTCGAGGCTGCGCTTCTTCGGGTATTTGTGCACGCCCTGGTTCATCAGCGCGTGGGCGGCGTCGAGCACCCGTTCCACCGCGTGGTGGCCGTAGCGGTCCTCGCACTGGGCGATGTAGGACTTGGCGAACTCCAGATAGTCGAGAATGCCCTCGGCGTCGGTCCACTGCTGGAACAGCTGGTTGTTCTTGAAGAAGTGGTTGTGGCCGAAGGCGGCATGGGCGATCACCAGCGTCTGCATCGTCATGGTGTTCTCTTCCATGATGTAGCTGATGCAGGGGCTGGAATTGATGACGATCTCATAGGCGAGGCCGCGGTAGCCCTTGCGGTAGAGCATCTCGTCGCGGGCGAAATGCTTGCCGAAGGACCAGTGCTTGTACATCAGCGGCATGCCGATGGACGAATAGGCGTCGAGCATCTGCTCGGCGGTGATGACCTCGATCTGGTTGGGATAGACGTTGAGGCCCATGTCCTTCAGGGCGATGTTCTCGATGGCGTCGTAGACGCGCTTGATCTGGTCGTAATCCCAGTCCGCCCCGTCGTAGAGCAGGCTGTCGGGCTTGTCGATCACAGCGGTCATGCCTCACATCCTCTCAAAACTCTGCGGGGTGTTGGCCCCGATTCTTGATGCGGCCTCGCGGTGGCGGGCATTGCCCCCACCCCAACCCTCCCCCGCCTGCAGGGGAGGGGGCAAGGACGCCTATGCCCCCGCCTTTTCGCGGGCGAACAGGTCGCGGAAGACCGGGAAGATCTCCCGGCGGGAGCGGACGCGGCGCATGGCGATCGGCAGATCCGGCCCCTGGACCGTCTTGTAGGTCCGCCACAGCTCCGTCTCGCGGCCCAGCGCCGACAGGCCCATGTTGTGCTCCGCCGCCACCTCGATGTAGGCGAAGTACTGGCACAGCGGCAGGATGCCGTCCCGCAGCAGGCCCGCCGAGCGCGCGTTGTCCGACGACATGTTGTCGCCGTCCGACGCCTGGGCGGCGTAGATGTTCCACTCGTTCTCCGGGTAGCGCTCCTTGACGATGCGCTGCATCTCCTCCAGCGCCGTGGAGACCACGGTGCCGCCGGTTTCGGTAGAGTAGAAGAACGTGTCCTCGTCCACCTCCTTGGCCTCGTGGGTGTGGCGGATGAAGACGATGTCCACCGAGCGGTAGCGCCGCTTCAGGAACAGGAACAGCAGCATGAAGAAGCGCTTGGCGAGGTCCTTCATGTGCTCGGTCATCGAGCCGGACACGTCCATCAGGCAGAACATGACCGCCTGCGCGATGGGCTTCGGCACCGTCTCGAACCGGTTGTAGCGGACGTCGATCGGGTCGATGAAGGGGATGCGCTTGGAACGGAGATAGTGCCGCTCCAGCTGGTCGCGCATCTCCCGCAGCGTCTCCGGGTCGTCGCCGCGGTCCTCCGCCTCGCGCAGGAGCGCCTCCAGTTCCAGCATGTCCGCCGGCTTGGGGCGCTTCAGCGCGATGCGCCGGCTGAGGCTGTTCCGCATGGTGCGGACGAGATTCAGGTTGGCCGGAGAGCCGGTCACCGAATAGCCTGCCCGCGTCAGCGAATGGGACTCCGTCTGCTTGACCTTCTGCTTGACGAGATCGGGAAGTTCCAGGTCCTCCAGGAAGATGTCCAGGAACTCCTCGCGGGACAGGACGAAGCGGAAATCGTCGTCGCCCTCCCCGTCCGGACTGCCTTCGTTGCCGCCGCGACCGCCACCGCCCTCCGGCCGCGCGATGGTGTCTCCCTCCACATACTCCTTGTTGCCCGGCACGACGTAGTCGCGCACGCCGCCGGCGCCGGAGCGGTGGAAGGAGGGCTCCCGCACGCCGCCGGTCGAGATGGTCACCTTCTCGCCGTTTTCGATGTCCTGGATGCCGCGTTTGCCGGAGGCATCCCGCACCGCCTTCACCACCTGCTCCTTGGCACGGCGCAGGAAACGCTGGCGGTTGGCCAGGCTCTTGCCTTGCGGATTCAGGCGACGGTCGATGATGTTCATCAAGGGGGAGCCCCTCCTACCCGTTCACGCTCGTGTGGCGAAGCGGGCCGTCAGCCGGCCTGCTTCACGCGCATGTACCACTCGACCAACCGGCGGACCTGCCGCTCGGTGTAGCCGCGCGACATCATGCGCGACACGAACTCGTTGTGCTTCTTCTCGGTCTCGCCGTCCTTCTTGGACCCGAAGCTGATGACCGGAAGCAGATCCTCCACCTGGGAGAACATGCGTTTCTCGATCACCTCACGGATTTTCTCGTAGGACGTCCAGGAGGGGTTGCGCCCGGAGTTCGCCGCCCGTGCGCGCAGCGCGAACTTGACGACCTCGTTGCGGAAGTCCTTCGGGTTGGCGATCCCGGCGGGCTTCTCGATCTTGGTCAGCTCCTGGTTCAGAAGCTCGCGGTTCATCAGCTGGCCGGTGTCCGGGTCCTTGAAGTCCTGGTCCTCGATCCAGGCGTCGGCGTAATCCACATAGCGGTCGAACAGGTTCTGCCCATAGTCGCTGTAGGATTCCAGATACGCCTTCTGGATCTCGTTGCCGATGAACTCCGCGTAGCGCGGCGCCATCTCGGCCTTGATGAACTCGATGTACTTCTTCTCGGTGTCGTCGGGGAACTGCTCCCGCTTGATCGACTGCTCCAGGATGTACATCAGGTGGACGGGATCGGCCGAGATCTCGTTGGAGTCGTAGTTGAAGGTCGCGGCCAGAACCTTGAAGGCGAAGCGGGTGGAGATGCCGTCCATGCCCTCGTCCACGCCCGCCTGGTCGCGGTATTCCTGCATGGACTTGGCCTTGGGATCGGTCTCCTTCATGCTCTCGCCGTCATAGACGCGCATCTTGGAGTAGAGGCTGGAGTTCGGATGGTCGCGCATGCGCGACAGCACCGAGAACTTCGCCAGCATCTCCAGCGTCGACGGCGCGCAGGGCGCGGTCGCGAGGTCGGAGCCCTTGACCAGCTTGTCGTAGATCCGCTGCTCTTCCTGCACGCGCAGGCAGTAGGGGACCTTGATGACGCAGATGCGGTCGATGAAGGCTTCGTTGTTCTTGTTGTTCTTGAAGGACTGCCACTCCGCCTCGTTCGAGTGGGCGAGGATGATGCCCTGGAACGGGATGGCGCCGATGTTCTCCGAGCCGACGTAATTGCCCTCCTGGGTCGCCGTCAACAGCGGGTGGAGCATCTTGATGGGGGCCTTGAACATCTCGACGAATTCGAGCAGGCCCTGGCTGGCCCGGTTCAGGCCGCCGGAGAAGCTGTAGGCATCGGGATCGTTCTGGCTGTAGACCTCCAGCTTGCGGATGTCGACCTTGCCGACCAGCGAGGAGATGTCCTGGTTGTTCTCGTCGCCCGGCTCCGTCTTGGTGACGCAGATCTGGCGCAGCTTGCTGGGATGCAGCTTGACGACGCGGAAGCGGGAGATGTCGCCGCCGAACTCGTCCAGCCGCTTCACCGCCCACGGGCTCATCAGGCCGGTCAGGCGGCGGCGCGGGATGCCGTAGCGGTCCTCCAGCAGGTCGCCCATCTCGTCCGGGTTGAACAGGCCGAGCGGGCTTTCGAAGACCGGGCTGATCTCCTTGCCGGCCTTCAACACATAGACCGGGCATTTCTCCATCAGCGACTTCAGCCGCTCCGCCAGCGACGACTTGCCGCCGCCCACGGGGCCCAGCAGGTAGAGGATCTGCTTGCGCTCCTCCAACCCTTGCGCGGCGTGGCGGAAGAAGCCGACGATCCGCTCGATCGTCTCCTCCATGCCGTAGAAGTCGGCGAAGGCCGGATAGATCTTGATCGTCCGGTTCATGAAGATGCGGCCAAGGCGCGGGTCCTTGGCGGTGTCGACGATTTCCGGTTCGCCGATGGCGGCGAGGATGCGCTCCGGTGCGGAGGCATACATCATCGGGTCGTCGCGGCATTCCTGGAGGTATTCCGTGAGGCTCATCTCGATCTCACGGCGCCCCTCGTAGGACTGTGTGTAGCGCGTGAACAGTTCGTCGGCCGGGAACATTCCGCTCTCCGTGTCTCTTAGTCCGATGCGTCGGGGCTGCCGCCGGGGGACCCGGGCGGCGGGGGCGGCACCTGCCGCAGGTGCGAACTCTGGGGTGTCACGGACACAACGGTCCCGCAGCACCCCCGCTCACCGTCGAAAGCCAGACCTTTTATCCAGTTGCGGTTCAAATGAAGCGCCCCCTTTGGAGTGCTAAACTCGAATGCTTCAAAACTGAATGTAATGCTCGACCTAGAGCTTTCCAGGAGGAAAGCCTTGATAGTCTGAAAAGAGAGGCGGCCGGACACACCGGTCATTTGTAATAGACCACGCGGCCGGGTTGTCCGGAATGGCCGAGGTGCAAGCACCGGCGGAACGGGCGGCAAGAAAAACGAAGGTCGGCAGGGCTGAGACTTGCAAGCGGCTTCCGGAGCGCGGCCCGGATGCCGTTCGTCGGGGACTCGCTGGACCTTGCCGATCACCCATCGACCTCCAGTGCATCCACGCGCCTTAACCAACTAAGGCGCTACGGTTAACAGCAAGCGTGACGGATATTCCTTAACAACCCGCTTCCGCGCCCATCGCCGCCGCCTTGCCTCAGGATATTAACGCATGGGCGACGGGCGTGGTCCACACCTTCCAAAGAAGGATGGTGAGCCTCATCACAGCAGATCAACAAGGCAGAATTTGGGTGAGCCGCCTTTGCCATTGCGGCGCACAATCGTCAGGGATTCCGGAAGGCGGCTGAAATCAAGCACTTGGCCGCGTTTTTGCAGTCCTGCCACAGGTTGGGGAAAAAGTGTGACCGGCGGGGCCGCCCTTGCCGTCCCGCGTCCTCAGCCGAGCTTGGCGCCCAGCGTCCCCTTCAGCGACTCCGGCGTGGCCGGCTTGACGATGAAGGTGTCGGCGCCGAAGGCCGCAGCCTCGTCCATGCGGCTCTGGTCGGCGCGGTTCGTCATGAAGACCACCGGCAGCGCGCGGTGGCGGGCGTCGGGGCTGGCCCGCAGCGCCTTCAGGAACCCCAGCCCGTCCATCGGCTGCATCTCCACGTCGCAAACGACCAGATCGGGGTCGTGCGCCTGCACGGCGGCCAGCCCGGCCTCACCGTCGGCGGCCTGATGGACGGAGCGGAAACCCAGCGTGCCCAGCATCTTCGCCAGCACCATGCGGGTGAAGCTCTCGTCCTCGATCACAAGAACCGAAAAATCCCCGAACGCCGCCGGCATCGCCCTGTTCCCCCGAGTCCGATAGGCCGTGTGTGTACGCCGCAAGAACGTCCTTTGCAACCGGCTGGCTTCGCCTCCGGCCGGCTGGGAATCGTCTCGCGGAAGAACGGTTGCACGTCGGGGGGCGCTGGGGCTACACGGAGTCGCATGAGCTATCTCGACCACATCCGCGCGTGCAACGCGCACGACCTCTCCGGCTTCCGTCCGTTCGAGCTGGAAGGCCATCGCCTCGGCTGGGTCCGCCACGCGCTGGCCGAGCAGCTTCCCGGCGTCGATCCGGGCTTCGTCGTCACCGCCGACCGGGTGACGCTGGCGCCGGAGGTCCGGGACTTCGAGACGCGATCCTCGGTGCTGGCGCACGCCGCCCGGTTCCTCGTCGAGACGGGGGCGGTTTCCGCCCTGCGCGGCGAGTTCTACCCGGTCATGCCGGCCTGGGGGGCGGAACCGCTGATGCGCATCGACCGTGCGGTGGTGGCGCAGTTCGGCACCTCCGCCTATGGGCTGCACGTCAACGGCTTCGTCCGCCAGCCGGACGGCGGCCTGTCGCTGTGGATCGGCCGCCGCGCCAGCGACCGCGAGGTCGCTCCGGGCAAGCTGGACAACCTGATCGCCGGCGGTCAGCCCATCGGCCTGACGCTGGCCGAGAACCTCGTCAAGGAAGCGCAGGAGGAGGCGGGAATCGACGCCGCCCTGGCGTCCCGGGCGGTTCCCGTCGGCGCCGTCACCTACCGCATGGAGACGGAGGCCGGGCTGAAGCAGGACACGCTGTTCCTCTACGACCTCGAACTCGACGCGGATTTCGTCCCACGGAACACCGACGGCGAGGTCGAGCGGTTCGAGCTGTGGCCACTGGACCGCGTCGCGGAATCGGTGCGCGCGACGAAGGACTGGAAGTTCAACGTGAACCTCGTCGTCATCGACTTCCTCGTCCGTCACGGCTGGCTGACACCGGAGGAGCCGGACTATCTGGAGATCGTGAAGGGACTGCGGCGGTAAGGGCCGCCGCGGTTTCAACAGACACTCCCGACGGTCACTCCGCAGCCGCCCGCGCCCGCGCCTCCTCCAGGTGGGACGACAGCTCGGACAGGGTGACCGGCTTGTGCAGCAGGGTGAAACCGCTGCGCCTCGCCTCGCGGATGCGGTCGGGGCTGGTGTCGCCGGTCAGCAGGATCGCGGGGATGAGTTCCCCGACGAAGGCGTGGATGTCACGGATGGCGTCCACCCCCGTCCGTCCGTAGCGCAGGCGGTAATCGGCGATGATGACGTCGGGAAGCCGCTCCGCCCCGTCGAGCTGGCGCAGCGCCTCCTCCGCCGAGGCGGCGGCCAGCACATCCCACCCCCACTGCTCCAGCACCAGCCGCAGGCTTTGCAGGATCAGTTCCTCGTCGTCGATGATCAGGGCCAGGGCACCGGGCCGGTCCAGGGATGGCATCGCGTGTTCCGTCCCGTTGGGATTCCAGGAAGCGTGCAAGGGAACCTCCACCGTAAAGCATGTGCCCCGCCCCGGACGCGACCGCACGCGGACCGGCAGGCCGAGCAGATGTGAGAGCCGCTTCACCACCGCCAGCCCGAGGCCGAGGCCGCGGCTGCGATCGCGTTCGGCGTTGCCGAGTTGGACGAACTCGTCGAAAATCTCGTCGAGCTTGTCGGCGGGGATGCCGACGCCCGTGTCCGCCACCTCGATGCACAAAATCATGCCGCGCCGCCGGCACCCCAGAAGCACGCCGCCCGCCGCCGTGTAGCGCAGCGCGTTGTCGAGCAGGTTGCGCAGCAACCGTTCCAGCAGGGCGGCGTCGCTGCGGATCTGCGCCTTGAGCGGGCGCACCCGCAGCTTCAGCCCCTTGGCGGCCGCGCGCGGACCGTAATCGGCCTCCAGCCGCCCCAGCATCTCGGCCAAAGCGAAGGGCGCCATGTCGGGTGACACGATCCCTGAGTCGAGCCGGGCCACGTCCAGCAGCGCGTCGAGCAGGCCGCGCATCGCCTCGACCGCGCGGTTCATCGTCTGGACCAGCGGCAATTGCGGATGGCCGGCCAGCCGCTCCGCCAGAACCGCGCCGAACAGGGTCAGCGACTGGGCGGGCTGGCGCAGGTCGTGGCTGGCGGCGGCCAGGAAGCGCACCTTGGCCTGTGCGGCGCGCGCCACCTCGTCCTGCGCCGCGCGCAGGGACTCGCCCTGTCCGCGCAGCCGCGCCTCCACGGCCATGCGGCGGCTGGCGTCCACCGCGGTCATGACGACGCCCCCGGCCTCTCCGCCGGACTCCGCCGGCAGCGGCGTCAGCACGATGTCGAGCCAGTTTCCGTCGCCCGTCAGGGCCAGTTCCTGGGCCAGCCCACGGCCCGCGGCGGCCATCGCCTGGGCGAAGCGCTCCGCCGCGTCCTCCCGGCCGCCCCAGACGAACGCGCCGGCCATGGGTTGCCCGATCAGCAGATCTTGCGGGCATCCGATGGCACGCTGCATCGCCGCGTTGAGATCGGCAATGCGCCCTTGCCGATCAAGCAGGGCAATCGCCACGCCGATCGTGTCGAAGACCCGCCGCAGCCCGGCGGGGTCGGCGGGACGACGGTCGCTCCCCGCCACATCCTCCTCTCGCATCGCTTGCCCCCTTCGGATTGCAAGCCGGCCAACCGTTTGGCGCCACCCATTGGGCAGGACAAACAATCAGTCGAGATTCAAAAGATACGTGCAAGAGGAAGGAGATTCCAGGCGACCAGCCTCAAACGGATAGATTTCCCACCACTGTAATACACAATTGGTTGTAGATCATAACTCTTCCGGAAAGCCCGCCAAGGCGCGCACCGCCGCCGCTGTTTGCCCCAATTCCCGAAGAGATCGCAAGGTCTTGGCGTTGTCGCGCTTGGCTAGACGCTCGCCCCGCTCATTCACCAGCAAAGGGTGATGTTCATAATCGGGAGGACCGACTCGGAGGAGTTCCTGAAGCAACCGATGCACGTGAGTCGCGAAAAACAGATCCTCCCCGCGGGTCACCAGGGTCACGCCCTGGAGGTGATCGTCCACGGTGACCGCGAGATGGTAGCTCGTCGGCGCGTCCTTGCGGGCCAGGACGACATCGCCAAGGATGCCCGGCGTGGCGTCCTGCCAGCCGCGCCGTCGGTCATGCCAGCGCAGCGGCCCGGTCATCGCCATGGCCTTCTCCACATTCAGCCGCAGGGCGTAGGCCTCGCCCGCGGCGATGCGGTCCCGCCGCTCCAGGTCCGACAGGCCGCGGCAGGTGCCGGGATAGAGCGGACCGTCCGGCCCGTGCGGCGCATGACCGGCGCGGGCGATCTCGGCGGCGATGTCCTTGCGGGTGCAGAAGCAGGGATAGGCGGTGCCCAGACCGCCGAGCCGCGCCAGCGCGGCGCGGTAATCGTCCAGATGTTCCGACTGGCGCCGAACCGGTTCTTCCCAGGTCAGGCCCAGCCAGGCCAGATCCTCGCACAGGGCGCGGTCGAACTCCGGACGGCAGCGCTGCGGGTCGATGTCCTCGATGCGCAGAAGGAAGCGCCCTCCGGCCTTGCGGGCGGCGGTCCAGCCGAACAGAGCGGAATGGGCGTGCCCGAGGTGGAGATGGCCGGTCGGGCTCGGCGCGAAGCGGGTGACGACGTCGGTCATTCCCGCCTTATACCCCAACCGCGCCCGGCCTGCATTGGCTGCGGGCGCTACGGACGGGGGTGCAAAGGGCTCAGATGTAGGGATTGTCCTTGATCGGCTCGACCGGGATGTCCTCGCCTTCCAGATACATGGCGAGGCGGCGGCGCAGTTCGCGGTCGAAGGCGTCGATGCGGCGCTGGCGGTCGCGCTCCTCGCGCTCGGCGCGTTTCTCGGCAAGGTCGATGATCGTGGCGCTCATGGATGTTCCCTTTGAAAGCGTCCCCCGGAAGGCGCCGTCACCATCTCAGAGCATGGTTAACGCACAGTAACCACAGCGTAGGAAAATGCATGATCAAGGCACCACAACCAAATGTCACAGGCATCCCGTCGGCCGCCCGGAAACGCCGGAACCCCGCCCATCGAAAGGGTTACAGGATCGTGAAGAAATGACGCAGTGCGGCGCGACATATTGAGTTCGAAGCACAAATCAACTATGTATCTGGTGTTCCGGTCACCCGGCGGCGTGTCATCCCGCAAGGGGGAGCGGAACACCAGAAAGGTTCCAGACACGTCTCAGATAAGGGAGTGGCCATTGGCTCCACCACCCGATCACTGTCCGACCCTGGTGCTGAACGCCGACTTCCGGCCGCTCAGCTACTTCCCTCTGTCGCTCTGGTCCTGGCAGGAGGCGGTCAAGGCCGTCTTTCTGGACCGGGTGAACATCATCTCCGAATATGACCGCGTCGTCCGATCCCCCACGTTCGAGATCAAGCTGCCGAGCGTCATTTCGTTGAAGGAGTTCATCCCGGCGACGCGGCGGCCGGCCTTCACCCGATTCAACGTCTTCCTGCGCGACCGCTTCACCTGCCAGTATTGCGGCCACCACTTCCCCACGCAGGAACTGACTTTCGACCATGTCATCCCACGGTCGCGCGGCGGGCGCACCACCTGGGACAACGTCGTCACCTCCTGCTCCGCCTGCAATCTGGCGAAGGGAAACTGGCTTCCGCACAGTTGCGGCATGATCCCCCTCAGTCCCCCGTTCCAGCCGAGCGCCTACCAGCTTCAAGAGAACGGACGTGCATTCCCGCCAAACTTCCTTCACGAAAGTTGGCGGGATTTTCTTTATTGGGACACCGAACTCGATCCGATGTAGAAACGCCGCGATCGGGAAGGCTGGACCGGGGAAGATTTGGGTATGGACGACGAGAATCCCTGCGTGGGCATCTGCATCATCGGCGAGGATGGCTATTGCGAAGGCTGCGGGCGGAGCGAGGACGAGATCCACGGCACACCGCCCGCCCCGGCGCCCAGCCCGGCCCCCACTTCGGCAAAGACCGGAGCGGACGGTCAGGCCAACTGAGTCCGCTCCGCCGGCCACCGGTCACACCCGCGCCCGTCACACCCGCGCCCGTCACACCCGCTCTGCCACCCAGATGACCGCCTTGGTGCCGGCCTTGATGGCGGCGGACAGCACCGGATAGGCCGGGGCCTGCTCCGCGCCGTTGAGCAGGCCAATGTCGCGGTGCTCAACCTCCTCCGCCTGGAATTTGAGGATGGAGGTCTTCAGCTCCTCCTCCTCCGGGCCGAGGTGCTTCAACTGCGCCTCGTAATGGCCGTCGATGACCTGCTCGACGGCGACGGTGCAGGCCATGGCCGCCCGCTCGCCCATCACCGCGGTCCCGGCGCCGAGCAGGAAACCGGCCACGTGCCACAGCGGCTGCAGCACGGTCGGGCGGACCTGACGGGCGACGAGCTGCTTCTCGAAATACTGGAGATGCTCCAGCTCCTGGTCGGCCATGTGGCGCAGCGTCTTGGCGTGCCGCCCCCGGCCCATGACCGACAGCTGGCCTTCGTAGATGCGCTTGGCCCCATACTCGCCGGCATGGTCCACGCGCACGATCCGCGCCAGCCGCTGCTCCGGAGTCGGGTCGCCGGGCAGGCGCCCGCGCGGCCGGGGCCGCGGGGTGGGCGACTCGCCGGTGGACGGCGCGGAAGCGGCGGCGGCAGTGCTGTCGAGCGGGGTCATGCGAAGGTCCTGGAAACCGAGGTCCGGATGTAGGCGGCACGGGCCGCCGCGAAGGCGAAGGCGGACAGCGCCAGCGAAATCACGACATTGTAGCCCGCCATCGAAATCCCGAACAGCGACCACGCGACTTCGTCGCAGCGGGTGACCGGCGCGGCGAGCACCTGGGCGCGCAATTCCTCCAGGGTCTGGGGCGCGCGTCCGCCGGCGCCGCAGGCCGAGGTGCCGGCCCACCAATGCTGCTCCACCCCGACATGGTAGGCGGCGATCCCCGCGCCGGCCAGCAGGGCCAGCCCGCTCGCCACCAGCAGCGCGTCGCCCAGCCCACGCCACTGGCGGAACAGCAGGGTGACGATGCCGAAGGCCATCACCGCGCCGTAGGGCACGCGCTGCCACAGGCACAGGACGCAGGGCTGATAGCCCAGCGCGAACTGGAAAAACAGCGCGGCGGCCAGCACGCCGGCGCTGGCGATGGCCAACAGCCCGGCGGTGTAGCGCGGATCGTCGATGGGGAGGCGGTTCATCATGCGGGTGAGATTAGCGCGCCCCACAGGCTTAGGCCAGACACGCCGACGCTTCCGCACAAAACACTTTGTTCCAGGGCCATTTCCCCTCTATATAGCGGGCACCGGTCGCCGCGAGCACCGGGTCCGGCAGGCACCGTGCGGGCGTGGCGGAATTGGTAGACGCAGCGGACTCAAAATCCGCCGTCCTCACGGATATGTCGGTTCGAGTCCGACCGCCCGCACCACCCCCTCCCCTCTGCCTGCTCCACGGATCGCCGCAAGGCCACATCTCCCCTCCCCGCCTGTTTCTGACGGACGGCCCCGGATTTGGGGCAACGAGCGGAGGATTCGATCATGAAAATCACGCGGGTCGGCACGCAGCCGTCCATCACCGGACCGGCCGACTGGTTCACCGGCACGGTCCGCATCGACCCCATCGTTCAGGCCGACGCCCCGGCCCGCACGGCGGCGGCCAGCGTCACCTTCGAGCCCGGCGCCCGCACGGCGTGGCACACCCATCCTCTGGGTCAAACCCTGATCGTTACCGCCGGCGTCGGCCGGGTCCAGCGCGACGGCGGCCCCATCGAGGAGATCCGCCCCGGCGACGTCGTGTGGTTTCCACCGGGCGAGAAGCACTGGCACGGCGCGTCGCCGACCATGTTCATGACCCACATCGCCATCCAGGAGCAGCTTGACGGCAAGGCCGTCGATTGGATGGAAAAGGTCACCGACGAGCAGTACGGGGCGTGAGGCGACCGGCCCTTTCCACACCCAAAACCTCACGGCGTTTGCGGGCTTGTTCCAAAGTCCAATTCGGCGGCCCGCCCCAGCCACCTAAAATGCGCGGCATCGACCGCCGCCGCGACCGGCGCCGCGGAGTTCTGGCTGGGGAGCCATCTCACATGACCGTTTCCAGATTCGTCATCGCCGCCGCCCTTCTGCTCGTCGCCGGCACGGCCAACGCCGAAAGCGGACCGCAGCCCAAGACGGCCGAGGAGGCCGCCGGCAAGCAGATCTTCCATCAGTGCGCGGCCTGCCACTCGCTGGATTCCAGCAAGAACGCCTTCGGCCCGAGCCTTTACAACGTCGTCGGGCGCAAGGCCGGCTCGATCCCGCGCTTCGACTATTCGAACGCGCTGAAGGCGTCCAACATCACCTGGACCGAAGACAACCTGCGCCACTGGATCGCCGGCAACGACAATTTCGTCCCCGGCACCCGCATGCGGCACGTCGCCATCACCGACCCGGCGGAGCAGGACTATCTGATCGCCTTCCTGAAGTCGCTGAAGCAGTAAACGCCGGCAAGCCGGTTACGGTACGGCGACCGGAACCGGCTTTCCCTCCTCGGTCGGCAGGCCCGCCTCGGCCCAGCCATCCGCCCCGTCGCGGTACCAGAGGACGCGGCGGTAGCCCATCTCCAGGGCGCGCTTGCCCGCGTTCCACGACATCCAGCAATCCGCCAGACAGTAGAACAGCAGGCCGCGCCCGCGGTCGCCGCCGGACAGCCCCTCCAGGCTGGACCGGAAATAACCGTCCAGCTCCGGCGTCAGAGTCCCAAGCCCGACGTTGGGAAGCCAGACGCTGCCGGGGATCTGCGGAAAGGGCTTCGGCACCAGCCAGGGGCCGCCGGGCAGCGTGCTGCGGTCCAGCTTCATCACATTGATGGGAAGAGCGGCACCCGACTCCACCAGCGCGCGGGCCTGCGCCGTGTTCACCGTCTCCGCCCCGGGCAGCGACGCCGGGGTCGGCGACCGGTATTCGGTCATCCGGTAGCCGTCGGGCACCGGAACCGCATCCGCTGCGGCGCCTCCCGCCGGCCCGGCCAGCAAGAGCGCCAGCCCGGCGGCGCCCAGCCATCCTGCGCGCACCACGTTCCCTCCCCGATTGTTCTGCGGCATCCACGAAATCCCCCCGTGCCCGGCAGGGTCAAGTTGCCCGATAGTCGAATACCGGGAACCGGCGGACAGGGCCTAAGCTCAGCGTTCGCCATCGTGGGATTCCCGCGTTCCGCTGCGCCACCGCACCGCAGAGGCCTGCCTTGCAAACGACCGCAGGACGCATCACCATCAGGCTAGGAAGACAGGGGTCTAGCCACCCCTGCCTCCCAGCCCGATCCTTAGCGGTTCAGGAGATCAAGGATATCCTTGATCTCCTGAAGCAGCAGGATCAGGAGAGTGAGGATCTTTTCCATCCTCGACACCTCCGTGTGATGGGACACGGGCGGTGGCCAATCCGCCGCCCGGTCCGCCGCGCAACCATGACGCGGCCCACCCTCCATACACATACAATTTTTGACGCAGGGGCGGTGCCATGCGCCTGATGTCCCTCGTCCGGCTGATCCTGCTCCTGGCGCTGGTCTGCGTCGCCACGGTGGCGCATGCGGCGGACCGGCCCGCGGTGACCATCGGGGTGCTGAAGTTCGGCACGGTCAGTTGGGAGCTGGACGTCATCCGCCACCACCGGCTGGACGAGGCCGCCGGCTTCGAGCTGAAGCTGATGGAGCTGGCGAGCGGTCAAGCCGCCCAGATCGCCCTGCAGGGCGGCGCGGTGGACATGATCGCCAGCGACTGGCTGTGGGTGGCCCGCCAGCGCGCGGCGGGGGCCGACCTGACCTTCATCCCGCATTCCGCGGCGGTCGGCGCGCTGATGGTGCCGGCGGCCTCGCCCATCGCCTCCGTCGCCGACCTGAAGGGCAAGCGCATCGGCGTCGCCGGAACCCCCATCGACAAGAGCTGGCTGCTGCTGAAGGCGCTGGCCCGCGACCGCTACGCGCTCGACCTCGACGCCGCGGCGACGCCGGTCTTCGCCGCCCCGCCCCTGCTCAACCAGAAGGCCACAACGGGGGAGCTGGACGCGGTGCTGAATTTCTGGCCCTACGCCGCCCGGCTCCAGGCGGCGGGAATGCGGACGGTCATCGGGGTGGACGGGATGATGCGGGATCTCGGCCTGTCGGCCAGCGTGCCGGCGGTCGGCTTCGTCTTCCATGAGGGCTGGGCCAAGGCCAACCCGGCGGCGCTCGACGCCTTCGTCGCCGCCTCGCGCAAGGCCAAGGCGATCATGGCCCGATCCGACGCGGAATGGGACCGGCTGCGCCCGCTGATGAAGGCGGAGGACGAGGCCACCTGGGTGGCGCTGCGCGACCAGTTCCGCGCCGGCATCCCCGACCGCTGGACGGAGGAGGAGCGGGAGGCCGCGGCCAAACTCTACGGTCTGATGGCCAAGCTTGGCGGGCGGGAGCTGGTGGGCAACGCGATGGCCCTGCCGGACGGCACCTTCTGGCCGGGGGTCCGCTTCTGATGCGGTGGCGGCGGCTGGCCCCGGTCCTGTCGCTGGCTCTGCTGGTCGGGCTGTGGGCCGCCGCCGCCGAGCTGGCGGCCAGCCGCAGCCTGCCCGGCCCCGCCGCCGTGCTGTCCGTCCTCATCCAGGAGGCGGCGGACGGCGCGCTGTTCCATCACCTGGGGATCACGCTGGCGCGGATGGCCGCGGCCTTCGTCATTGCCATGTCCATCGGGTCGGCGCTGGGCATCCTGCTGGGCCGCTCGGCCACGGCGGACCGGCTGTTCGGGCTGTGGCTGACCGTGTTCTTGAACATCCCGGCGCTGGTCGTGATCGTGCTCGCCTATGTCTGGTTCGGCCTGACCGAGGCGGCGGCCGTCGGCGCGGTCGCCGTCAACAAGATCCCCAACGTCGTGGTCGTTCTGCGCGAAGGAACGCGCGCCATCGACGAGCAGTATGTCGAGATGGCGCGGACCTTCCGCATGGCGCGGTCCGACGTGCTGCGCCATGTGCTGCTGCCCCAACTCACCCCCTACTTCGCCGCGGCGGCGCGGTCCGGCCTTGCGCTGATCTGGAAGATCGTGCTGGTGGTTGAGCTTCTGGGCCGCAGCGACGGGGTGGGATTCCAGATCCACCTCTACTTCCAGATGTTCGATGTGGCCGGCATTCTTGCGTACACCGTCGCCTTCGTGGCCGTCGTCCAACTTCTCGAGCTCTGCGTCCTGCAACCCGTCGAGCAGCGGCTCACCCGCTGGCGGCCGGTGCGCGCTGAGGCTTGAGATCCGCTCCAAGCGCTTCGCCGGGCGGGAGGTCATCCGCGGCCTGTCGCTGACGGCCGCGCCTGGCGAGTTCCTGGCGCTGGTCGGCCCGTCCGGCTGCGGCAAAACGACCGCGCTGGCCATCGCCGCCGGGCTGGACCGTGATTTCGATGGAACGCTCGACTTCGGCGGGCCTGAGCCGGTGCTCGGCTGCGTGTTCCAGACGCCCCGCCTGCTGCCCTGGCGCACGGTGCGGCAGAATGTGGCGCTGGTGCTGCCCAAGGCGCGGCGGAGCGACGGCACGGCGGAACGCTGGCTGGCCGCCATGGGGCTGGAGGCGGTGGCCGACGAATACCCGGCCCGGCTGTCCGGCGGCATGGCGCGGCGGGTGGCACTGGCCCGCGCCTTCGCAGTGGAACCCGGCCTGCTGCTGATGGACGAGCCCTTCGTCTCGCTGGACGAGCCGACGGCGCAGCGGATGCGCGCCCTCCTCGCGACGATGCTGGAGCGGTCCCCGGCCACGGTGCTGTTCGTCACCCACAATCTGCGCGAGGCGATCCAACTGGCCGACCGCATCCTGGTCATGGCCCCCTGCCCGACGCGGGTGGCGGCGGAGGTGCCGCTGGAAACGCCGCGCGCCTTGCGCGACGACGCGCTGGTCGAGCGCGTGCGGGCGGACCTGCTGGCCCGGCCCGATCCGGCTTTCCGGCTGCTGGCCTGACTCTTTCGCCGAAACTGTGAAGCGGCTCACACCCGCCGCCGTCCGCCGGGCGCAGTCTGTCCCGCTGCGACGAAACCGGCGGAGACGACGATGCGCACCCTGTTCCTGCCCCTGTTCCTGCTGGGCGCCGGCCTGGCGCTCCCGTCCGGCGCGGCGCGCGCCGGGGAGATCGTGATTTTGCAATCCGGCGCCCATGGCCCCAACCACGCCGACCGGTCGCGCGATCTGGCGATCATCGGCGATCCGGTCACCGGGTCCTCCATCGTCATCATCGAACGGACGACGCGCGACGAGCAGCTCGGGCGGCGCGACCCTGGCCTGGAGGCCCGGCGCGCCGTGCGCAAGGCGGAGGCGAAGCGGCGCAGCAAGGACAAGGATTGGTCGGATTGGACGGAGTTCGACGGCCACGCGCTGGACGGCTTCGGATGGCTCGACGGCCCGGTGCCGCTCGGCTTCGGGCGGGGCGATCCGGGACAGGAGGCGGCGCGCGCCGCCGCGGACGCGCGGCGGATGCGGAACCGCTGAACGGAAAAAGGCCCGCCCGGTCAGATGCCGAAGCGGGCCTTTTCCAGTTGCAGGCGATTGGCGAAGACCACGGCCTGGGTGCGGCTGTAGACCTTCAGCTTTTGCAGGATCGCCGAGACATGGGCCTTCACGGTGGTTTCCGTGATGCTCAGCTCATAGGCGATTTCCTTGTTCAGCTTGCCGGTGCCCAGCATCTCCAGCACGCGGAGCTGCTGTGCGGTCAGGGTGGACAGGCGGCGGGCGATCTCCGCCGTTTCCTCGTCCTCCGCCGCGGCCCCCTCCTCGACCGAGGCGGGCAGATAGACCTCCCCGGCCAGGATCTGGCGCAGCGCGCCGGCGATGGCGTCCCGCGGCGTCGATTTGGGGATGAAGCCGGCGGCGCCGCAGCGCACCGCCTCCAGCATCACCTTGCGGTCCTCGTGCGCCGAGACGACGGCGACGGGGATGGCCGGGAAGCGGCGGCGCAGGGCGATCAGCCCGGTCAGCCCGTTCATGCCCGGCATGTTGAGGTCGAGCAGGACGAGGTCCGGCTCCCCCTTGCCGCTATGCATGGAGTCGAGAATGGAGATGGTTTCGTCCAGGCAACCGGCCTCGTGAATCTCCTGCGCCTGGCAGGAATAGAGGACGGCGCTGCGCAGGGCGTCGCGCACCAGCGGATGATCGTCCGCAATCAGAATTCGGCTCATGGCGTGGTTTCCACGCTCATCGTTTCGGGGCGTTTCCGATGGCGATCATGCCGGACCGTTCAAGAATGCGCAAGGACTGGAACGGGTATTCCCCAATTCAGCCGATCGTAGGCAATTCCGTTTCAAATCCCGCTCCAAATCCCGTTGCAAGCGATTCGCAAGAAAAGACGGCCCGAACCCTTCGGACCGCCCTTTCCTGCTCCGGTCACGGCACCAGGAGGCTCGTCAGGCCTTCGGCAGCTTGAAGACCCAGAGGGAGCCGCCCTGGTTGATGTCCTTGACCAGCTTGGCGACGTCGCCGCCCCACAGCGGCACCGCCCCGCCCCAGCCGGAGACCACGGCCACATACTGCTCGCCGTCCTGTTCCCAGGTGACCGGGGAGCCGACGACGCCGGAGCCGGTGTTGAACTTCCAGGCTTCCTTGCCGGTCTTGGCGTCGAACGCCTTCAGATAGCCCTCCGGCGTGCCGGTGAAGACGAGGTTGCCGCCGGTGGTCAGCACGCCGCCCCACAGCGGCGCCGGGTTCTTGTATTCCCAGACGATCTTGCCGGTCTTCGGGTCGATGGCGCGCAGCGCGCCGATGTAGTCGTCATACAGCGGCTTGATGGTGAAGCCGGCGCCCAGATAGGCGGCACCCTTCTTGTAGGTGATCGGCTCGTTCCAGATGTCCATGCCCCATTCGTTGGCCGGGACGTAGAACAGCTCCGTCGCCGGGCTGTAGGCCATGGGCATCCAGTTCTTGGCGCCGAGGAAGGCCGGTGCGGCGAAGACCGACTTGCCCTTCTCCGCACCGACCGGGGTGCCCGGACGGTTGTCGTCGTTGTAGACCGGCCGCCCGGTCTTCACGTCGATCTCCTTGGCCCAGGTGATCTTGGTGACGAAGGGCGAGGCGCTGAGCAGCTTCCCGTTGGTGCGGTCCAGCACGTAGAAGAAGCCGTTGCGGTCGGCCTTGGCGCCGGCCTTGATGGTCTGGCCGTCCTTCTTCAGGTCGAAGGACACCAGCTCGTTCACACCGTCGAAGTCCCAGCCGTCGTGCGGCGTGGTCTGATAGTGCCACTTGATGTCGCCGTTGGCCGGGTCGATGGCCAGGGTCGAGGAGGTGTAGAGGTTGTCGCCCGGACGCAGGTGCGAGTTCCAGGGCGCCGGGTTGCCGGTGCCGAAGAACAGCGTCTTGGTCTCGGGGTCGTAGGTGCCGCCCAGCCAGGTGGCGCCGCCGCCGGTCTTGTAGAGATCGCCCGACCAGCTGGCGTTCATCACGCCGGTCATCGTCGATTCCTTGCCGTTGAGGGTGCCCATGTTGCCCTCGATGGTCGGGCGCTGCCAGACCAGCTCGCCCGTCTCGGCGTCGCGCGCCTCGACCATGCCGATGATGCCGAACTCGCCGCCGGAATTGCCGGTGATGACCTTGCCGTCGACGATCAGCGGGGCGGCGGTCGCCGAATAGCCGGCCTTGTAGTCCTCGATCTTCTTCGACCAGACGACCTTGCCGGTGTCCTTGTTGAGCGCAACCAGACGGGCGTCGAGCGTCGCGAAGTAGATCTTGTCCTTGTAGAGCGCGGCACCGCGGTTCACGACGTCGCAGCAGGGCATGATGCCTTCGGGCAGACGGTGGTCGTACTGCCACTTCTTCTGCCCGGTCTTCACGTCCACCGCGTAGAGGCGGGAGTAGGAGCCGGTCACGTAGATCGTGCCGTCATGGATGATCGGCTGCGACTCCTGCCCGCGCTGCTTCTCGCCGCCGAAGGAGAAGGACCACACCGGCACCAGCCCCTTGACCGTGTCCGGGTTCAGCTTGTCGAGCGGGCTGAAGCGCTGCGCCTGATGGCCCATGCCGTAGGTCAGGACGTCGCCCGTCGACGTGGCGTCGTTCAGCAGGTCGTCGTTGTTTGGCCCATCGGCGGCCAAAGCGGGGCCGCTCAGGCCTAGGCCGGCGGCCATGGCGCTCGCAAGAAGACAGGTGCGGAAGAGACGCTTCATGGTGCGGATACCTCCCAGGGGAATGGACAGCCGGAGGCGCGGGCAGAGATCATGCGTAGACAAATGATCATGCGCAGACGAATTGGCGGAATCCGTCTGCTTCGTCCGCCCGTTCTCGGCTTCTTTTCGGAACAATCAGGGGTTCGACGCAGGGGCGACGCGGCATCGCGAAGCCCCTATCCTTCTGACAGTAAAGCAGTTTACCGGCGCCCCGATTGGGGTCCATTGGCAAATAGTAGGAGGGCGGAGCGTTCTGCTGGACGCCGGAAACCGTTTCATTACGAACGGCTTCAATTCACCCGCGGCAGAACGGCCGTCTCGATCCGCGGCCAGAGGTGGGAGACGGAGCGCCGGTACTCCTCGCGCAGCACGCCCATCCCGGCGAAGCGCTCGGGAATCGGCGCGTCGAGCAGCTCGGCCATGTCGGCCCCGGCCTCCGCCCGCTCGCGCAGCGTACGGTCCAGCCAGCTCAGCCAGTCGCGGGTCTGGGCGATGGCCGCCTTGTCGGAGCGGATGCGCCCGTGGTTCGGCACCAGAACCGTCACGTCCAGCGCGTCCAGGGCATCCAGCGCCGCCAGCCATTGGCCGATGTCGGCGTGGGGCGTCGTCGGCGTCCGGTCGGAGAAGACGACTCCGCCGGCGAACAGCACGCCCGTCGTCTCGTCCAGGATGGCGAGGTCGGCGGCGGTGTGGCCCTCCAGCGGAATCAGCCGCAGCCGGTGCGCGCCGAAGACGACGGTGGAGCCGTAGACCGTCTCGGTCGGGACCAGCGGCTCGGTGCCGCGCATCCAGTCGCCGACGAGGCGGTACATGTTCTCGGTCATCCCCAGACCCTCGGCCTTGATGCCCTCGATGGTGCCGGGCAGCGCGGCGATGGGCACGTCGGCGAAGGCGCGGTTGCCCAGCCAATAGTCGGGATGCAGGTTGCTGACGAAGACCTTGCGGATCGGCTTGTCGGTGACCGTGGCGATGGCCGCGCGCATCTCCTCGCCGAAGCGGCGCGACGGGCCGGTCTGGATCACGATCACCCCGTCGTCGGTCACGATGAAGCCGGGGTTCAGGATGTTGCCCCCGTTGCTGCGGGTGAAATGCTCCCGCGTGCCCTCGAAGACCCAGGTGTCAGGCGCGATGGCGACGGGCTTCAGATTGTAAGTCAGCGGGCCGGCGGCCCAGCCGGGCGCGGCGGACAGAAGCAGAAACAGGCAGAGGATGAATCTCATGGCAGCGCTCCCTGCACCCAGGGCAGCGGGATGGCCGCCTTGACCTCGCCGCCCTGGTTGTCGCGCCCGTCGAGCGTCAGGCTGCGCGCGCCCGCTGCGGGCTGCACCTCCAACGTGAAGACGGGGTTCTCGGACAGCGGCTCCGCCGTCTGGAGCCGGGCCAGCGCCCGCCCGTCGGCGTCGCGCAGAGTCAGCGCCTCGATGAAGTAGGCGGGGATGCCGGCGACCAGACCGGTGTCCATCGGGTGGCGGACAAGGAAGCGCACGCGCGTCGCCTTGTCCTCTCCGCTCGGCGCCCAGGCGCGGCCTTGCACCTCGCCCACATGGTCGGCCCAGTCGGCGGCGGCGTAGGTGGCCGGCGGCGCGGTGCAGCCGCCGCCCGCCGCGTCGAGCAGCTTGCCGCCGATGTGCCAGACGCCGTCCGGCGTGCGGGCGGCGGCGCGCAGCGGTGTCGCCTGCTGCACCTTGAAGCGCGTGGCGATCACCGGCTTCGCCGCCAGCGGCTGGAAGCGCAGGATGACCGGGAAGGGGTTGAGGTCGGCGAACAGCACCATCTCCTCCACCGTGCCCAGCGCCGTGGCGTCGGCCATCACCGGGACGGCGGCGGCGTTCTCGGCGTTGTCGGGGGCGGTGACGGTCACCCGATCGTCGAATTGCACGGGGGCCGTTCCGAACAGCTCCGGCCGGAGCACGTCCCACATGACGGAGGCCAGCGGGTCGGCGGGGTCCGGCGGGCCGGCATAAGCCGGATTGGAGAGCGCGGCCAGGAGCGCCGCGGCGGCGAGATGGCGGTTCATGGCGGTTTCCCCCTCCCTTGCGTCGTTGCTTCTGTGTGGGTGCTTGCCCCCCTCCCAACCTCCCCCCGCTTCGCAGGGGAGGGAATCAAGCCCCTCCCCCTGCGAAGCGGGGGGAGGTTGGGAGGGGGGCAAGCACCGTCACTCCACCGGAATCGCGTTGTGCGTCACCCCATGCCTGCGGAAGATCGCCGGCAGCGTCCCGTCCTCCAGCATCGCGGTCACGGCGTCGCCCACCGCGTAGGCGAGATCGCGGGAGTTCTCCTTCACAGCCATGCCGATGTCCCAGCTCGACGCCATCATCCCGGGGAAGGTCACCGGGGTGATCGGGAAGCCGGCGGCGCGGTCGCCCAGCGCCGCTTCCACTTGGCTCTGCGTCGCGACGACGGCGGCGACGTCACCCTTGACCAGAGCCTCGACCGCTTCAGGAATCGTCATGTAATGGACCAGCCGCTCGCGCAGGCGTCCGCCGAAGGCCCCCAGCAGGTAGAAGTCGGGGATGCTGTCGATCTCCACCCCCACCGGCTCGTCGGGCAGGGAAGCCAGCATCGGCTGGGTCATGCGCATCGGGTTGCGGGCCAGCGCGAAGCCCTCCCGCTGGTAGGGGCCGAACAGCACGGCCTCCGGGTTGCGCAGCCCGAACTCCTTCTGATAGGGCACATGCATCATCACGTCGGCCACGCCGCCCCCGACGACCGGGCCGCGCCACACCGCGTTGCGCAGGTCGTCCGACACGGCCTCACCGGCGGTCAGCTCCATGAACTCGACGCCGACGCCCAGCCGCCCGGCGATGGCGCGGGCAATGTCCACGTCCACACCGACCAGGGCGCCGCCCTTGCGGTAGGAGAAGGGCGGGTTGTCGCGATAGACCGCGACCATCAGCCGCCCGGCGGCCACCACATCGTCCAACGGGCGCGCGCCGGCGCGCCGGGGGAGGACCCCGGCGGCCAGCGCGGCGGCGGCGAAGGACAGCAGGTGGCGCCGCGTCGGAAGCGCCGTCATTCCTCGTGCACCGTCTCCAGCCACGAGCGGATGGCCCACAGCGCCTCCTGGCCCAGCGCCTCGCCGAAGCGCGGCATGTAGGTGACCCCGTTGCGGATCGAACCGTTGATCACCCGCTCCTTGAACCACTCGTCGCCGATGTCGCCCTTGTCCAGAAAGCGCAGGTCCGGGGCGATGCCGCCCGACACCGCGCCCAGCCCGTGGCAGCGCGCGCAGTTCTGGTTGAAGGCGGAGGACCCGATCTCGATCGCCCGCGGGTTGCCGCGGTAGGGATTCGCGTCGCGCCAGTCCTCGCCCAGCTTGTCGAGGCCGGTGGTGTCCACCGCCTGGGGGGTCACGTCGCCATGGGCGAAGGCCGCCGTGGGGACAACCGTGGAGGCGACGGCGGCCGCGCCGGTCAGGAAACCGGCCATCGCAAGCCGGAGAAGCCGTGCGTTCATAAGGGGCGTCCTCATTCAGAGAAGATGCGAAGGGAGCGTTGTCCGTTGCCCCGGAGCATAGCGGGCGGTCCGTGCCGCCAATAATTGGACTTTGGTAGCAACCGTGCGTGGAGTCGGTCGGGATCGGACCGAACCGCAATTTTCCGACCGCGCAATCGTACCAAAGTTGCATTCCGGGACGCCGCCCGGCGGGGATACCCTGGTCTCCCGAAACCAGGCGAGTGCAAACCCGCGATGCGTTTCAGCCTTTGGTTACCCTCCTTGATGCAGATCGCCTTGCTGGCCGGCGGGCTTTGCGCCTCGCCGGCCGCCTTTTCGCAGGAGGCGGCGCCCGCGGACAACTCCACCGTCCGCATCGCCTACCTGACGCAGGAGGTCGAGCATCCCCCTGCCCTGTCCAACCTGGACGAACCACCCGCCGACGACGGATTGGCCGGCGCCACCCTCGCCGTGGCGGACAACAACAGCACGGGCCGCTTCCTCAAGCAGCGGTTCGCGCTGGAGGCGGTGACCGTCCCCATCGACGGCGACCCGGCGCAGGCGCTGCGCGACCTCGCCGCCGCCGGGCACCGCATCGTCGTGCTGGACCTGCCCGGCGAAGCGCCCGGCGCTCTGGCCCGCCTGCCGGAGGCGGCGGACCTGCTGCTGTTCAACGCCGGCTCGACCGACGACAGCCTGCGCAACGCGCTGTGCGCGCCCAACCTGCTGCACACAGCACCCGACCGCGCCATGCTGGCCGACGCGCTGGCCCAGTATCTGGCGGTGAAGCGCTGGACGAAATGGCAGCTGATCGTCGGCACCCGGCCCGAGGACCGGCTCTACGCCGCCGCGGTGAAGCGGGCGGCCAAGCGCTTCGGCGCCGAGGTGGTCGAGGAGAAGACCTGGAGCGAGGACCACGACGCCCGCCGCACCGCCCAGGCCGAAATGCCGGTCTTCACCCAGGGCAAGCGCCACGACGTGGTGATCGTCGCCGACGAGATCGGCGACTTCGGCGACTATGTGCTGTACCGCACCTGGGAGCCGCGCCCGGTCGCCGGAACGCAGGGCCTCGTCCCCACCAACTGGCACCGCGCCCACGAGGCCTGGGGGGCGGCGCAGCTCCAGTCCCGCTTCAAGGCCGCCGCCCAGCGCATCATGTCGCCCCGCGACCACGCGGTCTGGGCCGCCATCCGCGCGGTGGGCGAGGCGGCGACCCGCACCCGCTCCACCGATCCCGCGGCGCTGGCCACCTACATCCGCGGGCCGGACTTCACTTTGGCCGCCTTCAAGGGCGTGCCGCTGTCCTTCCGCAGCTGGGACGGGCAGCTCCGCCAGCCGGTGCTTCTGGCCGCCGACCGCTCGCTGGTGTCCGTCTCGCCGCAGGACGGCTTCCTGCACCCGAAGACCGAACTCGACACGCTGGGCCACGACCAGCCCGAAACCGGCTGCCGACGTTGATGGGCCGACGCTGATTCTTCTCAATCATTTCCGCCAAAAGGACACCGCCCCGATGACCACCGCCCGCTCCCTTCTCCTCGCCGCGCTGCTGATCGGCTGCGCTGTCCCCGCCCTGGCGGAGACCGTCTATGTCTCGAACGAGAAGGACAACACCCTGTCCATCATCGACGGCGCGACCCTGACGGTGACGGAGACGGTGAAAGTCGGACGGCGCCCCCGCGGCATCACGCTGAGCGCGGACGGCAAGCACCTCTACATCTGCGCCAGCGACGACGACACGGTGCAGGTGATGGACCTCGCGACGAGGAAGATCCTGCACGACCTGCCCTCGGGCGAGGACCCGGAGCTGTTCGCCCTGCACCCGGACGGCAAGCAGCTCTTCATCGCCAACGAGGAAAGCAACGTCGTCACGGTGGTGGACGTGCCCAGCCGCAAGGTCGCCTATCAGGTGGACGTCGGTGTGGAGCCGGAGGGCATGGCGGTCAGCCCCGACGGCAAATGGGCGGTGAACACGTCGGAGACGACGAACATGGTCCATTGGATCGACACGGAGAAGCGCTCCGTCGTGGACCATACGCTGGTGGACGCCCGCCCGCGCTACGCCCAGTTCAGCAAGGACGGCAGCCGCCTGTGGGTGTCGGCGGAGATCGGCGGCACCCTGTCGGTGATCGACACGGCCAGCCGCAAGGTGGCGCAGACCATCCGCTTCAAGATCAAGGGCGTGCCCCAGGACCGCATCCAGCCGGTGGGCGTCAAGCTGACCGACGACGGGCGCTATGCCTTCGTGGCGCTCGGCCCGGCCAACCATGTCGCGGTGGTGGACGCCCAGACCTTCGCGGTGAAGGAGTATCTGCTGGTCGGCCGCCGTGTCTGGCAACTCGACCTGTCGCCCGACCAGAAGCGGCTCTACGCCACCAACGGCGTGTCGGGCGACGTGTCGGTGATCGACGTGGAGAGCCTGAAGGTGGTGAAGTCCATCAAGACCGGGCGCTACCCCTGGGGCGTCGCGGTGAAGGGCTAAGCTGTTGAAAGGGTAAGGGCATGGCGGAACCGGCGCTGTCGGTCGAAGGGCTGAGCTACGCCTACGGGCGCGGGGCCTTCGCGCTGAAGGACGTGTCGCTGGCGGTCGGGGCGGGGTGCTTCACCGCCCTGCTCGGCCCCAACGGGGCGGGCAAGACGACGCTGTTCGCGCTGGTCACCCGCCTGTTCGAATCGCCGGGCGGCACCATCCGCATCGGCGGAGTCGATCTGCGGCGGGAGCCGGCCAAGGCGCTGGGCCGCATGGGGGTGGTGTTCCAGCAGCCGACGCTCGACCTCGACCTGACGGTGCGGCAGAACCTGCTCTACTTCGCGGCCCTGCACGGCATCCCCCGCCGCACCGCCGAGGCCCGCGCGCGGGTGTCGCTGGAGCGGCTCGGTATGGCGGAGCGCATCGGCGAGACGGTACGGGCGCTGAACGGCGGGCACCGTCGCCGGGTGGAGCTGGCCCGCGCCCTGCTGCACGAGCCGGCCCTGCTGGTGCTGGACGAGCCAACCGTCGGGCTGGACGTCCCGGCGCGGCGCGCCATCGTCGAGCATGTCCACGCGCTGTGCCGGGAGCGCGGCATCGCCGTGCTCTGGGCCACCCATCTGATCGACGAGATCGGCGAGGGCGACCGCGTCGTGGTGATCCACCGCGGTCGGGTCCGCGCCGCCGGGCCGGTGGCGGAGGTGAACCGCGCGACCGGGGCGGACACGCTGACCGAGAGCTTCACCCGGCTGACCGCGAAGGAGGCGGCGTGACGGCTTTTGTCCATAATGCCCCCGCCCATTACGCGCGCGCGCTCGGCGGGATCGTCGGGCGCGAGGTGCTGCGCTTTGTCCACCAGCGGGAGCGCTTCCTGTCGGCCCTGGTTCGTCCGCTGCTCTGGCTGTTCGTCTTCGCGGCGGGCTTCCGCGCGGCGCTGGGAATCGCCATCACCCCGCCCTACGAGACCTACATTCCCTACGAGGTCTACATCGTCCCCGGCCTTGCCGGGATGGTCCAGCTGTTCAACGGAATGCAGAGTTCGCTGTCGATGGTCTACGACCGCGAGATGGGCAGCATGCGGATGCTTCTGGTCAGCCCCCTGCCCCGCTGGTTCCTGCTGACGGCGAAGCTGCTGGCCGGGACGGCGGTGTCGATCCTCCAGGTCTATGCTTTCCTCGCCGTCGCCTGGGTCTACGGGGTGCAGGCGCCGCCGCTCGGCTATGTGACGGTGCTGCCGGCGCTGGTGGTCAGCGGGCTGATGCTGGGGGCGCTGGGGATGCTGCTGTCCTCGGCCATCCGCCAGCTGGAGAATTTCGCGGGCGTGATGAACTTCGTCATCTTCCCGACCTTCTTCCTGTCCACCGCGCTCTATCCCCTGTGGAAGATGCAGGAGGCGGGCGAACTGCTGTACGTCCTGTGCACCGTCAACCCCTTCAGCCAGGCGGTCGAGCTGATCCGCTTCGCGCTGTATCTGGACGTGAACCTGCCGGCGCTGGGCTGGACGGTGCTGGCGCTGGCGGTGTTCCTGGGCGGGGCGGTCTACGGCTACAACCCGGCGCGGGGATTCCTGGCGCGCAAGGCGGGTGGGGAGTAGGAGGGGGGCCCGTCGCCACCACTCCCTAGGAAAGCTACCCCAGCAACCCCGTCATCACCGCCCGCAGCTGCGCCGGCCGCACCGGCTTGTTCAGCACGTGGCAGCCCTTGGCCTGCGCCTCCTCCACCACCTCGGCGGTGCGGTTGGCGGTGATCAGGACCGACGGCAGATCCGCCCCGCAGCGCTCGCGCACCCGCGCGATCTCGGTGAAGCCGATCACCCCGTCGTCCAGGTGGTAGTCCGCGAACAGCACATCCGGCGCCACCGCCCCCAGCCCGGCCAGCGCCTCGTCGCCCGACGCCGCCGTGGCGACGCTGCACCCCCAGCCTTCCAGCAGGGCGCGCATCCCGGCCAGCACCGCCGGCTCGTTGTCGATCACCAGCACCCGCGTGCCGGCCAGCCGGTTCGAGGCGGTCTGCACCGGCGCCTCCAGCGCGCGCACCGGCCGGGCGTAGCGCCCGAAGGGCACCGTCACCGCGAAGACCGATCCCCGCCCCGGCTGCGACCGCACGGTGATGGGATGATCGAGCATCCGCGCCACCCGCTCCACGATGGCGAGGCCGAGGCCCATGCCGCGCACCCGTTCATTGGCGCAGGGCGTGTCGAGGCGGCGGAATTCCTGGAAGATCTCGCCCAGCTTGTCGGCGGGCACGCCGGGGCCGGTGTCCCACACCTCGATCCGCAAGCCCTCGCGCGTCCGCCGGCAGCCGATCAGCACGCGCCCGCCCCCGCCCCACGCCCCCCTCTTCGCCGCCCTCTTCGCCTGGGTGTAGCGCAGGGCGTTGGACAGGAAGTTCTGCAGGATGCGGCGCAGCAGCCGGATGTCGCTGCGCACCACGGCGTGGCTGGGAACGACGCAGAGGTCCAACCCGCGCTCCTTCGCCACCGCCGCATACTCCGTGGCCAACGCGCCGAACAGGCTCTTGATCGGGAAATCGGCGATCTCCGGCCGCACCGCTCCGGCGTCCAGCTTGGAGATGTCCAGCAGCGCCGACAGCAGATCCTCGACCGAGGCCAGGGCGACGTCGATGTTGTCGACCAGCCCGCGGTTCGGCTCCGGCTGCTCCAGGTCGCCCAACGCCGAGACGAACAGCCGCGCCGCGTTCAGCGGCTGCAGCAGGTCGTGGCTGGCCGCCGCCAGAAACCGCGTCTTGGACAGGTTGGCCTGCTCCGCCTCCGCCTTGGCCAGCCGCAGGGCCTCCTCCGCCGCGATGCGCTCGGCGATCTCCTGCTGGAGCTGGCCGTTGAGCCGGGTCAGCTCGGCGGTGCGCTCGACGACGCGGCGCTCCAGGCTGTCCTTGGCGTCGGCCAGGGCCTCCGCCGCCATGCGCCGCTCGGTGATGTCGTGGATCAGGCCGAAATAGCCCAGAACCTCCGGCTTTCCGCCGCCCCGCCGCTCGCCGAAATGCGGGATGTAGGTGGCGACGGCGTAGCGCGGCGACCCGTTCTCGCCGGGCAGTTCCAGGTCGAAGGTGACCTCCTCTCCGGCCAGCGCGCGCAGCACGTAGGAACGCCGCACCTCGTAATAGAGGTCGCCCAGCGCCGCCCACATCGGCTGGCCCTCGATCTCCTCGCGCTTGCGGTTGAACCAGCCCTCGTAGGCCTTGTTGACGAAGCGGAAGCGCTGCTCGGCGTCGACGTAGGCGATCAGCGCCGGTACCGCGTCGGTGACCAGCCGGATGCGCTCCTCGCTATCGCGCAGCGCCTGCTCGGCCCGCTTGCGCTCGGTGATGTCGGTGAAGGTCAGGACGAAGCCGCCGCCCGGCATGGGATTGCGGCTGATCTCCAGAACCGTGTCGTCCAGCCAGGGCTGCTCGACGAGGCAGCTCGGCATCATCAGCGCCTTCAGCGACAGGCCACGGTCGCCGAGTGCGGCGTGGTGCAGCACGAAGTCGGCGAAGCCCGCGCCGCGCTCCGCCACGTTGGCGGGCAGGCGCAGCAGGCCGGTGAAGCGCTCGTTCCAGGCGACCAGCCGCTGGTCGCGGTCATACACCCCGACCCCCTGGGCGATGTTGTCCAGCGTCGCCTGCAGGAGCGCCGACTTCTCGGCCAGCTCGCGCTCGCGGCGGCGGGTCTCATGCTCCTTGATGTCGGTGATGTCGGTGTAGACGCCGACCACCCCGCCGTCGCGGGTCCGCCGCTCGTTGACCTGGACCCAGCGCCCGTCCGCCAGCCGGTAGACGTAGGGCCCCTTCAGCGCGCGGTGCTGGGCCAGCCGCTCCGACAGCCAGCGGTCGGGCCGCGGGTAGGCGTCGGCGATGGTGCGCGAGGAGGCCGCCAGCTCGGCGATCTCCTGGAAGCGGATGCCCGGCAGGATGCGGTCGCGGATTTCCGGCCACAGGGCGAGATACTTGCTGTTGCACAGGACCAGCCGGTCGTCGCTGTCGAAGATGGCGAAGCCCTCGTTGACCGACTCGATGGCCTCCGACAGGCGGCTGCGCATGGTGTCGGCCAGCTCCTTGGCGCGGGCCAGCGCGCGGTGGCTGTCCTCCAGCTCGCGCAGGGCGCGCTCCAGTTCCAGCGTGCGTTCACGCACCTTCTGCTCCAGGACGATGGCGGTCTGGAACAGGGAGAAGGCGCCCCCCTGCACGTCCATCGACCGTTCCACCCGGTCCATCAGCACTTGGTTGATGCGGCGGAGCTTGGCGTTCTCGCGCTCCAGCGCCTCCAGCCGGCCGCGCTCGTCCGGTGAGGACGGAAGTGGGAGTGGCGATGGGTCGGCGGGTGGGCGGGACGGTTCCCGCCAGTCGAAGATGAGCGTCATCGCGCACCTATCGCGACACCGGTGAAGGTCTGGTTGACGTGCATGGCGTTGTACTGCTCGCCGTAGGCGCAGAAGCCGATGACGTTGTGCCGCGCCAGCGCCGCCGACATGACGTGCTTGAGCTGCCGCTGCTCCAGCTCCAGCCGGCGCAGGATGCAGTCGCAGCCGAGCACGAGGTCCGGCGGCCCGCCGACCTCCGCGGCCAGCTTGCGCATCATCTCCTCCAGGTTCTCCACCGGATCGACGCCACGGGCGACGGTCAGCACGATGCCCTCGTCGATGGCGCAGTAGAAGGTCAGGCTCTCGTCGTCGTTGACCTTCTGGATGGAGCGGACATGGTACTCGCCCCCCACCCGCACGACGACGGGATAGGCGGCGAAGATCAGAGGGGTCAGCGGTTCCCCCTCCAGCCCGACCATGCGGGCGTATTCGCGGCCCGCCGGCTCGGCGTTGATCTCGGTGACGATGCGGCGCTGCGGGTCGGCGCCGGTCACCACCATCTTGGCGTCGGAGGCCACGAAATGCTCGGTCCGGAAGACGACGAAGCGCCGCGCGGTGGTGACCAGCATCAGCACGGCGGCGTTGGTGTGGAACCGCCCCTCGTGCAGGACGAAGGTGCGCTCGAAGCGCAACTCGTCCCCGGCGGAACCGCCGAACAGCGGGATGTCCATCAGCACGCTGTGCAGCGCGCTGACCACCATCTCCTCCGCCCGCGACATGCCGTCGATCATCAGGAAGGCAAAGCTGCCATGGTCGGGAAAGGCGTCGGCACGGGCGGCCAGGGCGACGTCGCGCTGCTCCATCAGGCTGCGCAGGACACGCGGCGCCTCGGCGATGGAAAAGCGGTCGAGGTCGTCGATGCGCTGGGTGGCGATGGTGAAGTCGGCGCGCGGAAAGCCGATCCCGACCAGCGACCCGGCGGCGTAGCCGAAGGGCGTGATCTCCCCCGCCGTGGTGCAGCCGACCACCGGCACCGGCCCGAACAGCTCGGCCAGCGCCGCCGCCAGCTCCGCCTGGTCATAGTGGGCGGAGCAGAAGACCAACACCATCTCCAACTCCGCCGCGGCGGCGGGGTCCGGTCCGCACAACCCGTCAAAGAGTTCCCGCGCGGCGGCTCGGGCGTCCTCCGCCATGGAGACGGCCCGCGGCAGGGACGGGCTGGACGCGGGAGGGCCGGGCAAAGAGGCGCTGGGCGAAGCATCGGAGAGGAGAGCGTCCGAGGCCGGTTGGCTGGTCACAATGCGGGTCCCGAAAAGCAACGGCATGGCATCCATCACCCCAAGCCGCCCCCCTATGCGCGGAACGCGGGTCGGGGACCGTGGGCGGATGACCTATAGGTTACTTCAGCGCCGCCCGCCGGGCAAAGCCGGCGCGGGGGTGCGGGCATGCGACCATGGTCTAAGGTCCGGGGTCTATGGTCCGGCGCGGGACTGTTTCCCACGCCACGAAAAAGGCGCCTTCCGCCGTCGCGGAAGGCGCCTGAGTTCGGTTCCATATGCACCGCCACGCGGGGGAGCCGGTCTGAACACGGATCAGACCGCCCGGCGGCCGTGCCGACTGGGAAAGTCCCAAAGTCGAATCCTGCATACCGCATTCCACAGAACGTCGCTATGTCTTTTTCGTCATATCGCGTGGATCGGAACGCAGCGCCTCCACCTCGCCATCGGAGAACAGGCGGGAGCGGGTGAGGAAGCGCACGCCCTCCGGCGCCTCCAGCGAGAAGCTGGCGCCGCGGCCCGGCACCACGTCGATGATGAGTTGGGTGTGCGACCAGTATTCGAACTGCGCCGCCCCCATGTAGAAGGGACAGCCGCCGATCTCCCCCAGCCGGACGTCCTGCCCGCCGGGGCGGAACTCCCCGTCCATGAAGCACATCGGCGCGCTGCCGTCGCAGCAACCGCCGGACTGGTGGAAGAACAGCGGCCCGTAGAGCCCGCGCAGCTTTTCGATCAGTTCCAGGGCCGCCGGTGTGGCGACGACTCGTTCGACCATGGGCGGATGCTCCCAGAAGGAATTCAGCCGGACAAGAAAAGGGCCGGAGGCCGAATGGCCGCCGGCCCAAGGTCGTCAGGGAGGAGACAGGGAGGTTAGAAGAAGCCCAGGGCCTTCGGGCTGTAGCTGACCAGCAGGTTCTTGGTCTGCTGGTAATGGTCGAGCATCATCTTGTGGTTTTCGCGGCCGATGCCCGACTGCTTGTAGCCGCCGAAAGCCGCGTGGGCCGGATAGAGGTGGTAGCAGTTGGTCCACACGCGGCCCGCCTGGATGGCGCGGCCCATGCGGAAGGCGCGGTTGCCGTCGCGGCTCCACACGCCGGCGCCAAGGCCGTAGAGCGAGTCGTTGGCGATGGCGAGGGCCTCTTCCTCGGTCTTGAAGGGGGTCACGGACACCACCGGCCCGAAGATCTCCTCCTGGAAGATGCGCATCTTGTTGTGGCCTTCGAAGACCGTCGGCTGGACGTAGTAGCCGCTCTCCAGTTCGCCGCCCAGATGGGCGCGCTCGCCGCCGATCAGCACCTTGGCGCCCTCGGCCTTGCCGATGTCGATGTAGGAGAGGATCTTCTCAAGCTGGTCGATGGAGGCCTGGGCGCCGATCATCGTGGCGGGGTCGAGCGGGCTGCCCTGCTTGACCGCCGCGACGCGGGCCAGGGCCTTCTCCATGAACTTGTCGTAGATGCTCTCCTGCACCAGGACGCGCGAGGGGCAGGTGCAGACCTCGCCCTGGTTCAGCGCGAACATGGCGAAGCCTTCCAGCGCCTTGTCCAGGAAGTCGTCGTCCTCGGCCATCACGTCCTTGAAGAAGATGTTCGGCGACTTGCCGCCCAGCTCCAGCGTGACCGGGATGATGTTCTCCGTGGCGTACTGCATGATCAGGCGGCCGGTCGTCGTCTCGCCGGTGAAGGCGATCTTGGCGATGCGCGGGCTCTGGGCCAGCGGCTTGCCGGCCTCGACGCCGAAGCCGTTGACGACGTTGATGACGCCGTCCGGCAGCAGGTCGGCGATGATCTCCATCATCACCATGATGGCCATCGGGGTCTGCTCGGCGGGCTTCAGCACGACGCAGTTGCCGGCGGCCAGCGCCGGGGCCAGCTTCCACACCGCCATCAGCAGCGGGAAGTTCCACGGGATGATCTGGCCGACGACGCCCAGCGGCTCATGGAAATGATAGGCGTAGGTGGTGTTGTCGATCTCCGCGATGGAGCCTTCCTGGGCGCGGATGCAGCCCGCGAAGTAGCGGAAATGGTCGATGGCGAGCGGCAGGTCGGCGTGGGTCGTCTCGCGGATCGGCTTGCCGTTGTCCAGCGTCTCGGCCAGCGCCAGCACGTCCAGACGCTCTTCCAGCCGGTCGGCGATCTTGTTGAGGACGCGCGCGCGCTCCGCCGGGGAGGTGCGGCCCCAGGCGTCCTTGGCCTTGTGGGCGGCATCCAGCGCCTTCTCGATGTCTTCCGCGGTGGAGCGGGCGACCTCGCACAGCGGCTTGCCGGTGATCGGGGTCAGGTTGGTGAAATACTGGCCCTTCGTCGGCGCCACCCACTGGCCGCCAATGAAGTTGTCGTAGCGCGGCCGGATGGCGACCTGCTTGCTGAGCGTTTCCAGGGCCTGATGGATCACGGCGGTTTCCTCCCGAAGCGGATTGCCCGAACTGAATGTCATGGAATGACGTTTGGCGGGTTGTGCGCCCTGTGTCCGTTCGTCCGATGATCGGTATCCGTCACAGCGCCCCGCCGTTATCGCGGTTTCGGGGAAGGCCGGTAAATTCGACTTTGGTTGCAGACGCGCAGGCCCCCAGATTCGGGACCGGCCATTGGACGGCAGATGATACCTTGGGCGGAGACCCTTCCGTTTCCCGGCGAGACCCCAGGACATGACGACCGACATCCGGCTGCGCTTCCTCCACCCCTCCGGCGCCATCGGCCCCGGAAAGGTGTCCCTGCTGGAGGAGATCGACCGCACCGGCTCGATCTCCGCGGCGGCGCGGGCGCTCGGCATGTCCTTCCGCCGCGCGTGGTTCCTGGTGGAAACCATGAATTCCGCCTTCCGCGAGCCGGTGGTGCGGACCAACGTCGGCGGGCGGGAGGGCGGCGGGACCGGCCTGACCGCCTTCGGCCAGGAGGTGATCGCCCGCTACCGCCGCATGGAGGAGGAGGCCCGCCGCGCCGCCGCGCCACACCTCGCCTGGCTGGACGAGGCGCTGAAGCCGGAGGAGCCGTCTGAAAAAGGCGCGGAATCCAATGGTCCAAAGTCCAATGGCCCGGACTCCGACGATCCGTAAAGTCTCCCTCGACGCCGCGACCTTCCGCCGCGGCGAAACGAAGGAGGCTTCCGACCCATGCGCACCGCCGCCCGCACAGCCGCCCCTGTAGCCCTGGCTACCCTGATCCTTCTCGCCGCGGCGCCGCTTCCGGCCCTGGCCGACGGCGATCCGGCGAACGGCGAGAAGCTGTTCCGCCAGTGCAAGGCCTGCCACACGGTGGAGGCGGGCAAGAACCGCGTCGGCCCCACGCTGCACGCGCTGTTCGGACGCAAGGCCGGCACGGTGGAGAGCTTCGCCAACTACTCCGAGGGGCTGAAGGCGTCGGGCATCCAGTGGGACGCGGCGACGCTCGACCCCTATCTCGCCAACCCCAAGGCGGTCATTGCCGACAGCCGCATGGCCTTCGCCGGGGTGGCGAAGCCGGAGGACCGGGCCGACCTGATCGCCTATCTGGAAGCCGCGTCGAAGTGAGCGTCAGCGGGACGGGAACCGGGACGGCGCTGGCCTGTTGCCCGGTTTCCATTCCCGCAGCCGGAGAACGGCCATGACCGACGACCACACCGGGCAGAAGAACGCCGAGCCCAAGGACATCCGCAAGACCGACATCGAACCTCTCTGCGACGAGCAGAGCGGCGGCGGCGGGTCCAACCCGGACACCCGCTACCGCGGCATGCCCGGCGGCCATCCCGGCGGTTCCCGCGACGGCGACTGCGATCCGGTGTCGCGCGCCGACCCCGAGAAGGCGGAGCCGGACACCGCCGAATCCGGAAACAAGACCGCGGCCCGCTAGGCCGATGGCTTAGCCTTTCCGGGGCCGCCCCGAATTGGTCGTAGCCGCTGGCCCGGTCCCCCGCTAAAACAGGGGCTCCCTCACCGGCACAACACGGGCTGCGACCGGCATGCTGAAGCGCCTTTACGACTGGACGATGGCCAAGGCGGCCTCGAAGAACGCCACCACCTGGCTGGCGGGGGTTTCCTTCGCGGAAAGCTCCTTCTTCCCGATCCCGCCGGACATCCTGATGGTGCCGATGGTGCTCGCCAACCGGCAGGCGGCGTGGCGGATCGCGACGATCTGCACGCTGGCCTCGGTGGTGGGCGGCATCGCCGGCTACATGATCGGCTACTTCCTGTACGAGGCCATCGGCAAGGCGGTCATCGATTTCTACCACCTGGAAGCCCAGTTCGAGACGCTGCGCCATACCTTCGTCGAATACGGCGCGGAGATTCTCATCATCAAGGGCATGACGCCCATCCCCTACAAGCTGCTGACCATCACCGCGGGTGTCGCGAAGCTGAACATCTGGGTGTTCATCGGCGCCTCGATCCTGTCGCGGGCCATCCGCTTCTATATGGTCGCCGCCCTGCTCTACTGGTTCGGGGAGCCGGTGCGCGCCTTCATCGAGAAGCGGCTGACGCTGGTCACCACCGCCTTCGCCGTCGCGCTGATCGGCGGCTTCCTGGCGATCAAGCTGATCTGATCCACCCCAACTCCACCCCAACTCCACCATGGCACCGCGACGCCGGACCGTCCTTTCCTGTTGATGCCGCAGTGAGGCATTGACGGGAGAGAACGGATGGACAGCGTGCGCGGGGCCGTGGTGGTCATCACCGGCGCGTCGAGCGGGATCGGGCGGGCCACCGCCCTGACCTTCGCGCGGGAGGGCGCCCGGCTGGTGCTGGCCGCCCGGCGGGAGGCCCTGCTCGGCGAGGTCGCCGAGGAATGCCGGGAATTGGGCGGCGAGGCCGAGGTGGTGCCCACCGACGTCACCGACGCGGAGGCGGTTCGGCGGCTGGCCAACCGGGCGGTGCAGATGTTCGGCGGCATCGACGTCTGGGTGAGCAACGCCGGGGTCGGGGCCGTCGGACGGTTCGAGGACACGCCGCTGGAAGCGCACCGCCGCGTCGTCGAGACCAACCTCTTCGGTCCGCTGCACGGCGCCCACGCCGTCCTTCCGCTGTTCCGCCGGCAGGGGCATGGGGTGCTCATCAACACGGTGTCGGTCGGGGCCTGGGCGCCCGCCCCCTACGCCGCCGCCTATGCCGCCAGCAAGTTCGGGCTGGAAGGGCTATTGGAGAGCCTGCGGGCGGAGCTGGTCGACGCGCCGGGCATCCATGTCTGCGGCGTCTATCCCTTCTTCACCGACACGCCGGGCATGTCCCACGGCGCCAACTACACCGGCCATCAGCTGGACGCGGAGAGCCCCTTCTACGACGACCCGCAGGACGTGGCGGACACCGTGCTGGCCGTGGCCCTGCGCCCCCGCGCCCAGGCGATGGTCGGGGCGATGACCCCGCTGACCCGGCTGGGGCACGCGGTGGCGCCGCGCCTGATGGAGAAGATCGCCGGCCACGGCGCCCACCGCCATTTCAGCCGGACCCCGCCCGCCCCGACCAGCGACGGCAACCTGTTCCGCCCGGTGGAGCGCGGCCGCGGCGTCACCGGCGGCTTCCGCACCCCGCCGCCCGGCTGGGTGTCGCCGCTGCTCGTCGCCGGGGTCGCGGCCGCTGCGGCGGCGGCCTATGCCGGCTACGCGCGGAGCAAGAACGGAAACCACTGAGGGCTTTGAGTTCGGGAACGGGTTGGTCCAGAATGCCGGCCCGTTCCCCGAAGCCCCCGAGTCCATCATGCCGAAGCCGACGACCCCGCGCGGCCGTCCGCCCGTCCCGTCCGCTGCCCGCCCGTCCCCTGCCCGCCCCTCCCGTCCGGGTCCGGCCCGCGCCGGAAAGGACATCCGCCGGGAGGAGGTGCGGGAGGAGCCGGGCAAGCTGTTCCGCGTCGCCGGCCTCTCCGCCGTCTCCGCCCTGTTCGCCCATGACGCGGCGCGGGTGGAGCGGCTGTTCTTCGAGGAGCGGCTGAAGGCGAAGACCGGCGACTTCTGCAAGGCGATGGCGGCGGCGCGCAAGCCCTACCGCATGGTGGAGGCCGACGAGCTGGCCAAGGTCGCCGGGACGGTTCTGCACGGCGGGGTGGTCGCGCTGATCGCGCCGCGCCCGGTGCCCGCCTTCGACATCGAGGCGGCAAAGCGCTGGGCGGTGGACGGGCAGCCGCTGCTGATCCTCGACGGGGTCGGCAACCCGCACAATCTGGGCGCCATCCTGCGCACCGCCGCCTTCTTCGGCCTGCGGCGCGTCGTGGTGTCCGACCATCCCGGACAGGCCCTGCCGTCGGAATCCGCCTACCGCGTCGCCGAGGGCGGGTTCGAATGGGTGGAGCTGTACCGGGCGTCCAACCTGCCGACGGTCCTGAAGCGGTTGCGCGACTCCCACCGGGTGGCCGGAACCGCGCTGGGCCGGGGCCGTACGGTGGTCACCGACCCGGCGGCCCTCGCCACGGGGGAGCGGCCCGCCGCCGTCGTGCTGGGCAACGAGGAGGACGGGCTTCCCCCCGCCACCCTCGCCGCCTGCGAGGACATCCTGACCCTGCCCGGCACCGGCCGCATCCAGTCGCTGAACGTCGCGGCGACCGCAGCCATCCTCATCCACGCCCTGGCGAAGCCGGGTTGAGAGCCGGACCGAAAGCCGGACCTCAGCCGCCCAGGGCGATGATCAGCACCAGCGCCACCACGATGACCGAGACGACGGGCAGCATGTCCACCCCGCCGCGATCCCAGGTCGGCGCCCGGCGGGAGCCGTGATGCGTGCCATGGGCGTGGCCCAGCCCCTCGTCGGCCCAACCATGTTCGGACGGGCGGGCGCCGGGGGCGGAGACGGCGGGAGCCGCCGGGGTGGCGATGCCGACCACCCCGGCCCCGCGCCGGTAATCGCCGCCGCCACGCGGGCGCTTCAGCCGTTCGTCGGTCAGCTCCACGTCGATGCCCGCGGCCTCCAGCCGCTCCACCACCACGGCGACTTCCTCCGGGGTCATCGTCTCCACCGGCATGTCCTGGCCGAGCTGCTCGATGCCGAGCCGGTTGCCGTGCTGGCGCCCCTTGTCGATCAGGCGCTGGAGGGTGGCGTCGTCGATCGTCATGATTCTCTCCCGCGGTTCCACCTTGGACTGAACATTCCGAAGGGTAAACACGCGGGGCCGCCGAAGGCTCCCGCGCAAAGGCGCCGACTTGCCTCCGGGGCGGGGCGACCCGACATAATCCCCAAATCCTACGCCATCGGAGAGGCCGAGATGCTCGGAATGTTCATGCGCAAGCCCCTGGCGCTGCCCAGCGCGGAGGAGGCCCTGCCCGGACGCGACACGCCGGTTCCCGTGCCGCCGCGCCACCATGTCAACGGCAACCCGCTGACCCCGCCCTATCCGGAGGGGCTGGAGGTCGCCGACTTCGGGCTCGGCTGCTTCTGGGGGGCGGAGCGCAAATTCTGGAAGGTGCCGGGCGTCTGGACGACCATGGTCGGCTATCAGGGCGGCCACACGCCCAACCCGACCTATGAGGAGGTCTGCTCCGGCCGCACCGGCCACACCGAGGCGGTGCGCGTCGTCTACGACCCGGCCAAGGTCGGGTTCGAGGAGTTGCTGCGCGTCTTCTGGGAGGCGCACGACCCGACGCAGGGCATGCGCCAGGGCAACGACGTCGGCACCCAGTACCGCTCGGCCATCTACACCCATACGGAGGCCCAGCGCGCCGCCGCCGAGGCCAGCCGCGAGTCCTATCAGGCCCGTCTGCAGCAGGCCGGTTTCGGCCCGGTGACGACGGAGCTACGCGAGGCCCCGCCCTTCTACTACGCCGAGGACTATCACCAGCAGTATCTGTCCAAGAATCCCGCGGGCTATTGCGGGCTGGGCGGAACCGGGGTGACCTGCGCGGCGTGACGCGCTCTTGCGGCGTGGGGACCGAACGACAGAGACAGGTTCCCGCGCCGCCACTGCGGCATCCGGGCGACAGGGTTAAGCCGGCTTGAACGGGGCGGTCCCTTGCGGTTGCGCCTGCCCGTCCCTTCCGGGTATGGTTCCGGCGGTCCATGAAAGCTCCAGGGGGTAGCCCCGCGGGGCGCCGCCCGAGAATTCCGCGCCCAATCCATGATCAAGGAAAGAACCGAGCTGGCGACGCCGCACCTGAGCGGCCTGCTTGACTTCTGGCTCACCAAGTGCATCGGCGGGAAGCCGCCGGTGTCCAGCAGCATCGCCCCGGCCGACCTGCGGCCGTGGAAGGATAATATTGTGATTTTCGAGGTCATCGGCGACGACGACTTCGTTTATTCCTATTACGGCCAGTCGCTCGCCGCGGCCTTCGGGCATTCGCGCCTGGGCGCCACGCTGGACGATCTGCCGGAGGAGCAGCGGGCGATCCTGCGCCCCGAATACGCCTCGCTGCTGCGCGAGCGGCTGCCGGTCGCCCGCGTCTACACCGCCGATTTCAGCGGCGTCATGCGGACCTGGGAGCGGCTGGCCCTGCCGATGTCCAGCGATGGCGAGACCATCGACAAGATCCTCGTCGCCGCCTACGAACTGCCGCCGGACGAACCGCCCTGCGCCGTGCTCACCCCCGACACGGCGGAGGATGATGCGGAGTTCGAGATCGACATTCCGGACGTTCTTGTCAACGACGGGCCTGCCGATGATGGGCCGGAGGCGGACGACACGGTGGACAGCGAATCCGAGTCGCTTGCGGACGAGGGCGCCGACATCGACGACGATCCCGACGGGACCGCGGACACCGAGACCGACGACGCCCCCGACGACGCCGAAAACGGCGAGTCCCTCTCCACCGAACAGAAACCGGGAGCCCCGGCATGACGCCGCGCACGCCCCACCTGACCGCGCCCGTGACCCAGTCGGGAGTCGTCACCGCCGACGAGTTCAATCTGTGGTGCGCGCTGAACGGCCGCCCCTTCAACCTGATCCCCAACGCGCGCCCGGACGGGCGGCTGCTGTGGGACGTGGAGGTGCTTCCCGGAACCCCGCGCGCCGGCACGGTCTATTCGACCAACCTCGGCGACGAGGCGCTGGCGGTGGTCGCCGGCTTCGCCTTCCTGTCCGGCGTCGAGTGGGCCTATGAGGCGCGCCCCGCGGAATCCGCCGTCCCGCCCCCGGCGTCGGATGCGGCCGTGGACGCGCCTGCTGACGTGGAAGACGTCCTCATTCCCGACGCCGAGGACCTGCCCGAGGAAGCGGAGTCGGAAGAAGCCGAGGACGACACCTTGGCCTATGAGGACGATGCGGAGGACATCGACGACACCGACACCCTCGACGATGGCGGCGACGATGACGGCAACGACGGCGACGAATCCGACGAGGATGCGCTGCCCATCGGCGAGGGCGATCACTACGCCCTGCCCGGCACCGCGCTTCTCCAGAATCCGCCGCCGCGCCCGCCGCAGCAGCATGACGAGACCGTCCTGGCCCGCAACGCGCGGATGCTGGAGACGGTGCTGCGGAACTTCCGCGTCCGCGGCGAGATCATGGACGTGCGCCCCGGCCCCGTCGTGACGCTCTACGAGTTCGAGCCGGCGCCGGGCACCAAGTCGGCCACGGTCATCAACCTGACCGACGACATCGCCCGCTCGATGAGCGTGGTCACCGCCCGCATCGCCATCGTGCCGGGCCGCAGCGTGATCGGCGTGGAGCTGCCGAACCCGGTGCGCGAGATGGTCTATCTGCGCGAGATGTTCGACCATGCGGCCTTCGCCGAGTCCCAGGCCCATCTCGCCATCGCGCTCGGCAAGGACATCAGCGGGGAGCCGGTGGTCGCCGACCTCGCCCGCATGCCGCACCTGCTGGTCGCCGGCACCACCGGCTCGGGCAAGTCGGTCGCCATCAACACGATGATCCTGTCGCTGCTCTATCGGCTGCCGCCCGACCGCTGCCGCTTCATCATGGTGGACCCGAAGATGCTGGAGCTGTCGGTTTATGACGGCATCCCGCATCTGCTGACCCCGGTGGTGACCGACCCGAAGAAGGCTGTAATCGCGCTCCGCTGGGCCGTGCGCGAGATGGAGAGCCGCTACGAGGCGATGTCCAAGCTCGGCGTGCGCAACATCGAGGGCTACAACGCCCGCATCGCCGAGATGATCGCCAACGGCGAGCCGATGCCCCGCCGCACCGTCCCCGGCGAGGCCGAGGCCGTCTTCGACCTGACCCCGCAGGAGCCGACGCCGCTCCCCTACATCGTCGTCATCGTGGACGAGATGGCCGACCTGATGCTGGTGGCGGGCAAGGAGATCGAGGCGGCGATCCAGCGCCTCGCCCAGATGGCCCGCGCCGCCGGCATCCACCTGATCATGGCGACGCAGCGCCCGTCGGTGGACGTCATCACCGGCACCATCAAGGCCAACTTCCCGACCCGCATCAGCTTCCAGGTCACCAGCAAGATCGACAGCCGCACCATCCTGGGCGAGGCCGGGGCGGAGCAGTTGCTCGGCCAGGGCGACATGCTCTACATGGCCGGCGGCGGTCGCATCACCCGTGTCCACGGCCCCTTCGTCTCCGATTCGGAGGTCGAGGAGATCGTGCAGTGCATCAAGTCGCAGGGCGCGCCCAACTACGTCACCGCCATCACCGAGGAAGAGGAGGATGCGGTCGCCGACGAGGACGACGAGGGCGGCGGCACCAACTCCGGCGACGATCTCTACATGCAGGCCGTCAACCTCGTGGTGCGCGAGGGCAAGGTGTCGGTCAGCTTCATCCAGCGCCAGCTCCAGATCGGCTACAACCGCGCCGCCCGTCTGGTCGAGCGGATGGAGACGGAGCGCGTGGTCGGCCAGGCCAACCACCAGGGCAAGCGCGAGGTGCTGCTGTCCCCCGCCGGCCTGTCGGCCAAGCGCGCCGGGGTCTGAACGCAGGAGATGGGGCGATGAAAGCGCATTTCGAACGGTTCGCGCGTTACAACCGCTGGGCCAACCGCCGCCTCTACGCGGCGGCGGCCGAGTTGTCCGACGCCCAGTACCGCGAGGACCGCAGCGCCTTCTTCCGCTCAGTAAGGGGAACGTTGAACCACATCCTGGTGGCCGACCGGGTGTGGCTGCGCCGCATCGAGGGGGACGGGCCGACGCCCTTCGCCCTGGACGAGATCCTGTATGACGGCTTCGACGAGCTGCGCGCCGCCCGCGAGGCGGAGGACGAGCGCCTCATCCGCGTCGTGGCGGAGCAGGAGGAGGCGCGCTTCGCTACGGACCTCCACTACCGCTCGCTGGCCGGGCAGGCCTTCACCATGCCCTTTTCCGCGGTGCTGGCCCATGTCTTCAACCACCAGACCCACCACCGCGGGCAGGCGCACACGCTGCTGACCCAGTTCGGGCTGGCCGCGCCCAGCATCGACTTCGCCTATTTCCTGTTGGACAAGTAGGCGCGCCGGCCTCTCACATCCGCCCCTCACATGCGCGACGGCGACAGGCGGAACTCCACCACGCGGCTGGTGTGGGCGAGCTTGTCGATCAGTTCCATCGGGTCCGGCGTGCCATTGGCCTGGAGCGTGAGTTGATATTCCAGGTGGCCGCTGCCGTTGCGCAGGTGGAAGGCCCAGGACACGATCTCGTAGCCGTGCTCCAGCGCCTTGGCGCGGATCGTCTCCGCCGGGGGCGCGTGGTCCCGCTCGAACACCAGCATCACCTGGACCACCGTGTGGTGGGGCAGCGCCGTCTCCAGCCGGCGGAAGACGCTCATCACCAGGATGACCAGGAAGGCCGCGCCGATGGCCGCGGCGTAGAAGCCGAGCCCGATGGTCACCCCCACCGCCGCCGCCGTCCAGATCGACGCCGCGGTGGACAGGCCGCGGATGGAAAAGCCTTCCCGCATGATGACCCCGGCGCCGAGAAAGCCGATGCCGGTCACGATGCCCTGGATGACCCGCGTCGGGTCGCCGCCCGTGCCGCTGCCGATTCCGCCGTACCACTGGCCCGGATAGGCGTTGACCACGGTCAGCGCCGTCGAGGCGAGGCAGACCAGCGCATAGGTGCGCATCCCCGCCGCCCGCCCGTGAAAGGAGCGCTCGTATCCCATCAGGATGCCGAGCCCCAGCGCCCCGACCAGATGCAGCAGGATGACGCCGTTGACGGCCAGTTCGGCCGGCGACCAGTAGGCGGACAGGTTCAGCATGATGCCCCCTCCCCGGGACGACCGGTCCCGGGATGCCCAGTGTAGCGCCGATTTGTTGGCGAAGGGTCACCCTACCCCAGTCCGCCCAGCGTCCAGCGGGCGAGCAGGGCCACCAGCATGCCCTCCGCGGTCGCCAGCATCAGCCGCAGCATCAGGCTCACAAGGTCGGTGAAACGGTCGCGGCGGGGAAACACCTCGGCCAGCATGCCGGCGACGGCGCGGCGCAGGTTCAGGCTGACGAGCCCGATCACCAGCGCCACGACGGCGGTGCCGACCACATAATAGAGCGCGCCCTTCCAGCCGGCGAAGCTCTGCGGGTGTTCCAGATAGAAGAGCGTGCCGACGGCGATCCAGACGGCGGACGGCCAGACCCCCACCATGTCGGCCCCACCGGCCGGCTTGGCGCCGCCGGGCGCTGGCTTCGGCGCTTCGGGAGGCGGACCTCCCGGCGGGGGTTGCGCGCTCCAGGGCACCGCCGCCTCCGTCAGCCCCCCGGCACGTGCCGGAAGGCCAGCACGCGGGCCGGGCGGCCGTCCTCGTCGGCCAGCGGCAGCAGCAGTTCGACGAAGCGCGCGCCCGGCAGCATCGGGTCGTCGCGCACCAGAAGGCCGCGCGGCTCCCCCGTCTCCAGGCAGGCGCGCAGGTCGGCGTTGAAGCGCTCCGCCGCCTCTGCGGGATGGCAATCACTGACCGGACGCGGCACCGCGCGCTGCCCGATCCGCCGCTGCACCGCCCGCCCGCAGGCGCGGTAGAGGAAATCCTCGCCGCCGCGCAGCGGCTCCATCAGGCACAGGCGCGGCACGCATTCACGGATCTGGGCTGTGTCGATGTCGCGCGCCTCCGGCATCGGACGCCCTTGGCGGACCCGCCGCCAATGGACGTAGAGCAGGCTGGCGATCTGCGGGATCTGGTCGAGGTCCAGCGGCTCCGACCGGCAGACCGGCGGCGCGGGGGGCGGCGGCGGAACGGCGGGTGCCGCGGCCGGGACCGCGCGCACCGGTGCGGCCGCCACAGCCTCCGGCACCGGCTTCGCGGCGGCGGGCGCGGGACGGCCGGCGAAGACCGGCTGGCGCTCCGGGCGCCCGCCATGCTTCTTCAGCATCGGCAGCGGCGCCCAGGTCTGGCAGGTGTGGTAGGAGCGCGTGACCTTCCGGTAATCCTGGCTGGTCGCCGTCCGGCACTCCCCCTCCGCGCTGTAGCGGTCGACATGGACGAGCGTGTTGTCGTCCGACAGGGCGCGGTCGCCCCCCCACGAAACGCAGGCGGCGCAGGCGCGGCTGTCCTTGGCGAAAGCGTGGGTCATCGTTGGGCGCGAACTCCAAGGCGGTCAGGGGCGGCAATCAGGATCAGGTGTGCGGGCTTCTCCCGCTGGCAAGGATCGGATAGCGCCAGGCTCCGGCGCACCCCGATTGATGACGCCCTTTCGGCGCGGGTTCAAGCCTTGCCTCGCCGCCCGCTGGCGATGTTTCAGACATGTGGCCCGCGCATCATCCCACCCCTTCCCCTGCTGCGCCTTGTTCCCTATAAAGGGGCCTCGCAACGACATATTGATCCGTGCCCTCTCACACCCGCGCCCCTGCCAAGGGGCCAATGGCGCGAGGGGGCTTTTGCTGCACGAACGTCGAGAAGCGGACCCATGCCCAAGCGCACTGATATCAAATCCATCTGCATCATCGGCGCGGGGCCGATCGTCATCGGCCAGGCTTGCGAGTTCGATTACTCCGGCGTCCAGGCGTGCAAGGCGCTGCGCGAGGAAGGCTTCCGCGTCATCCTGGTCAACTCCAACCCGGCCACCATCATGACCGATCCCGGTCTGGCCGACGCCACCTACATCGAGCCGATCACCCCGGCCGTGGTGGCGAAGATCCTGGAGAAGGAGCGCCCCGACGCCCTGCTGCCGACCATGGGCGGCCAGACCGCGCTGAACACCGCCATGGCCCTGTCCGACGACGGCACGCTGGAGCGGCTGGGCGTGGAGATGATCGGCGCCAAGCGCGACGTCATCGCCAAGGCCGAGGACCGCATCCTGTTCCGCGACGCCATGGACAAGCTGGGCCTGGAATCGCCGCGTTCGCGCCTCGTGCGCAACATGCAGGAGGCGACCGAGGCGCTGGAGTTCGTCGGCCTGCCGGCGATCATCCGCCCCAGCTTCACGTTGGCCGGCACCGGCGGCGGCATCGCCTACAACCGCGCCGAGTTCGAGGACATCGTGCGCGGCGGCCTGCGCGCCAGCCCGGTCGGCGAGGTGCTGATCGAGGAATCGGTGCTGGGCTGGAAGGAGTATGAGATGGAGGTCGTCCGCGACAAGGCGGACAACTGCATCATCGTCTGCGCCATCGAGAACATCGACCCGATGGGCGTGCACACCGGCGATTCGATCACCGTCGCCCCGTCGCTGACGCTGACGGACAAGGAATACCAGATCATGCGCAACGCCTCGATCGCGGTGCTGCGCGAGATCGGGGTGGAGACCGGCGGGTCCAACGTCCAGTTCGCGGTGAACCCGGCGAACGGCCGCCTGATCGTCATCGAGATGAACCCGCGCGTGTCGCGCTCCTCGGCGCTGGCGTCGAAGGCCACCGGCTTCCCGATCGCCAAGATCGCCGCGAAGCTGGCCATCGGCTACACGCTGGACGAGCTGACCAACGACATCACCGGCACCACCCCGGCCAGCTTCGAGCCGACGATCGACTACGTCGTCACCAAGATGCCGCGCTTCACCTTCGAGAAGTTCGCCGGCACCGAGCCGCTGCTGACCACCTCGATGAAGTCGGTGGGCGAGGCCATGTCGATCGGCCGCACCTTCCAGGAATCGGTGCAGAAGGCGCTGCGCTCCATGGAGACCGGCCTGACCGGCTTCAACGAGGTGCGCATCGGCGACAGCGACACGCCGGACGCCTCGGCCATCCGCGGCGCGCTGGCCCGCCCGACGCCGGACCGCCTGCTGGTCATCGCCCAGGCCTTCCGCCACGGCTTCACCGTCGCCGAGGTCCAGCAGGTCTCCAAGTACGACCCGTGGTTCCTGGAGCAGATCAAGGCCATCGTGGACCGCGAGCAGGCGATCCGCAGCGGCGGCCTGCCCACCGACAAGGCCGGCTGGCAGTCGCTGAAGCAGATGGGCTTCTCCGACGCCCGTCTGGCCGAGCTGGCCGGCACGAGCGAGGGCGAGGTCGCCGAGGCCCGCCGCGCCGCCGGGGTCACTCCGGTCTTCAAGCGCATCGACACCTGCGCCGCCGAGTTCGCCTCGCGCACGCCTTACATGTATTCCACCTACGAGGCGGACGGCACGGGTGCTGCCGAGTGCGAATCCGACCCGACCGCTCAGCGGAAGGTCGTCATCCTGGGTGGTGGGCCGAACCGCATCGGCCAGGGCATCGAGTTCGACTATTGCTGCGTCCACGCCGTCTACGCGCTGCGCGAGGCCGGCATCGAGACCATCATGGTCAACTGCAACCCGGAGACGGTCTCCACCGACTACGACACCGCCGACCGCCTGTATTTCGAGCCGCTGACCGCCGAGGACGTGATCGAGCTGGTCCGCGTCGAGCAGCGCAACGGCACGGTGCTCGGCTGCATCGTGCAGTTCGGCGGCCAGACCCCGCTGAAGCTGGCCGACGCGCTGGAGAAGGCCGGCATCCCGATCCTCGGCACCTCGCCGGACGCCATCGACCTCGCCGAGGACCGTGAGCGCTTCCAGAAACTGCTGCACCAGCTCGACCTGCTCCAGCCGGCCAACGGCCTCGCCCGGTCGCTGGAGGAGGCGGAGACGGTCGCCGCGCGGATCGGCTTCCCGGTGGTCATCCGCCCGTCCTACGTGCTGGGCGGCCGGGCGATGGAGATCGTCCACGACATGGCCGGGCTCAAGCGCTACATGGGCAACGCCGTGAAGGTGTCGGGCAAGAACCCGGTGCTGATCGACAGCTACCTGCAGGACGCCATCGAGGTGGACGTGGACGTGGTGGCCGACGCCACCGGCCAGGTCTACATCGCCGGCATCATGGAACACATCGAGGAAGCCGGCATCCATTCCGGCGACTCGGCCTGCGCCCTGCCGCCCTACTCGCTGCCCGCCGAGACCATCGCCGAGATCGGCCGCCAGGGCGAGGCGCTGGCCCGCGCCCTGCACGTCGTCGGTCTGATGAACGTCCAGTTCGCGGTGAAGGACGGCACGGTCTACATCCTGGAGGTCAACCCGCGCGCCAGCCGCACGGTGCCCTTCGTCGCCAAGGCCACCGGCACCGCCATCGCCAAGGTCGCCGCCCGCGTCATGGCCGGGGAAAAGCTGGCCGACTTCACGCTGAACGGCCCGACCCCGCCGCACACCGCCGTGAAGGAGGCCGTGTTCCCCTTCGCCCGCTTCCCCGGCGTGGACATCGTGCTCGGCCCGGAGATGAAGTCGACGGGCGAGGTGATGGGCCTCGACCACAACTTCGCGCTGGCCTTCGCCAAGTCGCAGCTCGGCGCCGGCGTCACCCTGCCGGTCCAGGGCACCGTCTTCATCTCGGTGAAGGAGCGGGACAAGGCGTCGGCGGTGCAGATCGGGCAGAAGCTGCACGCCATGGGCTTCCGCGTCCTGGCGACCACCGGCACCGCGGCGGCGCTGCGCCAGGCCGGCGTCCCGGCGGAGTCGATCAACAAGGTGGTGGAAGGCCAGCCGCACATCGTCGACGCGATGATCAACGGCGAGGTGCATCTGGTCATCAACACCACGGAAGGCGCGCAGGCCCTGTCCGACAGCTTCAGCCTGCGGCGCACGGCGCTGACCTACAACCTGCCTTACTACACCACCATGGCCGGTGCACGCGCGGCGGTGGAAGCGATTGCCGCACTCCGGAACGGCAGCCTTGAAGTCGCGCCGTTGCAGTCGTACCTTAGCGGTTCCTATTAGGACGGTTTACGGCGCGGCGGACCTCCTCCGCCGCGCCGTAGCTTTCCCAGGGCGCTGCGTCGGCATGGTGATGGATTGAACGATGGAAAAAGTTCCAATGACTGCGGCGGGATACAACCGCCTGCAAGAGGAGTTGAAGCACCTCAAGACTGTCGAACGGCCCAACGTCATCAAGGCGATCGCCGAGGCGCGTGAGCATGGGGATCTGTCGGAAAACGCCGAATACACCGCCGCGCGTGAACGCCAGAGCTTCATCGAGGGCCGCGTCGCGGAGTTGGAGGACAAGATCAGCCGCGCCGAGGTCATCGACCCGACAAAGCTGTCCGGCAGTTCGGTGAAGTTCGGCGCCACCGTCACGCTCGCGGACGAGGACACCGACGAGGAGATCACCTACCAGATCGTCGGCCAGGACGAGAGCGACATCAAGAACGGCATGCTGTCCATCCAGGCGCCGCTGGCCCGCGCGCTGATCAACAAGTCGGTCGGCGACAGCGTGGAGGTTTCCACCCCCGGCGGCTCCAAGGTCTACGAGATCGTCACCGTCGCCTTCAAGTAAGCGCGGGTTCAAGCTCTAGGGGTTGGTTCGCAAGACACGGCCCCGCCACCGACCGCGAAACGAAACGCCCCGCACCGACATCCGGTGCGGGGCGTTTCCTTTTCACCCGTGATCTCGCACTTTACCCCCGGCGCCCTTACCCCCGCAGCCGCTCCGCCAGGAAGGCGCTGACCCGCTCGATGGCGTCCTTGCGGGCGGACTCGTCGGTGCCGACCGTCGCCTCGCCCGCCGGGGCGGTCGCCAGATTGCGGCGCTTGCGCAGCGGAGAATGGGGGGAGTCGAAGCCGTGATGGGCGTCGGGATAGACCACCACCTCGGTGCGTTCCTTCACCGGCTCGCGGTTCGCCAGTTCCAGGCAGCGCTCCGCCGGGGTCCACTCGTCCTTGCCGCCCAGCAGCATCAGCAGCGGGCCTTCCGGCTGCCATTCGGCATCGTTCAGCGGCGTCCGGCAACCGGGATAGAAGGCGATGGCGGCGCGGAAGCCGTTCCCCTGCCCGCCCGGCCCATAGGCGGCCAGCACCGTGCCCGCCCCCTGCGACCAGCCCATCAGGGCGATCCGGTCGCTGTCCACGTCGCTGCGCGCGCGCAAATAGGCCAGCGCCGCCCAGGCGTCGCGCTTGCGCTCCTCGGTCGCCCGGACGGGACGGTCCTTGGCCGTGCAGACCTCCGCCACGCCACGCGGGCCGAAGCTGTCCACCATCAGCACCGCGTAGCCCTGCTCGCGCAACGTCAGCGCCCAGTCGATGTGCCGGGCCGACACCCGCCCGGTCTTGGCGTAGAGACCGCTGCAGCCATGAAGCAGGACGACTGTGGGATAGGGGGCCTTGGGATAGGGGCCATCCGCCTTGGGGCGCAGGAAGCGCCCGGTCAGGGGCGTCGGGGCGCCGCTGGTCAGGTCGGCGTCGAGCGAGGGGAAGCGGACGATCTCCTCCGCATGGACGCCCGGCGTGGCCGCCAGCGCCGGCGGGGAGCCGAGCAGAGGCGGCAGGGCCAGCGCGGCGGCGAGCGCCAGCGCGGGCAACCCGGCGAAAGACCGTGCGGCGCGCGGCGGAAGGGTACGGCGGCGGGATGAGGCCATCATCGTCTCCCGGTCACGGACAGGATCGGCGGAATCGGTTTCGCGCGAGTTTAGCACCTCCACCGCGGAAAACATCGCACGCGCGAAGACGGGCAGGAATCCATTTTCGGAAACGCTCGGCGTATTAAAATTTCGCGAGGACCGCATTCCCGAAACGCGAACAGCCGGCACCGCGCCCCATGGGATGGGCGCGGTGCCGGCTGTTCGGAAAGGGCTTTCGTCGATGCGGCGCCGCGTCAGCGGCGCGCCACACGGGTCGAGGACTCGCCCTCGTCCTCCTCGTCGTCATCCTCCAGCGAGTCGGGGATGTCCGGCGAATCGACGTCGATCGGCACACCGGGCGTGTGCTTCGACGTGCGGATCGACAGGGCTGACTTCACATGCGACACGTTGGGCGCCGCCGTCAGCTTCGTGGTCAGGAAGCGCTGGTAGTCGTCCCAATCCTCCGCCACGATCTTCAGCAGGAAATCATACTCGCCGGCCAGCATGTTGCACTCGCGCACCATGGGCCAGGAGTTGACGAGTTCCTCGAATTTCTTTAGGTCCACTTCAGCTTGGCTGGACAGGCCGACCTGGGCGAACACGGTGACACCGAACCCGAGCGCGTCGGGATTGATGTCGGCGTGATAGCCGCGGATGAAGCCCGCCTCTTCCAAGGCGCGGACACGCCGCAAACACGGAGGGGCAGAGATGCCGGCACGCCTCGCGAGTTCTACGTTGGTCATCCGGCCGTCATTTTGCAGGTCGCGCAAAATCCGCCGGTCAATTCGGTCGAGTTTGACCCGCCGCATGGTTTGCTCGGTCGCTCCGGGGGTGATTTGAAGAAAGGATATTACACGGCGCGGCCATCCACGCCAAGCAAGAAACCCGTATCGGCGCTGGTGGAAAAACTTTCCATCGATGCATCCAGCGCCGACACCCACCCAGGCGCGACAACCAGCCACACCCCCAAACCATTCGTGTGACGATGCACTCCTCCCTTTCCGGTTCCCTCAGCTGTTGGGTCGTGTCGGACGGCAAGCCCGGCATGGAAAACCAGTGCATCGGCCTTGCCGAAGCGCTGGGCCTCACCCCCGTCGTGAAGCGCGTGCGGCTGCGCAGCCCGTGGCGCCAGCTCAGCCCGTTCCTGCGTCTGGGCAACCGCTTCGCCGCCGGGCCGGAGGGCGATCCCATCCGCGCGCCCTGGCCCGACCTGATGATCGGGTCGGGGCGCCAAGCCATCGCGCCGTTGCTCGCCGCCAGCAAGCAGTCGCGCGGACGGACCTTCACCGTCTACATCCAGGACCCGCAGATCAACCCGCGCCATTTCGGCCTCGTCGTGGTGCCCCGCCACGACCGGCTGCGCGGCCCCAACGTCATGGCCACCCGCGGCGCCCTGCACCGCGTGACGCCCAAGCTGCTGGCCGAGGCCGCGCAGCGCCACGCCCCCCGGCTCGCCGACCTGCCGCACCCGCGCGTCGCCGTGCTGATCGGCGGCACCAACGGCGTCTACGCCCTGACCCCGACCATCATGGGCGACGTCGCGGAGAAGCTGTCGGAATTGGCCCGTGGCAAGGGAGCCGGGCTGATGGTCACCCCGTCGCGCCGCACCGGCGCCGACAACGAGGCGATCCTGCGCGCGCGCCTGAACGGCCTGCCGGCGGAGGTGTGGGACGGCACCGGCGAGAACCCCTATTTCGCCTATCTCGGTCTGGCCGATGCGGTGGTGGTGACCTGCGACAGCGTGTCCATGACCTCGGAAGCCTGCTCCACCGGCAAGCCGGTCTACGTGATCGAGCTGGAGGGCGGTTCACCGAAATTCCGCAGCTTCCATGAAGAACTTTACAAGGAAGGCATCACCCGGCCCTTCACCGGAGCCCTGGAACACTGGACTTACCCAACATTGGACGATACCCGGCAAGTCGCCGAAGAGTTGCGCCACCGCCTTCTGGCCCACCGCGCCAAGCATGGCGCCTGAATCCCGTGGCGCGCCGCGCTATGCGATGCCGCGACGCATCGTTGTTTGCTTGCGCTGTTCAGGGGGATAATCCTGTCAAACGGTTCATGAACGCAAATTCATTCAACGCGTGTCCCGGCGCGTGGTACTTCGCTTTTACCGCTGGGACGCATTGGATCTTTTCGCATGGTTTCGCCTGACGCGGTCCAGGACGCCTTCATCCGCTGCCTGGACGACGCCCCGACCAAGGATGACCCCTATCGCCATTGGCTGTTGTCGCGCGCGCTCACCGACGAAGCAGCGGACGGCATCGCCGCCCTGCCCTGGGCGCCGCCGCCGGTCGGCGACACCATGGGCAAGCGCGACACCAACAACGCCACCCGCAGCTATTTCTGCGCCCGCAGCCGGGCCGAGCATCCCGTCTGCAACGCGGTCGCCACGGCCTTCCAGGGACGGGCGGTGACGGAGGCGATCCAGCGCACCTGCGGCGTCGGTCTGGCCGGCACCTCGCTGCGCATCGAATACTGCCAGGACACCGACGGCTTCTGGCTGGAGCCGCACACGGACATCGGCGTCAAGAAATTCACGATGCTGATCTATCTCTCCAAGGGGCAGGACTGCGCCGACTGGGGCACCGACGTGCTGGACGCCACCCGCACCGTCGTCACCCGCGCGCCCTACGCCTTCAACGGGGGACTGGCCTTCGTCCCCGGCACCAACACGTGGCACGGCTTCGCCCCGCGCCCGATCCGCGGCGTGCGCAGGTCGATCATCGTGAACTATGTCGGCCCGGAATGGCGCGCCCGCCACGAGCTGGCCTTCCCCGACACGCCCGTGGCCTGAGTTGCCGTCTGGAGACCGCCCCATGTCCATGCCCACCTCCATGCTGGATCTGGACCGCTTCCGGGCCACCCCGCTGCAGCGCGAGCCGTTCGACTTCCTCTGCGTCCCCGGCTTCGTGAAGCGGGAGCATCTGGCGGCGCTGCACCGCGACTACCCCGAGGTGGACAAGCCCGGCTCCATTCCCCTGGGCGTCTTCCCGCAGGGGCCGGCCTTCGACGCCCTGATCGAGGAGCTGCGCGGCGAGGCGGTCTGCCAGGCCTTTTCGGAGAAGTTCGGGCTGGACCTGTCGCGCTACCCGACCATGTTCACCGCCCGCGGCATGTGCCGGGCGACCGACGGCAAGATCCACCCCGATTCGGCCAGCAAGATCGTCACCGTCCTGATCTACATGAACCCGCCCTGGGAGGCGTCGGGCGGGCGCCTGCGCGTGCTGCGCAGCCCGAACCTGGAGGATTACGCCGCCGAGGTGCCGCCGGACGAGGCCACGCTGCTGTGCTTCCGCCGCTCCGACACCTCCTGGCACGGGCATCATTCCTTCGAGGGCCGGCGCCGCGCCGTGCAGATGAACTGGGTCCGGAACAGCGTCTACATCTGGCACGAACAGTGGCGCCACCGCGTCGGCGCCTGGCTGAAGAACCGGACGGGCACGGCGCCGGCGCGTACCTGAGGGGGATTCTCAGGCGGTCGGGGTGAAGCATCGTCACCATGATGGGCCGGCATGGCAGGCTTTCCGATGACAGCGCGTCGGAACTGGACCATATGTTCGGCGCGGCCCTATGGTCCGCGTCAGATCAGATCGTGACGGACAGAGCGATGCCCAGCACCCACCACACCAAGGTTCTCATCATCGGCGCCGGTCCTGCCGGCTACACCGCGGCCATCTACGCGGCGCGCGCCAACCTGCAGCCGCTGATGGTGCAGGGGATGCAGCCGGGCGGCCAGCTCATGATCACCACCGACGTCGAGAACTATCCCGGCTTCGCCGACCCCATCCAGGGGCCGTGGCTGATGGAGCAGATGCAGAAGCAGGCGGAGCATGTCGGGACCAAGATGGTCTTCGACCTGATCACAGACGTCGATTTCAGCCAGCGCCCCTTCGTCTGCAAGGGCGACTCGGGCGACACTTACACCGCCGACAGCGTCATCATCGCGACCGGCGCGCAGGCCCGCTGGCTGGGCATCTCCAGCGAGGAGATCTACCGCGGCTTCGGCGTGTCGGCCTGCGCCACCTGCGACGGCTTCTTCTTCCGCGGCAAGGAGATCGCGGTGATCGGCGGCGGCAACTCCGCGGTGGAGGAGGCGCTGTACCTCACCAACCACGCCTCCAAGGTGACGGTCATTCACCGCCGCGACAGCTTCCGCGCCGAGCGGATCATGCAGGACCGGCTGTTCCGAAACCCCAAGATCGAGGTGGTCTGGGACAGCGTCGTCGAGGAGATCGTCGGCGAGGGCGACGGCTCGCTGGGCAACCCGCGCGGCGTCACCGGCGTGCGCGTGAAGAACGTGAAGTCGGGCGAGGAGCGGGTCATCCCGGTGGCCGGCGTCTTCGTCGCCATCGGCCATGTGCCGGCCACCGCCGTCTTCCAGGGCAAGGTGGAGACCGACTCCGAGGGCTACGTCGTCACCGCCCCCGACTCGACGGCCACCAACGTGCCGGGCGTCTTCGCGGCGGGCGACGTGAAGGACAAGATCTACCGGCAGGCCGTCACCGCGGCCGGCATGGGCTGCATGGCCGCCCTGGAGGCCGAGCGCTGGCTGGCCCACCACGAGGGCGAGCCGAGCCCGGCGGGCAACTGGTAAGGCGCAACCGGGAAAGCGCCACGGGACCAAGGGGGGCCGGGTGACCGGTCCCCCATCCCGCCCAGATTGGTCAGCGTCGGTTCATCATCCCATCGACGCTGAACCGCCCGGCCCCGGCGGCGATCAGCGCGAGGAAGCCGCCGATGATGGCGAGGTTCTTCATGAACTGGATGCGCTGCATCCCCTGGGCCTCCGGCGGATAGGTCCAGTAGCGGTGGGCGATCAGCGTCGCCATGATGGTGAAGAGGACCAACGCCGCAGCGGCCAGCCGCGTCCAGGCTCCCAGCACCACGGCCAGCCCGCCGAAGCACTCCACCGCACCGCCCAGCGCGGCCAGCAGCATCGGCATCGGCAGCCCCTGCCCCCCAGACTTTCAGCGAAGCCGCCGAGATTCATCAGCTTGCCGAAGCCGCTTTCCACGAAGATCGCTCCGATCAGAAGCCTTGCGGCCAGCAGCAGCGCGTCCTGCGCGCCCGTCGCCGCCCGGTCCGCTCCCCGCGTCCGGTCGAAATTGTAGGAGGCCATGGCCCCTCTCCCGCGTCCATCGGACATCCCAGGAGAACGCGCGCCGCCACCCTGTTGTTTCGCCCTCTGTTGTTTTGTCCCCTGTTGTTTTGTCTGGCCCCAAAAGGACGGGGCGCCGCCCCGAAGGACGGCGCCCCGTCGAAACGCAGGCCGCTGGGCGGTGCCGACTACTCCAGCATGGAGCGCAGCATCCAGGCGGTCTTCTCGTGGATCTGCAGGCGCTGGGTCAGCAGGTCGGCGGTCGGCTGGTCGTTGGCCTCCTCGGCGGTCGGGAAGACCTTCCGGGCGGTGCGGGCGACGGCCTCGTGCCCCTCGACGAGCTGGCGCAGCATCTCCTGCGCGTTCGGAACGCCCTGCTCCTCCTTGATCGAGGCGAGCTTGGTGAACTGCGAGAAGCTGCCCGGCGCCGGATAGCCCAGCGCGCGGATGCGCTCCGCCACCTCGTCCAGGGCGGTCCACAGCTCCGTATACTGGGTCATGAACATGGTGTGGAGCGTGTTGAACATCGGCCCCGTGACGTTCCAGTGGAAGGAATGCGTCTTCAGGTACAGGGCGAAGGTGTCGGCGAGCACGTTGTTCAGGCCTTCGGCGATGGCCTTGCGGTCGGCTTCCGCGATCCCGATGTCGATCTGCATGGTTTTGTCAATCCTCCGAGGGGTTGTCTTCCATTCTTGGCTGCAATCGAGGCTACGCCCCGCCGCAGCCCAGGTAAAGACCCTACTTTAGAAAGTTTCTAAAAAGCAGCCCTGCGCAACCCGCATGCCCCGGCATGCCGTGAAGGCCACCCCGACAAGCTTGGCCGCGCCCGGTGTGGGTCAAGATGTGCGCCGCAACAGCATCCGTATCAAGCGTCCCGAAGGCCCGGCCCCGCGGTGTCAATGGTACAGGCCGACATAGGCGACCAGATCCTGGCCCGGCACGCGCTTCACGAAGGTGGTTTTCGGCTCGATCCGGTTGCTGGCCGGGTTCAGCCAGCGATACTCCACCCAGCCCTCGCCCGCGTCCCGCGCCACCGACAGGATGTCGCGGACGATGTCGCGCCCGTCCGGGTCCTTCACGTTGATCACGCTGATCCCGACCCCGGCGGGCCGGGGCGGATAGACCTTCCACACCCCGGCGAAGTCGATGACCGTGACGTAGAGCGCGCCGTGCCGGAACTCCCCGTCGCGGTTGAACAGCGCCGCCGCCGTATCCAATCCCTTGGCGGCGATCAGGTCCACCGCCTTCAGCGCAATGGCGCGGACCTGCTCCTGCTCCGGATTGCCTGGCTGGGCGTGGGCACCCGCGGGGAGAACCATCGCGACCAGAAGGGCGGTCAGCGCAATCCATAAGACGCGGAGCGGCGACGTTCGGACGAAGATGCTCATGGCAAATCTCACGGCAAATCCCCGGACCGGCCAATGCGGAAGCGAGACGCGGAAAGGGGCGCCGATCGGTTCGCCCACTGTCGAAAGAAAGTCGGCCTCCGGCAATCCGCAATCCTGCGGCCTATTGCCGCAAAGTTCCGCACACGCCACACTGTTCCCAGCGTCCGGAACCATGAAGGCCCGCCCAGCCTCCGCCGACCCCTCGGCCCCATCCAACGGAGCGCGCCGGCCCGGACCGCATTTGGGAGGAGCATCGCATGCGCATCGCAATCATGGGGGCGGGCGCGGTCGGCGGCTATTTCGGCGCGCGCCTCGCGGCGACCCGCGGAGCTGAGGTGCATTTCATCGCGCGCGGCGCGCATCTGGAGGCCATCCGCCGCGACGGCCTGCGCATCGAGAGCCAAGCCGCCCCCCTGCACCTGACCGACGTCCGCGCGACCGACGACCCGGCTGAGATCGGGCCGGTCGATCTCGTGCTGTTCGCCGTCAAGCTGTGGGACACCGACCGCGCGGCGGAGGCCTGCCGTCCCCTGGTGAAACCCGGCACCGTGGTGGTCACCGTGCAGAACGGCGTCACCGGCCTGGACACGCTGTGCCAGATCCTCGGGCGGGAGCATGTGGCGGGCGGCGTCGCCCACATCGGCGCCACCATCGCCGCCCCCGGCGTGATCCGCCACACCGGGACGCTGGCCCGCCTGACCTATGGCGAGCTGGACGGGCGTCCCTCCCCCCGGCTGACCGCCTTCCACGCGCTGGCCGAGGCGGCCGGGTTCGAGGCGGTGCTGTCCGCGGCGATCCTGCGCGCGCAGTGGGAGAAGTTCGCCTTCCTGGCCCCCTTCAGCGGGGTCACCGCCCTGACCCGCCAGCCCGCCGGTGTGATCCGCCGCGTTCCGGAAAGCCGCGCCCTGTTCCTCGACGCGGTGGCCGAGGTCGCCCGGCTGGCCCGCGCCCGCGAGGTGGATCTGGGCACCGGCATCGTCGCCCGCGTCGAAACCCTGCTCGACGGCCTGCCCCCCGCCATGACCTCGTCCATGCTGAACGACCTGACGCGGGGCGGGCGGCTGGAACTGCCCTGGCTGTCCGGGGCGGTGGTGCAACTGGGGTCGGAGCTGGGGGTGCCGACGCCCGTCCACCGGGTGGTCGCGGCGGCCCTGGCGCCCTACGCCGACGGACCGCCTTGAGGAAGGACACCCCGACCGGGGGCGGCGTGACGTCATGCCGCCCCTTTTTTCCATCGACAGGTCCCCCGCCGCGGGTGGACCATAACGTTGAAAAGGCACTGTTTTTAAAGCACCGGACCAGTCCGGCACCCTGTCAGGGCCACGCGCGCCGCCGGTGATTCCGGCCACGGCGTCCCACCCGGCCCACCCAGGCCACCCGGCGTTCCGGCCAATGCCCACACGGGAAGACGCCATACGGGAGGTGTGCATGCCCCATACTCAGATCCAGACGGCCCGCTGCGCTGCGCTGGTCGGCCCCTATCTCAGCGGCAAGACATCGCTTCTGGAAAGCCTGTTGTCCGCCACGGGGGCGACCACCCGCAAGGGCAGCGTCCGCGACGGCAACGCGGTCGGCGACAGCTCCCCCGAGGCCAAGGCCCGGCAGATGAGCGTCGAGGTCAACGTCGCCTCCTTCGAGTTCCTGGGCGAACGCTGGAGCGTGCTCGACTGCCCCGGCTCGGTGGAGCTGGCCTGCGAGACGCAGAGCGCCCTGATGGTGGCCGACGTCGCGGTGATCGTGGCCGAGGCCGCGCCGGAGAAGGCCGTGCTGCTCGCCCCCCTGTTCAAGTTCCTCGACGACAACCGCATCCCCCACCTGCTGTTCATCAACAAGGTGGACAGCCTGGGCGACCTGCGGGTGCGCGACGTGGTGCAGGCCTATCAGGCGGTGTCGGCGCGCAAGCTGGTGCTGCGCGAGGTGCCGATCCGCGAGGGCGGGAAGATCACCGGCTTCGTCGATCTGGTCAGCGAGCGCGCCTGGCACTTCAACCCGCACAAGCCGTCCAACCTCGTCCAGATCCCCGACAGCCTGAAGGACCGCGAGCACGAGGCCCGGCAGGAGATGCTGGAGGCGGTGGCCGACTATGATGACGCCCTGCTGGAAAAGCTGTTGGAGGACGTCGCCCCCGACACGCAGGAGGTCTATGACCGGCTGGCCAGCGAGCTGGCCGACGACCTGATCGTCCCGGTCTTCTTCGGCTCGGCGGAGAACGACAACGGCATCCGCCGCCTGCTGAAGGCGCTGCGCCACGAGGGGCCGGACGTCGCCACCTCGGCGGAGCGCGCCGACATCCCCGCCGATGCGACGGTGGCCGCCCAGGTCTTCAAGACGCTGAACGGCTCCCACGCCGGCAAGATCAGCCTCGCGCGGGTCTGGCGGGGCACGGTCAACGACGGCATGACGCTGGGCGGGGAGCGGGTGTCTGGCGTCTTCCGCATGATGGGCCACAACCAGGAAAAGCTGTCCCAGGCGGCGGCCGGCGAGGTGGTGGCGCTCGGCCGGCTGGACAAGGCGGCGACCGGCGACCTGCTGACCGACAAGGGCAACGCCGGCCGCTCGGCGCTGTGGCCGGAGCTGCCGCCGCCCGTCTTCGGCCTCGCCCTGCACGCCCAGAACCGCAACGACGAGGTGAAGCTGACCGCCGCCATCCAGAAGCTGGTCGAGGAGGACCCGTCCCTGCGTCTGGACCAGTCCACCGACACCGGCGAGCTGGTGCTGTGGGGCCAGGGCGACATCCATCTCCAGATTGCCATGGACCGGCTGCGCAACAAGTTCAACGTCTCGGTCAAGGGCGCGCCGCCGCAGGTGCCCTACCGCGAGTCGATCCGCAAGGGCACGTCCCACCACGCCCGCTACAAGCGGCAGACCGGCGGCCACGGCCAGTTCGCCGACATCCATGTCGAGGTCAAGCCGCTGCCCCGTGGCGCCGGTTTCCAGTTCGAGGACGGCATCGTCGGCGGCGTCGTGCCGCGCCAGTTCATCCCGGCGGTGGAGAACGGCGTGCGCGACTATGCGGTGCGCGGGCCGCTGGGATTCCCCGTGGTGGATTTCGCGGTGAAGCTGACCGGCGGGCAGTTCCACGCCGTGGACAGTTCCGAGATGGCCTTCAAGACGGTGGCGCGGCAGGCGATGACCGAGGCGCTTCCGGCCTGCGAGCCGGTGCTGCTGGAGCCGATCCTGACCGTCTCCATCGCCGTGCCCAGCGACTTCACCTCGAAGGTGCAGCGGCTGGTCAGCGGCCGGCGCGGGCAGATCCTGGGCTACGACGCGCGCCCCGGCTGGCAGGGCTGGGACGAGGTGAAGGCCTATCTGCCACAGGCCGAAATACACGACCTGATCGTCGAGCTGCGCTCCCTCTCGCTCGGCGTCGGCACCTTCACCTGGAGCTTCGAGCGCCTGCAGGAGTTGACCGGCAAGGCCGCCGACAAGGCGGTGGAGATCCGCAAGGAGACGCTGGCGGCGCAATAGCCTCCCGCAAGACGGTGGGCGGGGCCGGGGCGCATCCCCGGCCCCTTTTTATGGCCGGACGGCGGCCGGCGGTCGGTCGGCCGCAAGAGGGAAAAAGTAAATCAGCCCAGCAATAAATCAGTGAGCCAAACAATAGGTAAGTTTCTCATAACCCGTCATGTGACGAGGGCAAGCGAGCGATGCATCGATTGCGCTTCTGGTATTAGGTATACCAGGTTATATTGTCTTCATCGAACGACGGAGATGATCATGACCTACGCGACCGTAACCCATCTTCACGCCAACCAGAACGGCACGAAGGGTTCGACTTTCCTTCAGGCGTTCAAGTCCTTCATGGAAGCCTGGTGCGAGAAGTCCCGTCTGTACGGCGTCCTGTGAGCATGACTTGCGGACAGCCGGACAACACCGGACGACGAAGGGGCCGCGATCCAGTCGCGGCCCTTTCCGATTCAGGCGTCGTCTAAATCAGAGCGTTTTTTGACTTTCGGCACCGCCACGCCGGTTGACGGGATCAGTCCGACGTTTCCGCCGCGATCCACAGGTGACGGCGGGTCCCGCGCGGGGGCCGGTTCATGTTCGCCGGACGCCCCCAGGGTCGCACGGGAACGAGAAGGGCGCTTGGGTCCCGGTGGCTTTCCCACACCGCGGTCAGCAGGGATGCGACACCGGTCGCGGCGAAGGTGGCGAGGCACAGCGCCACGGCGAGTGTGATCGGTTCCAGAACCATGGAAACTCCCGCACATACGGTTCGGCGCGCCGGCTTCGGGCCGCGCAATCCTTTGAGGCAACACCTCAACAACAGGCTTGCCGGTGCGCGTTGCACGGCTTCCCGCTCGCCTTGCCCTTCAGCATAGCTGTGTTCAGCTCCCCAGGACCCCCGCATTTTTCACAGGGCGGCAAACCACAGGAATCGGCGCGGTTTTGTCCCGCTGAGCAGCGCTGTTTTAAAATTCGTACATTTCAGGGATTAAAAGCCTAGCTGATGCGTCTCCGGCACCTCTGCTGGCGTTGCTTTCGGCAAATTTCCCCGTCAATTTTCATCCCTCATAATATGAATATTTTTAAATGCTCCATAATACCGGAACGCGAAAAGGCTGCCCCTGAATCAACAGGGACAGCCTTTGGGGAGGCGACGCAGCGTGCGGCCCAAGCTTGCTGAGTCTACCGGCATATGGATGCATCACTTATCCTGCGCAACCGGTCGATTCGATCATGAATTTATTGTCATGATTCACGCATTGATCATAGCCGATATGGGTAATGGCGGTTTTAGTCCCGAGTTTCGGTTTTTTTTCTGAGTCTGAAAAACGCTCATCCCAACCAGATTTTTTTTCCTACGCTCCGCTGATATTTGGCATACCAAACTATGGCATGCGGGAAACCAGCCCCTGCAAGAGAGCACGGATCAGGAAAGGAGCCGGACGGAACCGGGCCGATCAATCCTCGAACGGCCCGATGCCAATCGACAGGCCAATCCTAGGGAGGAACGGGAATGAGCGTCAGTTCGACGAACAGCGCGGCCATCGACGCCGATGGCCTCTATGGCGGCACCGCCGCGGACGGAAGCACCAAGAAGGTCATCCGGCTGGATGCCCCCGGCACCGGTTTCATGGACACCTGGAAGGCCATGGGTCCCGGCATCGCCGCGGCGATGACCGGCATCGGCGCCAGCCACATCATGCACGCGCCGACCGCCGGGGCGCTGTACGGCTACGATCTGCTGTGGGTGATCCTGGCCGCCTACATCATCAAATACTGCGCCTTCGAATTCGCCCACCGCTACACGATGGTGAAGGGCGAATCCATCATCAACGCGTACCACCGCGTCGGCGCTTGGCCGCTGTGGTTCATGATCTTCCAGGGCTTCGCCAACACCGTGGGCATCGCCGGCCGCGCGCTCGGCTGCGCGGCGCTGATGTGGGCCGCCTTCCCCTTCATGTCGCTCCAGCTCTGGGCGGTCGCCATCCTGCTGCTGACCGTCGGCATCCTGTGGATGGGCAGCTACAAGGCGGTCGAGGGCATCTGCAAGGTCCTCATCATCGTCTTCGCCGTGTCCTGCTTCGTGGCCTTCGCGCTCCAGGCCCCGCCGCCGGGCGAGTATCTGTCGCGCCTGCTGCCGACCCTGCCGCCGATCGGCTCGATGATGCTGTTCGGCGCCATGTTCGGCTACTTCCCGACCACGCTGGAAGTCGCGCCCATGCAGTCGAACTGGGCCGTCGACAAGAAGGCCGGCATGGTCAAGGTCAACGAAATGCGGGCCCAGGGGCACACCGTGCACATGGACCCGAACTACATGAAGAACAGCCTGATCCTGTTCAAGCGCGACATGAACATCAGCTACATCATCTCGATGTTGTCGGGCATGATCTTCCTGATCGTCGGCGCCGTGGTCCTGCACCCGCAAGGGCTGGTGCCCAAGGGCTCGGAGATGGGCGCGACCATCGCCAGCATCTACACCGACACCTTCGGCGCGTGGATCTTCCCGGTCATCATCGCCGGCGGCGTGGCCGCCCTGTTCTCCACCGTCTTCACCTACTTCGACGGTCAGGCCCGCCTGTTCGAGGAATGCGTGGTCCGTCTGAAGCGCGACTGGGACACCGCGGCGATCCGCAAACTGCTCTACCGCGGCATGCAGGTGACGTGGCTGATCGCCGGCATCGCGGTGGTCTACGGCCTGCCGGAGCCGATCTTCGTGGTCCAGCTCGCCTCAGTCATGGCCCTGGTCTTCTCGCCGGTCCTGTTCTGGCTGACCATCAAGGCGGTCAAGGACAACTTCACCAGCGATTTCGAGCGCGATCTGCTGCCGAGCAAGCTCCAGTTCGCCTGGGCTTGGGGCGGAACGATCAGCTTGGTCGGCTTGACGCTCTACGTCCTCATCACGAAATTCTTCATGTGATGACGCACGGCTGAAAATAATGCGCAGCTGATAAGAAACCTGCGATGGCGTCATGGCGAAGCCCCCATGACGCCACATTCTTTTCACAAATTGCTTCCTCACGGACTCCGCAACAACTCCGTTCTTCCGGCCGATCAGGACCGACGAACCAGGAAAGGAAACAAGCGCCATGGATGCTCACAGGCAACCCGCCGGCCGGCGCCCGGCAGCCTTCATCAGGGAGTTCATGAGCAACGAGGCCTCGGGCGGCATCCTGCTGATGGTCGCCGCGGCGCTCGCTCTGGTGGTGGCGAACTCTCCCCTGTCCGCCGCCTATTTCGACACGCTCCACACCTACGTCCTCGGGCTCAGCATCGGGCATTGGATCAACGACGGCCTGATGGCGGTCTTCTTCCTGCTGGTCGGGCTGGAGATCAAGCGGGAGATGCTGGACGGCCAGCTGTCCACTTGGTCGTGCCGCATCCTGCCGGGGGTCGCGGCGGCGGGCGGCATGCTGGTGCCGGCGCTGGTCTATCTCGCCTTCAACGCCGGCAACCCGGCCACGGTCAACGGCTGGGCCATTCCGGCGGCGACCGACATCGCCTTCGCGCTCGGCGTGCTGTCGCTGCTCGGGCCGCGCGTTCCGGTCTCGCTCAAGATCTTCCTGACGGCCCTGGCGATCATCGACGATCTGGGCGCCGTCATCATCATCGCCCTGTTCTACACCGCCGACCTGTCCCTGCCCGCGCTCGGCGTGGCAGCGCTGATCCTGGCGGCGCTGATTGGCCTCAACCGGTTCGGCGTGCGCACCCTCCTGCCCTATCTGGTCCTGGGCGCGGGCTTGTGGGGCGCGGTTCTGCTGTCCGGCGTGCACGCGACGCTGGCCGGCGTGACGCTGGCCCTGACCATCCCGTTGCGCCCCTCCTCCGGCGAGGCGGCGGACCCGCAAGCGCCGCTGCTCCGCCTGGAGCACGGCATCCACCCCTGGGTCGCCTTCCTGATCGTCCCGGTCTTCGGCTTCGCCAACGCGGGCGTGTCCTTCGCCGGCATGAGTCCCTCGATCCTCACCGGTTCGCTGCCGCTGGGCATCGCGCTGGGCCTGTTCATCGGCAAGATGGTGGGCGTGTTCGGAACCGCCTGGCTGACCATCCGGCTCGGATTCGCCGGCATGCCGACCGGCGCCACCACAGCGCAGCTCTACGGCGTCTCGCTGCTGTGCGGCATCGGCTTCACCATGAGCCTGTTCATCGGCGCGCTGGCCTTCCCGACCTCGCCGGAGCTGGGCGACGCGGTGAAGGTGGGCGTCTTCGCCGGCTCGCTCCTGTCCGCGACGGCGGGCGCCCTGGTCCTGCGGCTGGTGTCGGCCAAGGACGCCGCGCCGGCCCTGCAGGCCGCGGGCGTCGACCGCGGCGCATAAGAGGCGCATAAGATCACCAGCGCACAAACGAAAAGAGGGGACCTTGCGGCCCCCTCTTCCTTTTCCGTCGGTCGCAACCGCCGGAGATCAGTCCTTCAGGCGGATCAGTCCTTCAGGCATCAGTCCTTCAGATTGCCGCAGGCGCGCTGGATGCGCTTGCAGGCCTCTTCCAGGGCCTCGGTGCTGGTCGCGTAGGAGATGCGGAAGTGCGGGGCGAGGCCGAAGGCCGAACCCTGGACGACCGCCACACCTTCCGACTCCAGCAGGTAGGTGACGAAATCCTCGTCGGTCTCGATCACCTTGCCGTCCGGCGTCGTCTTGCCGATGGTGCCGGCGCAGGACGGGTAGACGTAGAAGGCGCCTTCCGGCTTCGGGCAGGAGATGCCCTTGGCCTGGTTCAGCATCGACACCACCAGATCGCGGCGCTGGGCGAACACCGCCGCGCGCTCCGCGATGAAGTCCTGCGGACCGTTCAGCGCCTCGACGGCGGCAGCCTGGGCGATGGAGGTCGGGTTGGAGGTCGACTGGCTCTGGATCACGCCCATCGCCTTGATCAGCGCCTTCGGGCCGCCGGCATAGCCGATGCGCCAGCCGGTCATGGCGTAGGACTTCGACACGCCGTTGACGGTCAGCGTGCGGTCGTACAGCGCCGGCTCGACCTGGGCCGGGGTCACGAACTCGATGCCGTCGTAGAGCAGGTGCTCATACATGTCGTCGGTCATCACCCAGACCTGCGGGTGCTTCACCAGCACGTCGGTCAGGGCCTTCATCTCGTCGCGCGTGTAGGCCGCACCCGACGGGTTGGACGGGGAGTTCAGGATCAGCCACTTGGTCTTCGGCGTGATCGCCTTCTCCAGGTCGGCGGGCTGCAGCTTGAAGCCCTGCTCGGCCGGGCAGGAGACGAAGACCGGCGTGCCTTCCGCCAGTTCCACCATGTCCGGGTAGGACACCCAGTAGGGGGCCGGGATGATGACCTCGTCGCCGGGGTTCAGCGTCGCCATCAGGGCGTTGTACAGCACCTGCTTGCCGCCGACGCCGACCGTGATCTGGTCGGGCGCGTAGGTCAGACCGTTCTCGCGCTCGAACTTGGCGCAGATGGCCTTCTTCAGCGCGGGCGTGCCGTCCACGGCGGTGTACTTGGTGTCGCCGGCCTGGATGGCCTTGATGGCGGCATCCTTGATGTTGTCGGGGGTGTCGAAGTCCGGCTCGCCGGCGCCGAGGCCGATGACGTCGCGACCGGCCGCCGCAAGCTCGCGGGCTTTCTGGGTGACGGCGATGGTCGGCGAGGGCTTGATGCGCGACAGACGGGACGCGATGATCGACATGGCGTACTGGCCCCTAATGACAAAGGTGGCGGAAGGTTGGGGTGAGGAAACTGGTATGTCCGCGCGAACGCGACGCGGGACCTTACTTCCGCCTTATTGCTCTTGCAAGCCGATCACTCCCCGAGCAGCGCGGTTTCCCGGCCGGCGGACGCGTTCTTCGTCCCCAAAGCCGCTTGCTGCACCGCACAGGCCCGGCTTGACAGCCCGCGCCGCGGACGGGGTATCTTACCTCTTTCTAATCAATCCCATCATCCGGAGGATCTTCATGCTCACCCGCGTCACGCTGGCCGCCACGGCCGCCCTGCTCCTCGTCGGCGGCACGGCGATGGCCCAGGATTCGATCAAGGCGCGCAAGGATGGTTTCCAGACCAGCAAGAACGCGATGGCCGAGATCAAGGACCTGCTGGGGAGCGACAAGGTCGCCCAGGTCGGCCCGGCCGCCCAGCGCATGAGCGCCTTCGCCGCCCAGATCCCCACCCTGTTCCCGGCGGGCAGCGACAAGGGCGACACCAAGGCCAAGGGCGACATCTGGGCGAACAACGCCGACTTCGCCGCCAAGGCCCAGGCCTACGAGGCGGCCGCCAAGGGGCTGGAAGCCGCCGCGGCCTCCGGCGACAAGGCCGCCACCGCCAAGCAGTTCGCCGCCGTGGGCGGCGCCTGCAAGGCCTGCCACGAGCGCTACCGCGCCGACTGATCCGTCTGGTTCGCAAGCAAGTCCTTCCCCCGCCGGTTGCGGGGAAGGGCCCTTGCGGCGAGCCTCAGCCCGCCTGCACCACCGCCGCCACCAGCCCCGCCGCCGCGGCCAGCACCGCCAGGGCCAGAGTGGCCGGACGGCGCTTCGGCGATTCGACCGGCGCATCCGCCGGGATCGCCTTCCGCCCCGTGACCATCGGGCGGATCAGATTGTCCCGCTTGACCAGCAGATAGGCCAGCACGGCCAGCACATGCACGCCGATCAGGATCAGGATTCCGTCGGCCAGGATGCGGTGCAGCGTGCTGAAACCCGCCACCACGGCCCCCGACGCCAGCGCCACCAGCGGCCCGTCCACCAGAATGTCGTCGGAGGTGAAGAGGCCGGCCACCGCCTGGAGCGTCAGCGCCCCCAGGAGCGCCAGCACCATCAGCCCGCCCATCGGGTTGTGCCCGACGACCGGCGCCGGCTCCTTCTCCCCGCGCCCGGCGCGGAGCATCCCGCAGGCGTAGGCGAGGACGGCGCGCGGACCCTTCACGAAGTGGCTGAAGCGCGCCGTCTGGCTGCCGATCAGTCCCCAGACGAGCCGGAACAGCAGGAGCGCGAGGATCGCCTCCCCCGCCAGCATATGGATGGTCATGCGGTCGGTCTTGGCGGAGACCACCGCGACCGTCACCAGAAGGACCAGGCTCCAATGAAACAGGCGTGTCGGCAAGTCCCAGACCGCCACGTCGCGCCGGGCCTTCGTCCGATTTGTGGTATTACCAACAACCATGAATCACCCCTCGCTTCTTCTGTTCTTCCCTGGACTATGCCCCAAGGCGGCGCCTTTTGCCCAGCTTTCGGAAAAAAAGCGACGATTGGGGGTGAAGGTGACGGCGCAGCACTGTCATTGCACTTGAAGAAGCGGGCGGACGACGGATATGACGTACTCAAAAATCCGGCCAACTCCGTCCCAACCCCATCCAAGCAAGGATGCCCGCGTCATGCCCGACAAACAGCTTCTCCACCTCGTCTTCGGCGGTGAACTCGTCCGTCCCGATTCCGATCAGTTCGTCGATCCGACGAAGGTCCACATCGTCGGCATCTTCCCCAACTACGACGAGGCGTACAAGGCGTGGCGCGGCGCCACCGGGATGACCATCGACGACGCCCACACCCGCTATTTCATCGTGCATCTGCACCGGCTGCTCGATCCGTCGGCGGACGGGCACAAGCACGATTGACGCACGGCGGATACCGGCGGCGCGGGGAACCCTCCGCGCCGCCGGTGCGTTGAGGACCACCGATGGCGGTCTTCTTCACCAGCGACACGCATTTCGGCCACGCCGGCGCGCTCAGCCGCTTCCGCCGCCCCTTCGCCTCGGTCGCGGAGATGGACGAGGCCATGGCGGCCAACTGGAACGCCACGGTCGGCCCGGACGACGCGGTCTGGCACCTCGGCGACTTCGCCCTGCACCGCAAGCCGGACGCCATGGCGGCGCTTCTGGAGCGTCTGCACGGCACCAAACACCTGATCACCGGCAACAACGACGGTCCCGCCACCCTGGCCCTGCCCGGCTGGGCGAGCGTCCAGCCCTACGCGGAGCTTCTGCTGGGCGAGCGGCGGCTGGTCCTGTGCCATTACGCCTTCCGCACCTGGAACGGCATGTACAAGGGCGCCCTGAACCTGCACGGCCACAGCCACGGCCAGCTGAAGGGCATGCCCCGGCAGTTCGACACGGGCGTGGATGTGTGGGATTTCCGCCCGGTCACCGTCGAAGAGATTCTCGCCTCACGGCGTCGGACGAAGACGCGGAAATAGGCCGCGCGCCGCGGTTTCCGGTCATGGGCAGGCGCGCGAATCCACCGATGGCGTGGCGCCGTGCCGCTTCAGGAAGGCGAGCAGATCGTCGGTCGGCTGCGCGAAGCTGATCCGACCGGACTGCTGCTTGTCCACCGCGATGAAGGTGTTCATCCCGATCACCCGACCGCAGGCGTCCACCAGCGGCCCCCCCGAATTGCCTTGAAGGATGGAGGCGGTGTGCACGATGGCCGTGCCGCCGCTGGGAAGCTGCTGGATCGCCTGGACGGCGCCCTGCGTGACGTTCAGATCGGGAGCGGCCCGCGGGTCGCCGCCGATCAGCCGGCGGAACCCCTCGTCGTTCAGCACGGTCAGGCCGGGATAGCCGGCGGCGGTGACCCCGGCCAGCTTCCCGAAGCTGGAGGTCAACGGCAGCACCCCGGCCGCCGCCCCGTCGTCCAGACGGACCAGAGCGAAGTCGGTGGCCCCCACCGGCCCTTGGGAGGAGGCGCCGATCACCGTGCCCTGCCGAACCTGCCCCAGGCTGCGGCTGGCGACGAAGACCCGTCCGTCCTTGGCGCTCTCCACCGCGTGACGGTTGGTGACCAGCCGCGTCTCGTCGATGAAGAAGCCGGTGGCGATGCTGTCCTCCGCCACCACCAGAACGGTCGCACGCTCCAGCAGGCCAAGCAGCTCCGGCGCCGCCAGCTTCGCCGCCTCGCCGCCGGACGGCGGGGTTGGAGGCGAGGTTGGAGGTGGGGGCGGAACCTCGGCCCCGGCGATGGCCGGCGCCTGCGGAGCCGGCGTTCCGGCGCGCCGAACGGTTCCCGGAGGGCAGGCCAACGGCGAAGGCTCGCGGCCCAGCCGGGCGATCTCGGCCTCCAGGGAGCGGTTGAGTTCCTCCAACTGGCGCGCGCGCGCCGCGAACGCCGGGTCCGGCGTGGGTGCCGCGACGACGGGGGCGGGCACCGCCACCTCCGCCGGCTTGCGGAGCAGCAGGTAAGCCGCGAGCAACAGAACGAGGACGAGCAAAATCAAGGTGGTTGCGAGCCACAAGCGCCTGGCGGGTATTCCGGAGCCGGCCTCCCGACCCGCGACACTCTCCGACATGACCTCGTCCCTCCGCACACCCCCCACGATTCTTATCAAACGCTTTGATTGATTAGCAAGGCAAAGGTTCGTTTGTAACGCGCGAAATGCAGACCTATACTTCGCGCTCCAGAACAACAGCCTCACCCAGAATGCGCGGTTGACGGCCATGGCCGATACACGGATCACCACCACGGACTCTTCCGGCACCCGCCGGTTGGGCCTGCATGGACAACTCGCGGTGTCCATGCATCGGCAGCTGGCAACCATCCTCGGCAACCGGCTGGGACCGCGGCACGCCCGCTATTTTGCCCGCCCGGCGCTCAACCCCAGCGGCGGCCGGATCGACTGGTACGCGCCGCTGGCCGGGACCGCCCGTCCGCTGACCGCCCTGCCGGCCGAGGATGCGGAGCGGCTGGCCGCGCAGGCCCGGCAGATCGAATCGGACATCACCCAGCTCGCCGCCAAGCTGAAGGGCGAGGGCCAGTCCGCCGAGCTGGTGGGCCGCATGCTGGAACTGGCGCTGGTCACCCCCGGCCAGCCGCTTCCCCATCTCTACGAGGTCGGCGGCCAGCCGGTGCTGACCCTGTGGGGGCACGAGGCCGAAGGAGCGGCGGGGCTGCGCGACGCGACCGCGCCGTCCGGCCCCACCCCCGCCACCCCGTCCGCTGCGGAGTTTACGGGAGCACCGTCCGGGCGGCCGGACTCCCCCACGGCCCCGGCGCCCGACTCCGCCGGGACACGGATCACCAGCACGGGCTCATCCGGCACCCGCCGGCTGGGGCTTCCGGGGGAACCGGCGGTGTCCATGCACCGGCAGCTGGCGACCATCCTCGGCAACCGGCTGGGGCCGCGGCACGCCCGCTACTTCGCCCGCCCGCTGCTCAGCCCGGACGGCGGCCGGATCGACTGGCACGCGCCGCTGGCCGGGACCGTCCGTCCGCTGACCGCCCTGCCGGCCGAGGACGCGGAGCGGCTGGCCGCGCAGGCCCGGCAGATCGAATCGGACATCGCCCAGCTCGCCGCCAAGCTGAAGGCCGAGGGCCAGCCCGACGAGCGGATGGGCCGGGTTCTGGAACAGGCTCTGGCCACCCCCGGCCCGTCGCGCGCCCATCTCTACGAGGTCGGCGGTCAGCCCGTGCTGACCCAATGGGGGCACGAGGCCGAGGGAGCGCCGAGGCCGGGCGGCGCAGGCGCGCCATCCTCCATCCCGGAATCCGGCACGGAGTCCGCAAGGCCACGGTCCGTCGACGCGGCGGCTTCAACGGTCTTGCCGGCCGCCGAAGTCGGGGCGCTTGGCGCCACCGCGGGCGCCCCGGCCCGGCGGACGCTCCGGGGCTGGCTGACATGGCTGCTGCCGCTGCTGCTGGCGCTGTTGCTGCTGTTCCTGCTGCTGCGGGCGTGCGAGCCGCTGCCTCCGGTGGCGGTCGAGATCCCCGGAGCCGTGCCGGCCGCACCCGTTGGCAACAGCGACGCCCTCGCCACCCTGGAGAGCGAGGAGCAGGCCCTGCGCGCCAGACTGGCCGAACTGAACCGCTCCCGTGCGGAGGAACTGGCGCAGTGCGGACCGATCCCGCCATTGGTCCCGCCGGCGGTCCAGCCGCCTGAACCGGTCCCGCCGGCCCTGCCGCCACGGGCGGAGCTGTCGCCTCCTCCCGCCGCACCCGCGCCCGGACCGACGTCGCCCGACGTCGCACCATCCGCGCCGCCCCCGCCGAAGCCGAAGGCGCAGTCCGTGCAGGCGCCGCCCGCCGAGACGAAGCCGCAGCCGAAGCCGAAGAGCTGCAATCCCACCTTCGCCCCCGGCGACGAGCCGGAGGTCGTGTTGATCGTCGACGGTTCGAAAAGCATGGACGAGCGCCATCTCGGCCCGCAGACCCGGATGGATATGGCGCGGCGCTCCATCGAGCACATGGTGCGGGGCCTGCCGAAGCCGGTCGAGGTCGCCCTCGTCGAGTTCACCACCTGCACCGACGTGCGGCGCGACAAGTTCTACTCCGCCCCGGAGCGCGACGCCCTGGTGCGTGAGGTGCAGCGGCTGACCCCGACCGGCGGCACGCCGCTCGCCCGCAGCCTGGAGCGCGCCGGCAACATCGTGTCCAGCGACGCCGAAGCGACCATCATCGTGGTCAGCGACGGCGACGACACGTGCCATGGCGATCCCTGCGCGGCCGCCCGCGCCATCAAGGCGCGCAAGCCGCGCGTGACCATCAACGTGATCGACCTCTCCGACCAAAGCGGACGCGCGACCGTCCAGTGCATCGCCAAAGCCACCGGCGGCAAGGTGCTGTCGCCCAATTCGGGCGCCGACATGCTGCAGAAGATGCAGCAGGCCACACGCCAGCCCGACATCCGTCAATGCGGTCCCTGAACCAATGCAGACCTCCATGCGCACCGGTCCCCTCCTCGTCGCCGACTCGGTCGACCGCTTCCAGCCGCTGGGCGCCTTCGGGCAACCGGTCTATCTGAGCCACACCCAGCTCAAGGCGGCGGTGCGCCAGAAGCTGGGTGCGCGCTACGCCAACTATTTCGCGCGGCCGGACCGCGACCCGCAGGGGCGCGCCATCCGCTGGCTGTCCGACGTGCCGGGAACCGCGCGGCGCTGGCGCGATTTGCCGCAAGGCGAGCAGGTGGCCGCCGCCATGGAACTGCACGAGATGCGCGGGGCGTTCCAGGGCTACCTGACGGACCTGCGCGGCCAGCCCGGTTCGTCGCGCGAAGCCGCGGCCTTCGCCAGCCTGCTGGAAAACGCCCTGCTGGTGCCGGACGACGAGCATCTGTACTTCGTGGATGGCCAGCCGATGGTCAGTTTCTGGGGCTTCCGCCACGGCGAGGGCGCCGGGTTCGACGCGCTGACCGTCGCTCCGGCCATGCCGGCCGCGGCTCCGGTGTCGGTTCCCCCGCCGGCCTCGGTGGTGACGCCGCCGGTGGCGGGCGCTCGCTGGCCGTGGTGGGCGTGGTGGGTGCTCGGCCTGCTCGCGCTCCTGTTGCTGCTTGGTCTGCTGCTGTCGCTGTGGCGCGGCTGGTGGCCCTTCGGCCTGTCGCTGCCCGGTCTCCAGGTTCCGGGGATCGAGCGCCCCGCCACCCCGGCGGTGACGCCGCCGGACGTCGGGGTGCCCGACACCAAGGCCGAGCCGGCCCGCCCCGAGGCGGGCGTGCCGGCGGTCCCGCTGGTGCCGGTGCCGGCGCCGACGCTCACCCCGGCCGTGCCCATCCCGTCGGGTCCAGCGGCCGGAACGCCCGCGACACCGGCTCCGGTGGCACCGGTTCCGGCGGTGCCGAATCCCGGAGCGCCCGAGCCGTCGGCGGCGCCTCCACCGACAATGACGCCCCCGACGCCGCCGGTACCGGAAGCCCCCGCTCCCATGCCGGTCCCGGTTCCGGAAGTCCCGCCGCGGCCGCCGGCCGCCGGCGCCGAGCCGCCCGCCCTCGCCATCCCGCCCGAGTCGGAGCGAACCGGCAGCGTCGCCTTCCTGGAAGGCTGGTGGCGCAGCGGCACCGGGCTGGTGGACCAGAAGGACAAGACGCCGCTCCAGCAGTTCTACCGCTTCGATCAACAGGGCAAGGGCGAGGTCGTGGTCCGCCGCGCCGACGGCGCCGAATGCCGGGCCAAGGCTCAGGCGGTGATCGGCGCCACGGGACTCGAAGTGACGGAACTGGGTGACCCCACCTGCCCGGACGGCAGCACCATCGACCGTTCGCGCACCACCTGCCGCCGTGACGATGCCGGGCGCACCCAATGCTTCGGCGTCAACAGGGACGACAGCCGCTACAGCGTTCCGGTCGAGCGTCTGCGCTAGGTTTCCGCTCCGCGTGTCCGATACGGCGATCACTCGCGTTGTGCGCGCCCGCGTCTTCCGTCTAATCTACCGGCAAAAGGCTCACGCCGGGTTTTCGAGGTCTGCGCATGCCGTTGAACGAGTTGACCAAGTTTCCGAACCTCGTCTCCGTGATTCCGGGAAGCGGAATCCAATTCCTGGACTTTGGCTTCTCGCTGCCGAAGGACGCTCCGGTGCCGCGCGACTGGGGTTTCTTCGAGGAGCGGACGGCGGCACTGAATGACGACACGATGCCGGTCCTGGTCCGCCGCGGCGACGAGGAGACCAATCGGCAGGAGCGCTACTCGATCAACGTGCAGCAGGTGGTCCAGATGATGGACCGCAACTGGATGCCGATCCCGCTGTTCCGCGAGGAGATGGGCGGCGGCTATTTCCGCGGCCCCACCAACTGGGCGCGCGGCTGCCTGGTGGCGCTGGACGAGCCGGACGCCGACGGCAACGCCTACCGCCTCGTGCTGGCGCTGGACACCAACCTGGCCGACTTCTTCGAGGAGGAGGCCTACCTCGCCCCGTCCCCCGAGGACGCCCGCAACGGCCGCAGCTTCTCGCTGCCGTCGCGCCGCGACCCGCTGGACTGGTTCCTGCGGGAGCCGTGGTTCAAGGACTGGTGCCTGGAAGCCTTCAAGGAGATGGTCGAGCGCGACGAGCGCCGCCGCGCCGGATCGCGCCACGTCCAGCCGCTGTCCTCGGAAGAGCTGCTGGAGCGCATGGAAGGCCCGCACGAGCACATCGCGCGCTACAAGGCCTTCATCGACCTTCTGCACGCGCTGGACATCCTGCCGAAGCTGAAGGTGGTGGACCGCTCGACCGAGCCGCGCCCGGCTCCGGTGGACGTGGACATGGTCATCGACCTCGGCAATTCGCGCACCTGCGGCCTGCTGATCGAGACGGAGCCGGACCAGCTCGGCGCCGACATCACCAAGGCGGTGAAGCTGCAGCTGCGCGACCTTAGCTGCCCCGAATACGTCTACAGCGACCCGTTCGAGAGCCGGCTGGAGTTCAGCCGCGCCTCCTTCGGACGCGAGCATCTGTCGCTGCGCAGCGGCCGGCCGGACGCCTTCTCCTGGCCGACGGTGGTCCGCGTCGGACCGGAGGCGACCCGCCTCGCCAGCCTGCGGCGCGGCAGCGAGGGCTCGACCGGCCTGTCCGGGCCGAAACGCTATCTGTGGGACGAGGACGCGCGCGAGGACAGCTGGCGCTTCAACGCCGCCGACGTGCACGGGGAGCAGGCGCCCGTGGCGACCGGCGTGGCCTTCACCACGCTGATCAACGACTACGGCGAGGCGATCCACGGCATCGACATGGCGATGGAGGGGGCGGACATGCGCCTTCTCCCGTCCATCCGCGCGCTTTATTCACGGCGCAACCTGATGTCCTTCGTGCTGGCCGAGGTGTTCCTCCAGGCGCTGTGCATGATGAATTCGCCGTCCCACCGGCTGCGGCGGCGCAACGCCGACCTGCCGCGCCGGCTGCGCCGCATCATCATGACCATGCCGACCGCCATGACCCTGGCCGAGCGGCAGATCCTCCAGCAGCAAGCCGAGGCCGCGCGCGACCTCGCCTACCTGTCGCTGGGCCTCGCCGACATCGACTTCGACGAGAACGGCGCGCAGAAGCCGGTGCCGAAGCCCGACATGCGCCTGCCCGAGGTCATCCTGAAATGGGACGAGGCCAGCGCCACCCAGGCGGTCTATCTGTACGGTCAGGTGGCTCTGCAATACTCCGGCGACGCGCGCGCCTTCTTCGACGTGATGCGCCACCCCGGCAACGCCACCGATCCGCAGACGCGGGACTCGCTGCGCGTGGCGACGCTGGACGTCGGCGGCGGCACCACGGATCTGGTCATCACCAGCTTCCGCGCCGAGGGCCAGGGCGCCAACGTCACGCTGTTCCCCAAGCAGGAATTCCGCGAGGGCTTCAACCTCGCCGGCGACGATGCGCTGTTCCAGGTGGTGCGCGAGCTGGTGCTGAAGCCGATCCGGCAGGCGCTCGCCGACGCCGGCCTGGGCGACGAGCGCGCCGAGTCCGTTCTGGACCGCCTGCTCGGCGCCGATCACGGCGAGATGCACGTTTCCGACCAGCTGCGCCGCCAGCAGTTCGCGGCGCAGGTCGCGGCGCCCATCGCGCTGGGGATGCTGGCGCATTACGAGACGTACGACCTCACCGCGCCCAGGGACGCGGAGCTGCGGCCCTTCGCCAGCTTCTTCACCGCCGACAGCAAGCCCAACGACGCCGTGGTCGCCTACATCAACCAGGAGGCGGCGCGCCAAGGCGCGCGCGGCTTCGACCTCCAGCAGGTGATTTTCCTGGTGGACGACGCGGAGACCGACCGGGTCGTCCGCTCGGTCTTCCAGGAAATGCTGCGGGCCTTGAGCGAGGTGGTGTGGCGCTACCGCGCCGACGTCCTGCTGCTGGCCGGGCGGCCGTCGCGGTTGCCGGCGGTGCGCGACATACTGGTCGAGGCCGGCGCCCTGCCGCCGCACCGCGTCGTGCCGCTGCATCGCTTCCGCGTCGGCCAGTGGTACCCGTTCCGCGGCCAGAACGCGACCATCGGCGACCCGAAGACCACGGCGTCGGTCGGCGCCATGATCTGCCTGCTGGGCGAAGGGCAGCTCCAGAACTTCAACTTCCGGTCCGACGCGCTGCGGCTGGGCTCGACCGCGCAGTTCTTCGGCAAGCTGGACCGCAACAACCGCCTGCTGGAGGCCGACGTCTATTACCGCGACATGCGGCTGGACGCCGAGGACTACGACCTGCCCGACGCGCCGTTCCAGTTCCGCGGGCCGATGCCGCTGGGCTTCCGGCAGTTCCCGGTGGACTGGTGGCCGGCGACGCGGATGTACAGCCTGGACTACGCCAACAACGAGGTCGCGGCCGAGCTGAACGCCCGCACCCCGCTGAACGTCACGCTGCGCCGCCGGGCGCGGGACGTGAAGAAGCAGGTGGTGGACAGCTTCGAGCCGGCCTCGATCATCGACGCGCTGGGCCGCACCGTGCCGAAGAACAAGCTGCGGCTGCGGCTGCAATCCATCGACGACCAGCAGGGCTATTGGCTGGACACCGGCATCCTCCTCGACAAGTGACGTGAGGCGACGACGTGAGTGAGTTTGCGAAGGATCTGGTCGGCGCCGCGCGCCGCGTCGCCGAGGGCAGCGGGCAGGCCCGCCGCTGGGTCGAGGAGGTGCGCGCCTCCGCGGTCAGCGTCGCCAACGAGGCGCACGGGCTGCGCACGGCGACGCGCCGGTCGGAGAATCTGGCGCGCAAGCTGATCGGCGCGGCCGGACGGCGCAACTGCGTGGGCGTCTTCGGCCCCAGCCAGGCCGGCAAGTCCTATCTGGTGTCGGCGCTGGCGCGCAGCCGGTCCTCCTCGCTGACCGCGGACTTCGGCCGCGAGAGGAAGGATTTCCTGACCGAGATCAACCCGCCCGGCGACCGTGAATCGACCGGCCTCGTCACCCGCTTCACGGTCCACCGCGACGGCCCGGTGGACCCGGAGCACCCGGTGGAACTGCGGCTGCTCAGCGAGACGGATCTGGTGAAGATCCTCGCCAACAGCTTCCTGTCCGACTTCGACCCCAACAACATGACGGTGAAGCTGCCGGACGAGGCGGAGATCCGGCAGGTGCTGGCGACCGCCGAGGCGGAGGCGACGGGAACCCCGGCGGCGCATCTCGACGAGATCGCGCTGTACGACCTCGGCGAATATTTCCAGCGCAACTTCGCGGCGCGCATCCGCGCGTTGGACAACACCGATTACTGGGAAGGGGTGATCCGCCACGCCGCCCGCCTGACCCTGGCCGGGCGGGCGCGGCTGTTCGCCATGCTCTGGGGCAATCTCGGCGCCTTCACCGACCTGTTCCTGACGTTGGCCGGCGCGCTCGAACGGCTCTCCCACGCGCCGGACGCGCGCGCCGCCCTGACCGCCCTGGTGCCGCGCGAGACCAGCATCATCGACGTCGAAGTGCTGAAGCGCGCGCTCGGCACGCCGGAGGACGCGCGCGACCTCGTCAGCGTCCGGCCGCTGACCGGCAGCGCGGCGGGCGCCCCGGTGCCGCTGCCCCGCGCCACGCTGACGGCGCTGGTGGCCGAACTGAAGATCGTCATGGCCGACACGCCCTGGCCCTTCTTCCAGCACACTGACCTTCTGGACTTTCCCGGCGCGCGTTCGCGCCTCAAGCTTCCCTGCCTGCCCTCGGAGGACGGGGAGCGGACCGCGCAGGTCCGCGAACTGCTGCTGCGCGGCAAGATCGCCTACCTGTTCCAGCGCTTCACCGAGGAGCGCGAGCTGACCGCCATGCTGCTGTGCATGCCGCCCAGCACGGCGGAGGTGAAGGACCTCGCCCCGATGGTGCGCGGCTGGATCGAGGTGACCCACGGCGCCACGCCGGAAGCGCGCGCCCGGGCGCGCACCGCGCTGTTCCTGATGCTCACCAAGTTCGATCTGGAGTTCGTGGAGAAGGGCGGCGAAACCGCCGAGTCCCGCCGCGGCAAGTGGGACCGCCGCCTCGGCGCCTCCTTCCTGGAGCTGTATGGCAAGGACGGCTGGCCGGAGAACTGGGACGGCAAGCCCTTCGCCAACACGCTGTTCCTGCGCAATCCCGGCATGAAGCAGCTCCATCTCATGGACTACACCGACCAGCAGCGGCTGGTCGAAGCCGGGCCGTCCGCCGCCCAGGCCGACATGATCGCGGAATACCGCGCCGCCTTCGAGAACTCCCCGCTGTGCGCCCGTCACGTCGCGGACCGCGGCACCGTGTGGGACGCCGCCTTCATGCCCAACGACGGCGGCGTCACCTTCCTCGTGGAGCGGCTGAACGCGGTGCTCGACCCGGCGCTGAAGGAGGCGCAGATCCGCCAGCGGCTGCAGGAGGAGGCGGCGCACCTCGAGGCGAGCCTCAAGCGCTTCCACCACGCCGACGACGACGCCTCGCGCCGGGAGCGCGAGCAGGCGCTGAACGCCACCCGCGTCCGCCTCAACCAGGCGATGAAGCCGACGGACTACACGCTGTTCGGCCATTTGCTGGAGCGCCTGCAGGTCCGCGAGGCCACGGCGCGCGAGATCTTCCTGAACGCGGCGGCGCTGAAGCTCGACCGCTTCGCCCCGGCTCCGGCCGAGGCCCCGCCGCCGGTGCCCGACGACGATCCCTGGGGCGCGCCGGCCGTCGCCCCGGCGGAAGCGCCGCCGCCAGCCCGCCGGCCGGCCGCCGACCGTCCCGCGGTCTTCGCCGAGCAGGTGATGAACCATTGGACCGAGCATCTGCGCGCCCTGTCGCAGGATGCCGGCCTGCTGGCGCGGCTCGGCCTGCCGGCCGCCGCACTGGACGATCTCGTGCAGGAGGTGATCGTCGGCGCCCACCGCCGCGGGCTGGGCGACGCCATCGCTGAGGGTGTGCGCGCCCAGGTGCAGGCCGCCCACACCCGCTGGGACGACGTGGTGGACCGCGCCGTCGGCATCGCCATGATGCGGCTCAACGACTACGTCGCCGGCCTGGGATTCGCCGGGCTGGACGAGGCCGCCCGCCCGGGCTTTCCCGAGGCGCCGCAGCCCCGCGCGCGCGCCATCTTCACCCCGCCGCCGGTGCCCGCCGGCCTGCCGCCGCTGGACGGCCGGCGCCTGCCGATGGAGCGCGACCGCTTCATCGACTGGGGCGTCGCCTTCCGCCAGCTCGGTCTCGACAATGTGAGCTTCGCCGGAGGCCGTGAGATCGGCGAAGCCCACAACCGCGCGCTCGGCGAGATCCTCGCGACCATCGCGATCGCGCAGCCCACCCCCATCACCGCCTGACGGACCGTCCAGCCATGCCCGCGCGCGCGACCCAACCCTCCACCTACCCCGGCGGCCGAGCCCTGATCGAGGTGATCGGCCCGCCCGACCGCTTCCCCGACCCGGTCGAGATCGCACTGCTGCACCAGATGGGCGGGGTGGACAAGGCCAAGCACCTCGATCCGCGCACGCCGGACGATCCGTGGAAGAGCGCCGTCTTCTGGTTTCCGCCGGAAACCGTCACGCGCGCCGAGGGCAGGCTGTCCTTCGACCTCGACCACGGCGTCACCGCCCATCTGCGCCCGAACATCCCCTATGTGATGCGGGTGCGCGGCGCCGGAGGGGCGGTGGTGGAGGAACGGCTGGTGTGGAAGGCCATCCGCGGCAAGTCCACCCCGCCCGTGTGGACGCCGCCGCAGGGGCCGGAATGGCCGAAGGAGACGGGCGGCGAAGCGCCGGCCGGCCCGGCGGAACCGCAGGAGCCCCAGGCTCCCCAGATTCCGATCGACATCGAGACGGGGCCGCGCCCCACCGAGTCCGCCGGCACCGGCAAGGCACCCCCCTGGGGCGCCATCGCCGCGGGCGTGCTGCTGTTGGCCGCGCTCGCCGGCGGCGGCTGGTTCCTCATGCAGAACGGGGAGTCCGAACCGGCGCCGGTCGCCGAGGCGGCCAAGCCCACCCTGCCGCCCGCCTTGCCTCCGACGACTGTCGAGGAGGCGCGCAAGCTGGTGCAGCAGGGCACGCCGGCCGGCGACGCCTACGCGGCCGGGGAGCGGTTCCGGCAGGCCAAGGCGCTGGACGGCGCCTTCCTGCTGTTCCGCCACGCCGCCGAGCGCGGCAGCGCCGAGGCGGCGATCGCGCTGGGCACGATGTACGACCCCGCCACCCACTCCGCCGACACCAGCCCGCTGCCTGCGGCCAACCCGACCCAGGCCGCCGAGTGGTACCGCCGCGCCGCCGAGGCCGGCAATGCCGAGGCGCAGTTCCGCTACGGCCGGCTGCTGATGAGCGGCAAGACCGACGACCCGCAGGGGCCGGACGCCGGCCTCGCATGGCTGCGCAAGGCGGCCGACCAAGGGCACGCACAGGCCAAGGAGGCACTGCCGAAATGACCGCCGCACCCATCCGTGCCGCATCCATCCGTGCCTTCACGGCCGCCGCCCTCGGCGTCGCCCTGCTGGCCGGCACGGCCGCGCCCGCGCTGGCGCAGGCCACCGGCAAGCGCACGCCGCTGCTGATCGAGGGCAAGACCGCGCTGCACCAGCGGGTGCTGACCCGGCCGGGCGCGGTGCTGGCCGCCTCCCCCGGCGGCACCGGCAAGACCGTGCCGCCGATGTCCGTCTTCTTCGTCTACGACCGCAAGGAGCAGGGCGGGAAGAGTTTCCTGGAGGTGGGCGCGGACAGCGAGGGCAAGACCGCCGGCTGGGTGGAGGCCGCCGACACCATCCCCTGGCGCCACACGCTGGTGATGGCCTTCACCAACCCGGCCAACCGCGAGCGGGTCCTGTTCTTCAAGGACCGCAAGGGCCTCGTCGACCTGCTGAACTCCGACCGGCTGCTGGTCGATGCCGAGGCCGCGCGCCAGCAAGTGGCGTCCGGCGCGGTGCCGGCCGACAGCCCGATCATTTCGGCCGAGCCGGAGACCTTCATCGATCTTCAGAAGCAGTTCTACCTGCTGCCGATCCTCGAGGCGAATTCGACGGTGCTGAAATCCGGCTTCCGGGTGCGCACGGTGCGCGTCGCCTCCGTGACCAAGGAGAAGGCGGAGCCGCTGGCCCCCACCCCCTCCCGCCGCGGCAATCCCGAAGCGGAGCTGGCCGACTTCCGTTCCGGCGTGGTGTTCCTGGTCGACGCCACCTCCTCCATGCAGCCCTACATCGATCGGGCGCGCACGGCCATCGAGCAGGTTTTCCAGCAGGTCGAGGCCGCCAAGCTGAACGACCGCGTCCGCTTCGGCATGATCGGCTATCGCGACGACCCGCAGAAGTCCAAGGGGGTCGAGTATCTGACCCGCACCTTCGCCGACCCCAACGGCACGGCGACCAAGTCCGCCTTCTTCGACTCGATCAAGGGCGTGTCGGCCTCCGCCGCATCCACCCGCGCCTTCGCCGAGGACGGCTACGCCGGGCTGGAGCAGGCGATCCGCAAGATCGACTGGAAGCCGTTCGGCGGCCGCTACGTCATCTGGTTCACCGACGCCAGCTCGCGCGAAGGCACGTCGCCGCTGGCCAGCACCGGTCTGTCCACGGCGCAGATCCGCCAGCTCGCGCTGGAGAACCGCATCGCCATCTACGTGCTGCACCTTCAGACCGCCGAGGGGCGCAACGACCATCAGACCGCCCGTTCCCAATATGAGCGGCTGAGCAACTTCCCCAACGTCGGCTCCCTCTATTTCCCGGTGGAGGCCGGCGACGCCGAGGCCTTCCGCAGCCAGGTGCAGCGCCTGTCCGAGCTGCTGGTCAATCAGGTGAAGACCGCCCAGGCGGCAGCCAAGCCCGACGCGCAGCCCGCCACCCCGGCGGACGACCGCATGGCGAAGGCGGCGGAGGACGTGGGCAAGGCGATGCGTCTGGCCTACCTCGGCGAGGTGCAGGGAACCAAGGCGCCGGCCATGTTCGAGGCGTGGGCGTCCGACCGTGACTTCCGCAAGCCGGACATCGCGTCCTTCAGCGTTCGCGTCCTGCTGACCAAGAACCAGATCAGCGACCTCCAGGCCACGCTGCGCAAGGTGGTGGAGGCCGGCGAGCGCGGGCAGATCGACCCCGGCGACTTCTTCAACCAGCTGCGCAGCGCCGCCGCCGCCATGGGCCGCGACCCCAACCGCATCGCCCAGGGGAAGGCGCGCAACCTGGAGGAGACCGGCCTGATGGGCGAGTATCTGGAGGGCCTGCCCTATCAGAGCCGCATCATGTCGATCGACCCGGATGGCTGGGCCCGCATGGGGGTGGGGGAGCAGCAGGCGATCATCGACGACGTGAAGTCGAAGGTGGCGCTGTACCAGCGCTTCCACGACGACGTGGACCGCTGGGTGACGCTGCACGACAAGGCGTCGGCCGGCGACGCGGTCTATCCCGTGCCGCTCGACAGCCTGCCCTGACGACATGACCAGACCGCTCGTCGATCTCCAGGACTGCGTTCACGAACGCGCCGCCGGAAGCGACCGGTTCCGGCTGGCGGTGGAGCGCTTCACCCTGTGCCCCGGTGACCAGATCGCTCTGGTCGGCCCGAGCGGCTGCGGCAAGAGCACGACCCTCGACCTGCTGTCACTGATCGTCGCCCCCATGCGGGCCGGGCGCTTCACGCTGCGCATGCCCCAGGCCGGGACGCTGGCCGGGACGCTGGCCGAACCGGTCGACGTGATGGCGTTGTGGCGTCGCGGGGCGCGCGACCGGCTGACCGCGCTGCGCGCCGCCCACATGGGGTATGTTCTGCAGACGGGCGGGCTGGTGCCGTTCCTTTCCGTGCGCGAGAACGTGCTGCTGACGCGCCGGGCGCTCGGCCTGCCCTGCCCCGGCCCGGCGGTGACGCTGATGGAGACGCTGGGGGTGGCCGAGCTGGGGCGCCGGCTCCCCCGGCAGATCTCCATTGGGCAGCGGCAGCGCGTCGCCATCGCCCGCGCCCTGGCGCACCAGCCGGCGGTCATCCTGGCCGACGAGCCGACCGCGTCGCTCGACCCGTCGCTGGCCGAGGGAACCATGAAGCTGCTGAGCGCCGTCGCCCGCTTCCAGAAGGCGGCGCTGGTGGTGGTCACCCACGACCACCGCCTCGCCGAGCGGACGGGCCTCACCGTGGTGGAATGCCGGACCGGCGCCGGAGCGAGCGTGGTTCGCCACGACTCCGCACTGGCCGAGGCGGCGGCATGATGGCGCGCGTCACCCAGCTCTTCCGCCTCGCGCTGGCCGACCTGCGGGTCGAATGGCCCATCGCGCTGTGCCAGGTGATCGCCATCGCCGCCGTGCTGACGCCGTTGCTGGTGCTGGCGGGCTTGCAGCAGGGGGCCATCGGCACGCTGATCGACCGGCTGAACCGCGACCCGGCCATGCGCCTCGTCGTGCCGGAAGTGACCGGCGGCCACCGCTTCGACCACGCGTGGTTCGCCGCCATGGCGGCGCGTCCCGAAGTGGATTTCGTCATGCCCGCCACCCGGCAGATCGCCGGCCAGATCGACCTGCTGCGCGACGAGGCAGCGGGGAACCAGTCCGACGGCCAATCCGATGGACGGGGCGAGGCGCGCGTCACGCTGCTGCCCACCGCCCCCGGCGACCCGGTGACCGGGCCGCACGCCGCGGCGGCGGCCATGGACGGCGTGATCCTCAGCTCCCGCGCCGCCGGCCGGCTGGGCGTGACGCCGGGCGCCATGGTGACCGCCTACGCCGAGCGCACGCGCGGCGGCAAGGCCGAACCGCTGGCCTTCCCCCTGCGCGTCGTGGCCGTGCTGCCCGCGCAGCGCGACGGCGGGATGAGCGCCTTCGCCGCCCTGCCGCTGGTGCAGGCGGTGCAGGATTTCCGCGACGGGAAGGCGGTGCCGGCGCTCGGCGCCACGGCGGGCGACCCGGCCGGACCGGCCGCCGACTACCCGCTGTTCCGGCTCTACGCCCGCTCGATCCGCGACGTGCAGGCGCTTGCGGCCGACTTCCAGGCCAACGGCATCGCCGTTGCCACCCGCCACGCCGAGATCGCCTCCACCCTGACGCTGGACCGCAACCTGCGCGCCATCCTGCTGATCATCGCGACCTTGTCGGTGGCCGGCTACGTGGTGGCGGTGACCGCCAGCCAGTGGGGCAACCTGCGCCGCAAGCGGCGCGATCTGGCGATCCTCAACCTCACCGGCTACGGCAGCGGCTGGCTGGTCGCCTTCCCCGTGGCGCAGGCCGCCATCCTGGCGCTGATCGGCAGCCTTGCCGCCGCGGCGGCCTTCGCCGGGGCGGCGGCGACCATCAACGGGCATTTCCAGGAGAGCATCGCGTCGGGCGAGGCGGCCTGCCGGCTCGGCGCGCCGGACCTGCTGGCGGCAGCGGCGCTGACGCTCGCCTTGTCGCTCCTGCCGGCGGCGGCCATCGGGCTCGCCTGCCGCCGCATCGAAACCAGCGAGGAACTGCGCAGTGTCTGACCGCACATCGATCCTGCCCGTGCTGGCGGCGCTGCTTGCCGCCGCTTCCGCTCCTGCCCTCGCCGCCGAGCCGGCCAAGCCGGACTGGGCGGAAGCCCTCTACAACCCGCAGCCGGACAAGGAGGATCTGGTCCTTCCCATGCCCTGCGGCGGCGCCATGACCTTCCGCAAGGTGGCTGTGCCGGCCGAGGGCGTTCTGGACGACCGGCGCGTCGAGCTGGGCGGCGGCGAGGCGAAGTTCGCCTATTCCGAAAACAGCCGGCGCGACTATGTGGCCGGCGGCTTCACCGACTCCAAGGCGCGGAACCTGCGCTTCTTCTATCTCGGCAAGTACGAGGTGACGCGCCAGCAGTTCGACGCTCTGTCGGGCGCCTGCGCCGAGCCGGGCGAGGAAGCCCGCCTGCCCAAGGTGCAGGTGACCTGGGCGGAGGCCGTGGCCTTCGCGGGCGCCTACGCCACGTGGCTGGTCAAGAACGCGACCGACCGCCTGCCGGCCGAGGAGGGCGCGTCCGGCTTCGTCCGCCTGCCCACCGAGGCGGAGTGGGAGTTCGCCGCGCGTGGCGGCATCGCGGTGTCGGACGGCGTCTTCGTGCAGCCCGCCTTCCCGATGCCGGAAGGGCCGGCGCGCTACGTCTGGTTCCAGGGCAGCGAGTCCGCCAACAACGAGCTGAACGCCGTCGGCCTGCTGAAGCCGAATCCGCTCGGCCTGTACGACATGCTGGGCAACGCCGGTGAGTTCGTGCTCGACCCCTTCCGCCTGAACAAGTTGTCGCGGCTGCACGGGCAGGCCGGCGGCCAGACGGTGAAGGGCGGCGACTTCCGCACCCCGCTGGCCGACATCCGCAGCGCCGCGCGGGAGGAATTCGTCCCGGTCGACAAGCGCGGCGAACGCCGCTCCCCCTCGACCGGGTTCCGCCTCGCCCTCGCCGCCCCGAGCCTGCCCACCACCCAGCGCATCGGCACGGTGCGCAAGGCGTGGGAGGATCTGCCGAAGGCCGCGGCGGCGGCCATCGCCGGGCCGCAGGACGACCCGGTCAAGGAGGTCGAGGTGCTCCGCGCCGCGGTCGAGGACCCGGCCCTCAAGCAGCGCATCGGGAACCTGTCCACCGTCATCAAGTCCAGCATCCAGACCAGCAACGAGCAGCGCGCCCGCGCCGCCCGCAGCGAGATCCGCGTCGGCGCGTATCTCGCCCGCAAGCTGGCCGACGACAAGCGCATCATCGCCACCAAGGAACGCCAGATGGAGGCGCTGTCGACCGCCAACCAGCAGCTCAAGGACGGCATCCGCCGGGCCCTGGAGGCCGACCGCGCGGCGCTCGACTTCAACCTCGGCTACTACATCGACACGCTCACGCAGCTGAACGCCGAGTATCCGGAGAGCCTGATGCTGGCCCAGGCCGAGGGGCTCAAGCGCGAGTTCGAGGCGCGCGACCTCGCGGCGCTCAACGGCTTCATCGACCTTTGCATCCGGCACGCGGCCCGCCTGCGCGCCGACGGGAAGCTCGACCGACCCAACACGCTGGGGGAAATTCCGGCGCCATGACCAAGACGACCGAAACGACGCCAAAAAAGGGGGACCACATCATGGCATCGCACACCGCTTCGCGGCCTCACTTAACCACCGGCCGGGCCGGCCGGGCGATCGCGGTCGGGCTGGCGGGATCGCTGCTGCTGTCGGCGTGCGCGACGACGGGCAACAGCACCGCCTCCGGCCAATGCTCCAGCAGCACGGCCCAGCTCTCGGCCGCCGAGATGCAGCTCTGCAAGGATTCGCAGGTCTTCAACGAGACGGTGGCCGGCGGCGCCGCCGCGGGCGCGTTGGCCGGCATCCTGGTGGGAGCGCTGGCCGGCGCCCTGACCGGCGACTCCCGCAACATCGCCAAGGGCGCATTGATCGGCGGCGTGGCCGGCGGCATCGCCGGCGGCGTGGATGGCTACATCACCGCCAAGGCCCAGGAATCCGGCAACAACCGCGTGCGCATGGTCGAGGCGATGACCCGCGACGTCGACGCGGACAACACGCGGCTGAAGGCGCTGGTCAACAGCTCCAACCAAGTGCTGGCCGACTCGCGCTCCCGTCTGGAACGGACGACCGCCGAATACAAGTCCGGCAAGACCTCGCTCGCCAATCTGGAGAGCGAGCGCAAGCGCCTGGAGGACAACCGCGGGCTGATGCAGGCGTCGCTGGAGTCGCTGCGCAAGAAGCGCGACAACTACCAGGAGGCCAGCCTGCAGATGGCGAGCAATGGTGCTTCCACCACGCAGTTCAACAGCAAGATCTCGGAGCTGAACACGCAGATCGCTCAGCTCGAAGAGAATGTCAGCGGCATGAACGCCGCCCTGACGATCTCCAAGGTTTAAGGGGCACCGTGATGATCGGACGGACGAGAGCCATCTTCCTTGCCGGGGGCCTGACCCTGCTGCTGAGCGGCTGCGTGAGCACCTACATCGACCAGAAGGCCGACCTGCGCGCCGGCGGGCCGCAGGCGCGCGAGGCCGCGGCACGCCAGCAGTATGTATCCGCCAAGGCGCAGAACACCGATCTCAACGACCAGCTGGTGTCCACCCAGCGCGACATCGACCGCAACGAGCGCCGCATCGCCGCGGCCCAGACGCAGTTGAGCACGGTCCGCCAGGATCTCGACCGCGCCCGGCGCAGCAAGAAGCTGAGCGAATCCGAATACCGGCGGATGCGGGCGGAAGCCGACGACCTCAACCGCGACATCACGGAGCTGGACTTCAAGATGAAGGCCGGCGGGGTCTCCACACCGGCCGACGCCGCCGACAAGGACCGGCAGATTCAAGCGTTGGAAAAGAAGAAGGCGGAGTTGGAAAAAGCCATCCAGCTGACCCTCGGCCAGTGAGGCGCAAGGCGCTCGATGGTTTCCATCGAGCGCCTCCGCCACGATGCCAGATTTGGCTCAACGCCGGTTCCGGGCAGCCTCGATGTCTCGGACATTGGGCATGACGTGAACCGCCCGCTGCTCAGCCCCGAGCATGGCCTCTGGAAGGGTCCACGGCGGCACTGTGTTCGGTACGGGAGCGGCACTGCCATCAACAACAGGAGCGTTGAAAGCCCGTTGGCGAGTCGTGAACAGAGATGTCGTCGGAGGCTCTTTTGACCGTCGCCGACGGCTTGACGGAGGGCCGAACCGTGCCCCATCCGCGCCTTCCGCCCACCTGCTTTTCTAGGGAATACACAAGAAAATCAGGCGCGTGAGCAAACAGAAGAAAACTGGCGGAGGGAGAGGGATTCGAACCCTCGATACCCTTTTGAGGTATACACACTTTCCAGGCGTGCGCCTTCAACCACTCGGCCACCCCTCCGCAGAGGCCGCGTTTATATCCAGCCCGAAGGCGGCGCGCAAGCCCCTGATATCACTTTTTGGAAAAATCTTGCACCGCCTTAGGGATGATCCGCGAGGCGGATCGAAGCCCCCTTTCCTCAGTCGAGACCGCGGACCAGATCACCCACCGTGCGGCACAGCAGATCGATGTCCTGATCGCGCGACAGGCGGTGATCGCCGTCCTTCACCAGCGTCACCCGCACATCCGCGCTGCTCAGCCGATCGGCCAAGGTCAGGCTGACCTGCCAGGGCACGTCGGGGTCGGCCATGCCGTGCAACAGGCGCACCGGCTTGTCGAAAGCAATGGGTTGGCGCAACAGCAGATGGTTGCGCCCATCCTCGATCAGGGCGCGGGTGATCGGCTGCGGTTCCGGGCCATAGTCGGAGGGCCGCAGCCAGCGGCCCGCCTCCAGGATCTCGCGGCGGACGGACTCGTCGAAGAGATCCCACATCAGATCCTCCGTGAAGTCCGGGGCGGCGGCGATGCCGACCAAGCCGACCACACGCTCCGGACGGCGCAGCGCGGTCAGCAGCATCATCCAGCCGCCCATCGAGGAGCCGACGAGAATTTGCGGCCCCACTGTGACGCGGTCCAGCACGGCCAGCGCGTCGTCGGCCCACAGCCCGATGGTGCCCTCGTCGAACCGCCCGCTGGAGGCGCCATGCCCCTGATAGTCGAACCGGGTGAAGGACAGCCCCTCGCCCACCGCCCAGGCCTCCAGGGCCAGCGCCTTGCTGCCGGTCATGTCCGACATGAAGCCGCCGAGGAACATCACGCCGGGGGCCAGACCTTCCGGGTCGCGGCCGGGGGTGTGACGATAGGCTATGGTCGCGGCGCCGCGCTTCAGGCTATGGTGCGCGCCGCCCGGCGACGGGACGGGGCCGGCTGCGGGTTCGGTCATGATCGGACACCTCTGTGGGCCAGGACTTTAGGAATCTGTGACTATGGACGTCGAATCCCAGCTTAGCACCGGCGAGGACCCGCGCAACCCGGCCGGCGCCTTCGCGGCGGGCGGGCGCCGCCCCGTCGTTCTCCAGGTGCTTCCGGCGCTGGTCACCGGCGGGGCCGAGCGCGGCTGCATCGACGTGGCGCTGGCGCTGGCCCAGGCCGGGGCGCTGCCGCTGGTGGCGTCCGAAGGCGGGCCGATGGCGGCGGAGCTGGACCGCGCCGGCATCCGCCACATCACCCTGCCGCTGGCCTCGAAGAACCCGCTGGTCATCCGCCGCAACGCGCGCAAGCTGGAGGCGATCATCCGGGAGAACGGCGTGGACATCGTGCACGCCCGCTCCCGCGCCCCGGCCTGGAGCGCCTGGCTGGCCTGCCAGGCGACCGGCGCGCGCTACATGACCACCTTCCACGCACCGTACAATTACAAGAACGGGCTGAAGCGCTGGTACAATTCGGTGATGGCGCGGGGCGAGCGGATCATCGCCATCTCCGGCTTCATCCGCCGCCACATCCTGGAGAACTACGCGGTCGATCCGGCGGTCATCCGCACCATCCACCGCGGCATCGACCCGCTGTCCTTCGCGCCGGAACGGGTCAACTCCGCCCGGATGATCCAGCTCGCCCAGAAATGGCGCCTGCCCGACGACAAGCCGGTGATCCTGCTGCCCGGCCGCCTGACCCGCTGGAAGGGCCAGACGGTGCTGATCGACGCGCTGGCGAAGCTGGGGCGCAAGGACGTCTGCGCGCTGCTCGTCGGGTCCGACCAGGGCCGCACCGGCTACCGGCAGGAATTGGAGGAACAGGTGCGCCGCGCCGGGCTGGAGGGCGTCGTCACGATGACCGACCACTGCAACGACATGGCCGCCGCCTACCGGCTGTCCACCGTCGTCGTCTCCGCCTCGCAGGAGCCGGAGGCCTTCGGGCGGGTGATCGTCGAGGCGCAGGCGATGGGCCGGCCGGTGATCGTCTCCGCCATCGGCGCCTATCAGGAAACCGTGATTCCCGGCGAAACCGCCTGGGTGGTGCCGCCCGCCGACCCCGACGCGCTGGCCAAGGCGCTGGACGAGGCGCTGTCCCTGACGACGGAGCAGCGCGACGCCATCGGCGCCCGCGCCCGCGCCTTCGTCGCCGAGCGCTACACCAAGCAGCGCATGTGCGCCGACACGCTGGCCGTCTATGCGGAGCTTCTCGCCGAGCCCAAACGCGCTCCGGCCAATCGCCCCACGCAAGGCCGCTGAGCCGCCGCTGAGCCGCCGCTCCTTCTCCCGCCCGTCACACCACCGGACATCATGACCGACATCGTCCAGCTTTCCGGCATCGCCTCCGTCATCGACCGTTACGACGGGGTCATCCTCGACCTGTGGGGCGTCCTGCACGACGGGGAACAGCCCTATCCCGGCGTGCCGGAGTGCCTGGACCGGCTGCGCGCGGCGGGCAAGGTGATCTGCCTGCTGTCCAACGCGCCGCGCCGCACCGGCGGCGTCATCGCCAAGCTGGAGGGCATGGGGATCGGGCGCGAGCGCTACCACCATGTCATGACCTCGGGCGAGGCCGCCTACGACGCGCTGCGCGACCGCGACGACCCGTGGCACGCAGCACTGGGCCGGCGGCTCTACCACATCGGTCCGGACCGCGACATGGATGTGTACGAGGGGCTGGACTACACGCTCGCAGCATCGCCGGAAGAGGCCGATTTCGTCGTGAACACCGGCATCGTCGACTTCGGGGAGCCGCTGTCGGCCTACGAGCCGGCGCTGGAGGCCTGCCGCCGCCGCAACCTGCCGATGGTCTGCGCCAACCCCGACTTGATCGTGATGGTCGGCGAACAGATGGTCATCTGCGCCGGCACGCTGGCCCAGCGCTACGAGGCGATGGGCGGCGAGGTGTTCTGGCACGGCAAGCCGCAAGCCCCGGTCTATGACCGCTGCCTGTCGCTGATGGGCATCAAGGACAAGCGGCGCATCCTGGCCGTGGGCGACAGCCTGCGCACCGACGTCGCCGGGGCCAACGCCGCCGGGATCGACGTCGCGCTGGTCACCTTCGGCATTCATCGCGAAGAGTTGGGCGGCGCCTGGGGCGCGGCCGTCGATCCGGCCAAGCTGGCCGCCGCCGCAGCGGCTTCCGGCCACCAGCCGACCTACGGCCTGCCCAGCCTGCGCTGGTAGAGCGCCTGGCCGAACGCTTGGTAGATCGCTTGGTAGATCGCAAGGCGTCCCGCCCCTCCGTTCAGTCGAAGGGCGGGATGGCGTCGTCCATGGCCTTGCGCAGAATGCTGGACGGCCCGTCTTCGGAGAAGCCGCGGCTTCCGATGGCGTTGCGGAAATAGCTGACGATGAAAACGCGGATGGAAGCGGTCAAATTCGCCTCCCCGCGCCGTTGATCGATCTGGGTGCAGATATCGTTCAGGGCCAGCCCCTCACGCTCACAGATTTCCTTCAAGGATTCCCAAATGTAGGGCTCCATCCGAAGACTGGTGCGTCGGCCCGATACCTTGACATTGCGACAGACCAGGACCGGCCCTTCCTTGTTCTCCTGTCTGCCCGCCATATCGTTGCCCTTGGTCCCCTGCCGTTGCGGAAAGGCGCTCGCGTTTCCGGCGAATATACATTCACTTGTATGATGATATTGCAAGCGGCGTGTGGGCACAAAGCCAATTTCGACCGGTGGTCGCGATCCCGGCCCGGAGTTCACCGTTCCAGCCTCAGCAAGGCCCCGACCCAGGCAAAAGCCGCTTCCCTTCGCGGGCGGCTTCGCTGTACCAGTGCCTGGACGAACCGACACAAGCTGTAGTGGTCACTTCCGGTGGAGAACGAGCGATGGTGCGACCGGCGGCGTGGGGGATCGCGGTGACGCTGATGGCCGGGCTGGCGCCCGTCCTGCCGGCCCGCGCGTCCGACCTGCCCATCGACCGCATCCGCGCCGAGGTGTCGCGCCTCGTCCCGCCCCTCTGGACCGTCGAGGAAGTGACGGCGGACCTGATTCCCGCCCCGGCGTCCGACGGCAAGGCCGCCGCGAAATCCGCCGACTCGCGAACCGCCGTCCGAATCGGGGCCAAGCTGCGGCTCGCCAAGCCGACCTATGTGGTGGAAAGCCGGGACGGCGCCGTCACCTTCATCCGCCCCGTCGCCGAGGCCGGGCTGGAGAAGGCGCTGACCGCCACGGCGCTGGCCACGCGCGGCCCCAACGGCTGGAGCGCGCGCATCGAATTGCGGAATCCCGAGGTGCTGGAAGGCATCGGCCAACCGCTGGAGGAGCTTCCCGGCCGCCCGGTGCTGTCCGGCTCCGCCGAGGCCAACCGCCTGCGCGAGCAGATCGCCCGCGACGCCGAAGCCCGCGGCGCGGAGGAGGACGCCCGACGCCGCCGCGAGGAGGATCTGCTCGCCCGGCAGGCCGCCGCGACCAAGGCGGAGGAGGAGCGCGCCGCCGCCGAACGGCGGCAGGAGGAGGCCCGTGCGGCGCGGATCGCCGACCTGCGCGCACGGATTCTGGGCGCCGACCGCCCGGCGCGGATCGCTGCCTATGAGGCGGCGCTGGGCGGCAACGACCCGTCGCTGCGCCAGATCGCCATGGAGGCGGCGCTGCAAAGCCGTGACCCGGTGCTGGGCAATCTGGCGTTGAAGGACTGGATCGCCCGCCGCAAGGCGGTGCCGGTGCAGCTCTACGCGACGAAGGAGGACCCGCATTCGGAAACGGTGCTGAACAATCTGGGTCCGCTGACGCTGGAGATCGATTCCGTCAACCCGGTCAACGGCGCGCTCGCGGGACGTCTGGGCGCCCCCGGCTACAGCATCGCCAAGCCCTCCGCCGCCATCGGCACGCTGGCGCAGACCACGCTGACGGTGAACGCCTATGGCTGCGCCCTGTCGCTGCGCCTGACCGAGCAGCAGACCCTGGACGGGCTGTTCCGCTGCCAGACCCTGCCCGCGCTGGTCGCCCGCGTCGTCGTGGATTGAGGCGGCGGATGCGCCGGGTCGCCCTTCCCCTCCTCGGCCTGCTGGCGCTGCTCGGCGGCCCTTCGGCGCGGGCGGACGAGGCCGAAGCGACCTTCACCCCGCGCCCACCGCCGACCGCCGTGCTGCCCCGGCTGACGCCACTGGGAGCGGTGGGAAAGGCCACGCCGCAGGCCCTGGCACCGCTGCTTCCGTTGCCGGTTCCGACGCCACCCGCGCCGTCGGCGGCGGAACCGACCAACGCCGCCGCCCCCAGGATGGAGCCCCCGGCGCCGGCCGAAACCGAAACCGCCCCCCCCCTGCCCGCCCGCAAACCCTCAGGCCCGGCGGCTCCCACGACGGTCGCGGAACGTGCGCCGGCGAACCGATTCACGAACCGATTCAAGGGCGGCTACGCCAAGGCGTCGAAGGAGGATCGCGGCTGCGCCCTGCCCGGCCGCATCAGCGCGGAGCTCAGCGCCGAAGCGCGCCGCCCGGCCATCGCCGTGGGGACGCGGGTGCGCGTCCGCGCCGCCGCGAACCTGCGCGTCGCTCCCTTCTGCGACGCCAAGGTGGCGGACGTCCTGGAGCGGGGGGAAATGGTCACCGTGATGGCCGCCTTCGGGTCCTGGTACGAGGTCGGGCGGAACGGACGGGCGCTGGGCTTCGTCGGCGCGTCCCTGCTCGCCGGAGCGAAGGGCCGCTAACCTTTCACACGGGCGGCCTCGACCATGAAGCGGCGCCAGATCTCCGCCGGAACGGAGCCGCCGGTCACCCCCTTCATCGGCGTGTTGCCGTCGTTGCCGACCCACACCCCCACCGTCAGGCCGCGCCCGGCCACACCGTCGGCAAAGCCGACGAACCAGGCGTCCCGGTAATCGTTGGTGGTGCCGGTCTTGCCCCCCGCCCCCCGCTTGGCGAGCGCCGCCGGCAGGCGGGCCGTCTTGCCGGTGCCGTCCCGCATCACCTCGGCCAGCATCGATTTCAGGGTGGCGGCGCTCTGCGGGTCGATCACCCGTTCCGCTGTCTGCGGGGTGTAGCTGTAGATCGTCCGCCCGGCGGGGTCGCCGATGCGCTGGAACAGATGGCCGACAACCTTGCTGCCGCCGTTGGCGACCGCCGCGTAGGCCTGGGTGATCTCCAGAAGCGACACCTCGCTGACGCCCAGCGCGAGGCCGAGATCCGGCTCCAGCGGCGATTCGACGCCGAGACGGCGGGCGGCAGCGGCGACCTCCTCCGCGTGGCCGCGGGTCAGGCGGGCGGACGCCGTGTTGGTGGAATGGGCGAAGGCGTCGGCCAGCGTCAGCGACGACGGGTAGCGGTTGTCGAAATTGCGGATGGCCCGCCCGTCCGTGAATTCCATGCGCGAGCCGTCGACACGGGAGTCCGGGGTCAGCCCGCGCTCCAGCGCCGCCAGGAAGACGAACAGCTTGAAGGCCGAGCCGGGCTGGCGGCGGGCCTGAAGCGCCCGGTTGAAGTGGTCGCGCCGGGCCGCCGCGTCGCGCCCGCCGATCATCGCCAGGATCGCCCCGTCGCCGTCCAGCGCGACCAGAGCAACCTCGGCACCGCCCAGGCTCTTGGCGTGGCGCTTCATTGTGGTTTCCACGCTGCGCAGGGCGGCGGCCTGAAGATCGCGGTCGAGCGTGGTGCGCGCGGTGAAGGTCGGCCCCGGAAGGTCGCCGCCGTAACGGTCGGCGGCGAAACGGTCGAAGCGGGCCTTGGCCGTCCCACGGAAATGGCCGGTGGAGAGGATCGCCGCCTTGTTGGTCGCGGCCAGCATGGGCCGCTGGCGCTTGGTCTGCTCCGCCGTGCGCTCGGTGATGAAGCCCGCGTCGGCCATGGCGTCGAGCACCAGCGCGGCCTTGGCCTCCGCCTTCTCCAGATCGGCGAAGGGGTTCAGACGGGAGGGGGCGGGCAGCGAACCGATGAGCATCGCCGATTCCTTCAGCGATAGCTTGCCCGCCGGCTTGCCGAAGAAGACGCGGGCCGCGGCGTCCACCCCGTACGCGCCGAAACCGAAATAGGCGCGGTTGAGGTACAGGTACAGGACGTTCTTCTTGCCGAGCTGTTCCTCGAAGTCGCTGGCGCTGTACAGCTCGTACGCCTTGCGGGACCAGCGGTTGTAGCGGTTGAGGAAGATCAGCTTCATCGTCTGCTGGGTCAGCGTGCTGCCGCCCTGGCTGAAGCGGCCGGAGGTCACCGCCACGGCCAGCGCTCGGGCCAGACCCTGGAAGTCGATGCCGTCATGCTCCAGATAGCGCCGGTCCTCCTTGGCGATCAGCGCCTGGATCAGGTGCTTCGGAAGCTTCTCCAGCGTCAGCGTGTCGCCGTACGTCTCGCCGATGGACCCGATGAAGCGCCCCTGCCGGTCGAGGAAGCGCACACCGTGGCCGCGGTTGTAGGCCAACACGTCGTCGACGGTGCGGAACTCGCCCCCGAACAGCTCCATCGCCTGGGCGGAAGGCGGTGCGGAGAGACCGGACAGCAGCGGCAGAGCGAGCGTCAGGGCCAGGGCGGCGCGGCGGAACAGGGATGGTCGGGGCATAGGCCGGATGTTGGAGGCGGAGTGTGCCTCACGTCGGCGCACCGCCCCGCTTTCACAATGCCGCTACCCCGTAATTGCGAAAGGCTGCAAGGGCACAGCCGCCCAACAAAAAAGCCCGCCGAAACCGGCGGGCCATTTTTTGGGACGCGTGTGCTCCGCGCAAGGCGGTCGGGCCTTCGCGCCGAAGGGTCACCGCGGAGCGAGGACCATGATCATCTGGCGGCCCTCGAGCTTCGGCATCTGCTCGACCTTCGCCAACTCGTCCAGCTCGTCGCGCACGCGGACCAGCACTTTCATGCCAAGATCCTGGTGCGCCATCTCGCGTCCACGGAAGCGCATGGTCACCTTGACCTTGTCGCCTTCCTCAAGGAAGCGGCGGGCCGAGCGCATCTTCACGTCGTAATCGTTGTCATCGATGTTGGGTCGGAGTTTTATCTCCTTGACCTCGATGATCTTCTGCTTCTTGCGCGCCTCGGCGGCCTTCTTCTGCGCCTCGTACTTGTACTTGCCATAGTCGAGGATCTTGCAGACAGGCGGTTCCGCCTGAGGAGCGATCTCGACGAGGTCGAGGCCCGCATCCTCAGCGGCCAGCAGCGCATCGCGCAACGAAACGACGCCCACCATCTCGCCATCGGCGCCGACGAGACGGATGGAGCGTGCCGTGATCTCCCGGTTCACCCGAGGTCCATCGCGGGTGGGAGCGGCTTCGGACGGTATCCTGGCTATGGACGCTTCTCCATGGCTGGCAACCCACCGGGGCGCGACCTCCCGGAGGGAAGCCGCCCGAACGGTGCGGTCGGTTAGAACGGCGAATCGAAGACGGCGGCGCCCGCGGGGGACCTCGCTTCCTCATTCAGTTTATTGAGCGCGGCGTCGAGGGCAAGCACTTCCTGATCCTTACCACCCAGGGTACGCAGGGCGACCGTCCGCTCCTCCGCCTCGCGCTTGCCCACGACCACCAGGACGGGAACCTTCTGAAGGCTGTGTTCGCGGACCTTCAGGTTGATCTTCTCGTTCCGGGTGTCGAGTGCGGCGCGGATGCCACGGCGCTTCAGCAGGCCGACGACCTCCTGCCCGTAGCCGTCGGCCTCGTTGGTGATGGTGCAGACCACCGCCTGGACCGGGGCGAGCCACATCGGGAACTTGCCGGCGTAATGCTCGATCAGCATGCCGATGAAGCGCTCCAGCGACCCCAGGATGGCCCGATGCAGCATCACCGGGCGGTGGCGGGCGCCGTCCTCGCCGATGTAGGAGGCGTCGAGCCGCTCGGGCAGCACGAAATCGAGCTGGAGCGTGCCGCACTGCCACGTCCGCCCGATGGCATCGGTCAGGTGGAACTCCACCTTCGGGCCGTAGAAGGCGCCCTCGCCCGGCAGTTCCTCGAACTCCAGACCGGCGGAGCGCAACGCGGTGCGCAGCCCCTCCTCCGCGCGGTCCCACACCGCGTCGTTGCCGGCGCGCACGTCGGGGCGCAGCGCCAGCTTCACCGCGATCTTGTCGAAGCCCAGGTCCCGGTAGACGCCGAGCTGGAGCTTGAAATAATCCGCCGCCTCGGTCGGCACCTGATCTTCCGTGCAGAAGATGTGGGCGTCGTCCTGGGTGAAGGCGCGCACGCGCAGGATGCCGTGCAGCGCGCCCGACGGCTCGTTGCGGTGGCAGGCCCCGAACTCCGCCATGCGGATCGGCAGGTCGCGGTAGGAGCGCAGCCCGTGCTTGAAGATCTGCACATGGCCCGGACAGTTCATCGGCTTGATGCCGAGCATCTTCTCGCCGTCGTCCGCCGAAACCTTGAACATGTTGTCGCCATACATGTCCCAGTGGCCCGACGCCTTGAACAGCGAGCTGTCGATCAGCTGCGGCGTCTTGACCTCGACGTAATCCGCCTGGCTCAGCTTGGTGCGGATGTAGGTCTCCAGCGTGCGGAACAGCGTCCAGCCCTTCGGGTGCCAGAAGACCGAGCCGACGGCCTCCTCCTGCACGTGGAACAGGTCCAGCTCCTTGCCCAGGCGGCGGTGGTCGCGCTTCTCCGCCTCCTCCAACTGGTGCAGATAGGCCTTCAGCTCCTTCTCGTCGCGCCAGGCTGTGCCGTAGATGCGCTGGAGCATCGGGTTCCGGCTGTCGCCGCGCCAGTAGGCGCCGGCCACCTTCATCAGCTTGAAGCCGTTGCCGACCTTGCCCGTGGTCGGGGCGTGCGGGCCGCGGCACAGGTCCAGCCAGTCGTCCTGACGGTAGACGCTGATGTCCTGATCCGCCGGGATCGCCTCGATCAGCTCCGCCTTGTAATGCTCGCCGAGTTTCTTGAAGTAGGCGATGGCATCGTCGCGGGTCCAGACCTCGCGCAGGATGGGGATGTCCTTGGCGACGATCTCGCGCATCTTCGCCTCGATCTTCTCCAGATCGTCGGGCGTGAAGGGCTCCTCGCGCGCGAAGTCGTAATAGAAGCCGTTGGCGATCGCCGGACCGATGGTCACCTGCGTGCCCGGATAGAGCTTCTGAACGGCGTCGGCCAGCACGTGGGCGGCGTCGTGGCGGATGACCTCGAGCGCGTCGGGATGACTGCGCGTGACGATCTCGATCTTGGCGTTGGTCGTGACGGTGGTGGTGAGGTCCTTCACCTCGCCGTCGAGCTTGACGGCAAGCGCATCCTTGGCAAGGCGCGGCCCGATGGACTGGGCGATCTCAAGCCCCGTCACCGGCCGGTCGAACTCCCGCACGCTGCCATCGGGCAGCGTGATGGCGATGTTGGACGTCACCGAAGTCACCATTTGACTGTTTGCATCGCACCCGGCGGATGCCGGGAGGCGAAATCTCTAATGCGGGCAGGCTTTCTGTCAAGGGCGCCGGGGGCATTTCCGGCCCGAATCCGCCGCCCGAACCGCGAATTTTCTTGCAAAATTAATTCACGGCAAAATTATCTCATGGCTGTCTGCGCGCCGGTCGCGGCTCGCCGAACAGATAACCCTGGCCGAAATCGATGCCGCTGCGCAGGATCGCGTCGAGCTGCGCGTCCGTCTCGATCTTCTCGGCGATGAGGTCGATTCCCGTGCCGTCCAGACGGCGGCGCACATCCTCGACGCGCTGGGCCATGGCGGGGTCGAGCAGCAGAGCGCAATCCAGCTTGAGATAGCGGATGTCGTGCCGCAGCAGCGCGTCCACGTCGATGTCGAGATCGGTCACCCGATCCATGGAGAAGCGGAAGCCGATGCGGGCAAGCTGCGACAGAATGCCCATGGTCACCGCCCCGCCCGCCCGCAACTCCTGCTGGCTCAACTCGAACACCAGCTTGGGCACCAGCGTCTGGTTCCGGACCATCAGGTCGAGGAACTGCCGCATGAACGCCGCATCGCTGAGCGTGGCGGCGGACATGTTGCAGAAGAAGCCGATGGCGTGCTGACGCCGCTCCGTCTCGCGGATCAGCTGGATGCAGCGGACGAGCAGCAGATTGTCGATGGTGGCCATCAGCCCCGCGCGCTCCGCGATCTCCAGATAACGGTCGGGCAGGATCAGCGCGCCGTCGGCGGCGCGCACGCGCGAGAACACCTCGAAGAAGCGGTGCTTGCGCTGGGGCAGGCTGACGATGGGCTGGAGGTGGACGTCGATCCGGTCGGTGGCCAGCGCGTCGCGCACCGCCTCCAGGACGGCGGCCTCATCCATCGTCGGCGCTTCGGCTCCGGCCGCGGGTACCGGGTCCGGGGAGGACGGGTCCGGAGAGCGCGGGGCCTGGGGTGCCGGCATGGCGTCCCGCGGCGCTGGCCGGACGGGGCCGGACGTCGTCGGCGGTTCGCGCTCCCCCGACGACCGGGATTCGCCGAGCCGCGCGACCAACATGTGCAGGAGTTTCACTTCCTGAAGGACAGCCTCATGGGCGGCGGCGGCGGCGGCGGGGGTGGCGCTCTCCGTCTCCAGCGCGACCCGCCGGTCCAGCCGGTCGGCCAGCGCGTCCACACTCTTCTGAAGGCGGTCCAGGCGGCGCAGGGCTTCACGCTCCCGGCGGGCCAGCCGGCGGTGCAGATCCACGACGCCACCCGCCAGAAGGACCAGCCCGCCGCCGATCCAGCCCACCGCCGGGTCGGTGCCGGACCGCAGTTCCGGCAGGCCGAGGGCGACCGAGGCCGCCGCCACGACGACGGCCAGCCCATGCAGGAAGGCCGCCAGGGTCGCCATGCGCCCGCTCAGCGGTGGTCCGCCCCCACGGCGTCGCTCAACGAGGCGAAGCCGTCACGGCGCAGCAGGGCGGCGAGGTCGCGGCGGATCGCCAGTACCAGCGCCGGCCCGGCATAGACCAGCGCGGAGTAGAGCTGCACCAGCGACGCACCGGCGCGGATCTTGGCGTAGGCGTCGGCGCCCGACGCGATGCCGCCGACCCCGACCAGCGGCAATTTGCCACCGGTCAGCCCGTACATCTCGCGCAGGACCGCGGTGGAGGGGGCGAACAGCGGCTTGCCCGACAGGCCGCCGGCTTCCCCGCGCAGCGGCTCCGGGATCTCCGCCGGGCGGGCAATGGTGGTGTTGGAGACGATCAGCCCGTCGATGCCCGACTCCAGCGCGACGGCGGCGATGTCCGCCTTGTCCTCGTCGGTCAGGTCCGGGGCGATCTTCAGCAGGACGGGCGGCGCCTTGGCCAGCTTGCAGGCGGTCCGGGCGTCCAGCACCCGGCCCAGCAGGGTGCGCAGCGGGTCGCGCCCCTGGAGCGCGCGCAGGCCCGGCGTGTTGGGGGATGACACGTTGACGACCAGATAATCGGCCAGCGCCGCCACCCGCGTCACGCCGAGGACGTAATCGTCCGCCGCCTCCACCGTGTCCTTGTTCTTGCCGAGGTTGGCCCCGACGAGTCCCGGCGCCTTGCGCCCACCGGACAGGCGACGCTCCAGCCGCCGGGCGAAGGGCTCCAGCCCCTCGTTGTTGAAGCCCATGCGGTTGATGACGGCCCCCTGCTCCGGCGCGCGGAACAGGCGCGGCCTGGGGTTGCCGGGCTGCGGGCGGGGGGTGACGCTGCCCGCCTCGACGAAGCCGAAGCCCAGCCGCAGCATGGCGTCGACCACCTCGGCGTTCTTGTCGAAACCGGCGGCGAGGCCGACCGGGTTGGCGAAGTCCAGGCCGAACACCCGGCTCCGCAGGATGGGATCGTCCTTCTCCCGCACCGACGGCATCAGCCCGCTCGACAGGGCCTTGATGGTCAGCCCGTGCGCCGTCTCCGGATCGAAGCTGCGCAGGACGGGGCCGACGATGGGAAACAGGTCGATCACGGTGCGGTATCCTTGAAAGTCGCCGGGAAGACGTGGCGGCCGTCCAGCCCCAGCGGCAGCGGATCGGCGCGCAGCACCGCCGCGGGCGGCAGCGGGCCGTAGAGATGGGGAAAGAGCTGGCCGCCGCGCGACGGCTCCCACCGGAGCGCGTCGCCCAGTGCATCGCCGTCCACGGTCAGCAGGACGAGGCCGTCCTGCCCGGCGCGGTGCTTGGCGGCACTTTCCTCGACCTGGGCGCCGGTGGAGAAATGGATGAAGCCGTCCGCCGCATCCTGCGACGAGCCGTGATAGGCCCCGGCGGCGAGCGCCTGTTCCCACTCCGCGGCGCGGCACATATGAAAGATGATCCGTTCAGTCATGGCGGGGCGACCTTACCGCAAAGCCGTCCGCCAAAGCCAGCCGTGGCAAAAACGGGAGAACCGGCGGAGCGTTGATAACTTCAGAATGGGACGTTGCGCTGTTTGCTTCGCAATTTGCAAACGCGGCCTTGGGAATCCCCCGGCATTTCGCAGAAGGAAAATTTGCCGGTCCGCCGTGTCCCGCCCCGCCGACCACACGGAAAAGCCGCAGAATCAAGGATTCCTCAAGGCATCCGCCCCGTCGGAGGCAACTTTTCAGAATTGGCATCGGGATTGCTGAGAGATGGGCAAGCAAGGAGAAGCCCCATGAACGCGATTGCGATGAATGTTGTGAAGGAACGCCACCCGGTGGAACACGCGCTCGATTCGCGCGTCCATGGGGTGATCGTGTCCAGCGTGGACAGCGCCCCCCTGTCCGCCTCCGTCGAGCCGAGCAGCACGCCCGTCCCGCTGAAGCCCTCGGCGGCGATGCTGGCGGCCGGGTCGCGCGCCGGCGGCGTCTCGGTCGAGACGGCCTGGAAGATCTATCTGGCGATGCTCAAGGAAGCCGCCTGAGCGGTCCGTTCCAGCCTCTCCTGCCGGGGCGGCGGTCCGGAAGCGGTTGTCCGGCCCGCCGGAGCGCGGCAAGGAAGCGGTCGTTCGGCATCGTTGCGGAACGGGACGTCATTCGACGTCGTTGTAGAACAGGACGTCATTCGACGTCGTTGTAGAACAGGACGTCATTCGACGTCGTTGTAGAACAGGACGTCATTCGACGTCGTTGTAGAATTGGAAACCGCCGATCTCGGCACAGACGCTGCGCCCCTGCGCCCATTGCGGGTTCGCCCCCGCCCGGTGCAGGTGAGTCGCCCCGCCGGTCGGGTCGTCGAGCAGACCGGCCACCGCGCGGCGGGCGATCCGCTGGGCGGCGGCGAAGACCGGGTCCGCGGCGGTCACCGACAGCAATCCCAGCCGCCCCGGCGCGTCCGGGTCCCAGCAGGGGAACTGTCCCGGCAGGCGGCAGGCGGCGACCACGTCGTTCCCCCACCACCACCCTCCCTGGTCGCGCGCCCGGCCGACGCGGTTCATCACGACCGCCGCCACCGCCTCCATGACCCGCACGGACTCGCCGCGCGCCTCGCCCCACAGGGTGCGGGCAAGCGTGTCGACGGCTTGACCGGGAGCATCGGCGGACGGACCCTGCGGCGCGGCCGCCGGTCCGGGTTCCGGCTTCAGGACACGCGCCCTCATCGGCGGCCCCCGTCGCCGTAGGGCGGCGCATAGGGCTGGGCGAACGGCGCGCCGCCGTTTTCCACTTTGGCCTCGATGCGCAGCAGATGGTCGGTCAGCCGCCGCTCCACATCCTTCAGCGTCGCAACCGAGACGTAGGTCTTGGCGACCTCCAGCTTGTAGGCGGCCAGGCTCTCGCGGACCTGCGCCTGGGCGGTCTCGGCGCGCCCCCGCAAGGTTTCCAGCGCGGTTTCGGCGTCGCGGCGCAGCCGCGCGATCAGCCAGAACAGCCCGCCCATGACCGGCAGTTCGACCGCCGTGATCCACCAGGCCAGGTCGATGGACTCCTGCATCTCCGTTCTCCAAGGAAAAAAGGCAAAAGAAAGGGCCGCCGTCCGGTCAAGGAAGGCGGCCCGACGGACCAAGGGGCTTTGCGGGCACGGTCACACGTCCCAGCCCTCCACCGGGGTCGGCGCCGCCGCGGCGCGCCAGTCCGGCTTCCGTCCCGGCGCCGTCTGGCGGTCGAAGCGGAACGGCTCGCAGGACAGCGCGCCGGCCACCGCGTCCAGCCCGTCGTCACGGCCCGTGTAGCGGCCGTCCGGCGACCATTCGCGCATCTCGCGGATGAAGGGCGTCTCCCACACCGCGGCGTGGGCCAGCAGCCGGCGGTCGGCCAGCAGGGCGTCGAACGCCTCGCGGATGCGCAGCGCCTTGGCGCGGCGGCTGGCCTCCTCGACCACGGCGGCGCCGACCTTCTCCACCCGAAGCGCCTTGCGCAGCAGGCCGGGCAGGAAGCGCCCGATGCCGTTGATCTCGACATGCACCGCCGGCAGGTGGTGCCGCTCCAGGAAGCGGGCGACCTGGAGGCACTGCTGCTCCGCCTCGGTGTCCGGATCGCCGGGGTCCACCGACAGGTAGAGCACGCGGTGCAGGTAGAAGCGCCCGTCCGTCCCGCCGAACACGGCGGCGACGACGCTGGAATCGCCTGGCTTGCCGCCCTCCGCCGCCGGGCGGGCGAAGGCCGGGTCCCACCAGCAGGAGGCCGAGGCCATGCGCAGGCCGTTCAGCGTCAGCACCGCCCGCCCCACCGACTCCCGATACTCCAGCTCGCCGTCGTAGCGGCCCAGCCGGTCAGGGTCGAGGAAGCCTTCCGCCTCGTTGACCGGCTTCAGCAGCATCTGGCTGGTGAATTTGTTGGGGCCGGTCGTCTTGCGGATGCGGTTGACGTGGGCCTCGCCGAAGCGCTGGGGCCAGGCGTAGCGGCGCCGGCCGTCCGGACCGTCGGTGTAGACTGGCAGGACCAGCCGCGCGAAGCCGTCCAGGAAGGGCCGGGTCTCCCCCGCCTCCGTCCGCGGCTCCTCCGCGTAGATGGAGTAGTAGCTGTGCGGTGTCCCGACATAGAGCTGCACCCCGCCCGGCACCAGCAGATAGTCGATCTCGGCCAGCCTCTCACGCAGGTCGGCCCGCTTGCCCGGACTGCCGGAGGTGCGCGGCACCTCGACATCGTCGCAGATCACCACGTCGGCGCGGCTGCCCGTGATGTTGCCGCCCACACCCGCCGCCACCATGGACGGGTCGCGCAGTTCCAACGGACGAACCACGGTGAACTGGTCGGCCGCCCACTGGTCGCGCTCCTTCGCCGGGGGCTTCAGGCCGCGTGTGTCGGGGTGACGCTCAATGATGCGCTTGACGTTGCGCACCATCTTCTTGGCGAGCTTCAGGTCCGCCGCGAGGACGAGCAGCCGGCGGTTGGGGTCCTGGTAGAGCATCCAGGCTGCGAACAGCCCGACGATGGACGACTTGCCCGCCCCGCGGAAGGCCATCAGCAGCAGGCGCGGCCCGATACCAAAGGACCCGGCTCCGACCGCCTGCCGCTCCAGCCACGCCGCGATCTGCAAATGGTGCCGCGGGGTGGTCAGCTCCGATTGCCGGTTCCAGTCCTGGACGAAGGCGAAGAAGCCCTTCTTGCGCGTTTCCGCCGCCTCCATCACGCCACCCGTCCCAGAATGTGCCAGCCGGCGCCGTTGGACATGGCCGTCACCGCGCTGCCGGTGGCATTCAGCGACACCGGGGCGTTGTCCGGCCCGCCGCCGCCCTGCACGGTGACGGTGACCGGGTTGCCCGACACGTCGGCCTTCTTGACCGTCACCGTGCGCCCGACCGCGTGCAGCGCCCCCGGCGGCGGCAGCCGCACCGTGACCGCGCCGCTGAAGGCGCTGACCAGATACAGCCCCTGGTTCAGATCCGGTTCGAACAGGCCCGGCCGGTCGTGGAAATGGGCGTTGCCCGGCCGGTTGTTGCCGCCGACCACCCACCAGCCGGCCCCGTTCGACAGGATGGTCACGAAGTCGTAGCGGTTGCCCAGCGCCGCCGTCCGGCCGTCCGGCCCCGGCCCGCCCTCCTCGGTGATGGTCAGTCGGTGGAGGGAGGCGTCGGTGCGCTTCACCGTCACCGCATGGCCGTTGGCCGCCCCCGCCGCCGGCAGCCGAAGCTCCACGTCGCCGCTGTAGGCGCTGACCAGATAGACGGAGCTGGTCAGGTCCAGCGCGACCACCCCGCCCGCTTGCGGCTCCACATACTCGGTGTCGTAGCGCAGGGCCTCGACGACCAGTTCGGAGACGCGGCTGCGCGCCAGCCGGTTCTTTTCCGGATAGCCGGCATTCACCGCCGTGTAGCGGCCGCCCGACAGATCGTAGATGGCCGGGCCGGCGGACATCGACAGCAGGTTGACGATGGCCGTCTCGACCGACCCGGCGTCGAGCTGCACGTTGGGCACGCCGCCCAGCGATTCGGCGTAGAAATTCAGGATCAGCGTCTTGTCGGTGTTGGCGCCGACCCGGAAGCAAGCCAGCGCCATGGTCGACAGGTTGGCTTCGCAGTCCTGGAAGCTGTTGTTGTACTTGCCCTGCTCCACGAAGAAGCCGCAGCCGGCGATCGGCGCCGACAGGGAGTAGACGCGCACCATGGAGAAGCGGTTGGCGTTGGGCGTGTCGCCCTCCCCCGTCCGGGTCAGCCACACCCCGTGCAGCGACGGACGGGCCACCAGCACGCGCGAAACCATGTTCCAGTAGCAGGGCCAATTGGGGTCGGCGTAACCGTCGAACAGCAGCCCGACCCGCGGGTCCCAGATGGTCAGGTCGCTCAGCGTGTTGTGCACGCAGGGGCCGTCCCGCCCGAACAGCCGCACCGCGGCGTCGCCCCGCTCCAGCCGCAGGCCGCTCACCGTGGCGTAGCCGTCCGGCAGATGGATCAGGTCGAACTCCGCCGAGGACCCGGCGATGACCGACCTCTGCCCCGCCCCATACAGCGTCTGGCCGTAGCCCACCGTCAGCGTGTTGGTGATCCGGTAGGTGCCCGGCGGCACATAAACGGCGTCCGCGCTGGTCAGCGCCGCCTGGATCGCCCGCGTGTCGTCGACGACGCCGTCGCCGACCGCTCCGAAATCCTTCACCGACAGGGCGTCGGCCAGCTTCTCCCGCACCGGGCGGCGCACCGCGCCGGCGCCGGGGGCGACGAAGGTGGACAGCGCCTCCTCGTCCACCGGCGGACGGGCGATGGGATTTCCCACCGTATCGAAGGCCAGGAGTTGCCCCGCCCGCACCGCCCGTTCCGGCAGGCGGTTGGAGGCCGGCAGGTCGGTGTCGGTGTAGCGCAGCATCAACTCCTGATCGCCGGCCACCTGCTGGAGCGCCGCGGTCAGCTGGTCGAACTCTCGGTTCAGGCTGGACGCCGGAAGCGGTCCGCTCTCCAGGAAATCGCTCATCCGCTCGATGGGCAGGCGGCGGCGCAGCAAGACAGGCGTCCCGGCCTCCGGCGGCTCCGTGAAGGCCACCGTACCGCCCGCCGTGTTCCCAGCACCGCTCACCGCATAGCCCGTGGTCTGCCGCGCCGCGCCCAGGAAGACCTGGAGGTCATTGTCCTCGAAAACCAGGAACGGAAAGGTGAAATCGGTCTGCACGCCGTCGGCAAGATACTGGACGCGCGGGTTGCCGCGCGGAACGTCGATTGCGCTGGGCATGGGTTGCGCCCCTCCTGCTTTGTGGATGGACCGGGGGTGTCAGTAGAAGCGGCTCATGAACTCCAGCCGCTGGCGCTCGGCGAGCTGCGCCTGTTCCAGCAGGTTGCGGCGGCGCACGCTGTCGACCTCCTGCTGGATGGCCTCGCGTTTCAGCCGGTCGGCGCCTTCCGCCTCCCCGCGCTCCGCGGCGCTGTCCTTGACGACGCCGAGCAGGATCGCCTCACCGGAGCCGTCGGCCGCGCTGACCCCGTTGGAGCCCAGCGCGGCGCGTGTGCGCGCCACGGTGCGGCGCAGGGCGTCCACGCGCCGCCGTTCGTCGGATTGCGCGGCGGTGGACATCTGGGCCAGCCGCGTGCGGGCGTCCCCTTCCTTGTCGGCCAGCGTGGCGGCCTGCCCGGTGCGGAGCTGCTGGGCGGCCAGGTTCTGGCTCTGCGCCAGCCAGTCCATCTCGCGGGTGCGCTGCCGCTCCGCCTCGGCGCGGGCCTGCTCCTCCTTCTGGCGCTGAAGCTCCTGGTCCTGGCGGCGCAGTTCGTCCTCGCGCTGCCATTCCAGCCGTTGCTGCTCCGCTTGATAGGCGTATCGGCGCTCGTCGGCGGCCTGCTGCCGGCGCGCGCTGTCCGAGGTGCCGGAGACGCGGTCCACCGTGTCGGCGACGGAGTTCGCCAGCGGCAGCGCCGCCGTGGCCAGGGTCGTGATTCCGCCCATCAGTCGTTCACCCTCAATTCCATGGTTACGGACAAAAGCGTGAAGGGCAGCGGCGCGTCCTGCCGGATGCTCCACAGCGGCCGGTCGCTGTCGCGCCGCCAGCCCAGCGCCCGCAGCTTGCGGTCGCCGGAGACCAGCGCGGGGACGCCGCCTGCGGGCTGCGGCCCCGTCCGGTGCAGCGGCAGCTCCTGAAGGCCGCGCCCCAGGTCGGCGTGGAGCGCCGCCGTCTCCTCCAGCCGGAAGCCGACGGAGACCAGCCGCACCGCGTCCGTCCCGCCCGCCTGCCCCAGCAGGCTGACCGGCAGCGGCTCGATGCGGTGGCTGTAGGGCAGCCCGGCCTCGACATGGCGGGCCGGCGGGTCGAGCACGATCTTGCCGGCGGCGACGGTGGCATCGGCGCGGACCGTGCCATCGGCGACCACCGCGACGGTGCGCCCCTCCAGATGGTCCAGCCCGCTCCACACCGCGGTCGGGGCGTCGTGGTCGCCGACCAGGGCGGCGTCGAGATTCAGCCCGTCGTCGAAGCGCTCGACGCTCCACCGCCCGGCGCGGTCGACCAGCGCGTAGACCTCGTCCCCGACCACCGCGACGGAGCGCACCGCCCCGTCGGTCTCCAGCCGGGTCCAGGCGGTCACCTGCTCCAGCCGGTAGACGGTCAGGGCGCACAGCGCGCCGTCCTCCATCACCACGAACATCAGCCGGCGGCCTTGGTCGTAGTCCTGGTCGCGCGGCCTCACCACCAGATGGCGGGCCAGCAGCGCCAGATCGTTGGCCTGATAGGCCGCCTCGGTGTCGGTGTAGAGGAATTCGCGGATCTCCCGCCCGTTGCGCGACACGAACAGGGTGGCCCCGTCCACATCGCGCGGCGGCACGGAGCGGTCGACGGGCGAGCCGATGCGCGTCTGCCGGTGGACCTGGATGTTCTGCGGAGTCAGCGGATCGCCCGACACCATGTATTCGGCGCCCGAGGTGAAGACCTGGAGATGCCGACCGGAGAAGACGGCGCGCACCGCGTTCACCTGGTCGGACAGGATGCCGAACTCGATGGCCTCATCGTCCTGCCCAGTGCCCAGGTCGAAGTTCCACAGGTCGGCGGAGCGCGACAGCCACAGCCGGTTCGGCAGGTCGCGCGACCCGCCGATAACCAGCCGGTCCTGGTGGAAGGCCGCCGACACCGGCCAGCCGCGCAGCGGCGAGAAGGACTGTTCGTCCCAGGCCGTCGTCGCGGCGGTTCCGGCCAGCGTCTCCAGCACCGTCGCGGTGACCTGCGTCGCGGACACTACCCCCTCGACGCGGAGCTGTTTGCCCTGGATGCGCAGGCGCGTGCCTTCCTGCTTCGGATCGAAGACCGCGGCGGAGGCGGTCACCGTCACCAGCCCTTCCGTTCCCGACGGGGTCAGCGTCACGGCGGGCTCGGCGAAGCGGTAGAAGGGCATCGCCAGCCGCTCCCTCTCCGCGACGTAGCTCCAGCCGGTCAGCGCCCAGGCGTCGGCGCCGCTGCGGGTCAGCTTGCGCGGAGGCACGTCGGGGTGGCAGATCAGCAGCGTGTCGGCGCTCTGCGTCCAGGTGATCTGGGGAAGCTGGGCGGCGGTCCAGGGGGCATCCACGCTGGCGATGGGCGCGTCGTTGCCGTAGACGTCGATCCGCCCCTCGGAGAAAACCAGCAGATAGGTCTGCTCGGTGTTGAACTCGAAGGCGACCAGCCGCCCGTCGCCGTGGGCCGGATCGACGAAGGCGAGGCCGGAGCGGCGCGTCACCCCGCCCGTGGGATGAATGAACAGGTTGCGCAGCGCCAGCGCCCCGTTGTCGTAGGCGCGCAGGTCGCCGCGCCCGAGCAGCCGGCGGGAGATCTCCCCCGCCGTGAAGTTGGTCTTCACCTGACGAACCCGCGCCATCAGCCCCTCGCGTCGATCAGGGTGAAATCCTCGAAGCCCGGCTGGCTGTCCTGCAGGGCGTCGATCTGGCGGGCGCGGCGGAATTCGCTCTCGGCCAGCCGCTGCAGCAGCTCCGCCCGGCTCGTGCTCTCGGTCAGCGGAATGCAGAACTCCGCCGCCAGCCGGGCGATCAGCGCCTGATCGAAGAAGGCGGGAAAGTCCTCCTCCGCCGGGCGCCCGACATAGGTCAGCACCACCGCGTCGGACGCCGCATGCAGCGCCCGCCCGGCGATGCGGTAGTCCTGCCCGCGGCCCCGCCCGCCCGCCCCGGCGCCGAGCGCCCGCAGGAAATCGGCGGGAAGCTGGAAGGCCACGCCGTAATCGGCCACCGGGTCCTCGGCCAGACGCGGCAGCCGGGCCTGCCGGGTGGCGAAGCTCCAGGCGTTGGCGGAGAGCAGCGCGTCGCGCGCCGGTTCGTAGAGCGCGCCCGCGACCTCCGCTTCGGCGGTGCCCTCGTCGAAGGCGGTGATCGCCGTCGCCCCGATCTTGATGAGCGCGCGGCTGCACAGCCCGATAGCCGTCAATGCCATGGGATCGATCCTTGCGATCAGAGGGAGACGAGCCTCCATAGCCCTCTCCCCTCTGGGGAGAGGGTGGCCCGCAGGGCCGGTGAGGGGGATGCGCATGTGCCGGACGCACCGAAACGCACAACCCCCTCACCCTGACCCTCTCCCCGCTTCCGGCGGACCAAAGGTCCGCCTGTCGCGTCAGCGCAAACTTCGTTTGCGCGTAAGCGGAGGGGAGAGGGAATCTCAAAGGGAAATCCGTCAGTCCGTGTTGGCCGTGCCGAAGGGCGACAGGTTGGTGACGTCCACCACCCCCGCCGCGTTGGCAGCGACCACGAGGACGCCGGCGGCGGGCGTCCCGGCGGTGCCAGTGTTGGCGAGGATCATGTCGCCGCCGCGCAGCAGGTCGGACGCGCCGTTGAAATAGCCGCTGTTGTCCACCAGCGTGGCGGCGTCCGGCGTCGTGTAGTGCCACAGGGTGAAGCCGTTGGCGTAGGCAAGGACGCTCAGGTCCTTCGGAAGATAGGCCATGGGAGGAAACTCCGTTTCAATCGTCGGCAGGGAGGGCGTCAGGCTTCCAGGCAGCGCATGGTGACGACGCCCGCCGCGTCGATCAGGCCGGCGCCCTGCGACATCATGTTGTTGACGAAGTGGGCGGCGCGGTCGCCGTGCCAGGAGATGTCCGTCTTCACGTCGGAACCGGAGGCGTGGCCGACGGCCGTCTTGTGGTACCAGTGGCACAGCCGCACGCCGCCCTCCGCCTTCAGGCCGGAATGGGGCATCCACAGCGCGCCCAGCCAGCGCTTGGCCTGGGTCCCGCGCCAGGGCAGCTCGTCGGCGCCGACATATTCGGTGCTGGCGAACTCGTCGATGCCCAGAAGCTGGCTCCACTGCTTCCAGCCGACGACGGCGTAGCGCTGGCCGTCGTCCGGCACGTCGGACTCGCCCAGCTTCTCGAAGGCCGCCAGCACCTTCGCCTTGGTCAGCCCGTCGCTGGAGCCGCCTGCGAAGTTGGTGGAGCGGTTCAACTCGCCGAGGATGAGTTCGTCGGTCTTGCGGCCCAGCGCGTAGGCGCCGGCGCTGGCGATGATCTGCCGCTCGTCGATGTTGGTCTTCAGCTCGTCCAGCCGGTCGACCCAGTCGCCGGCGTAGAAGTCGTAGAGGGTGCATTCGACCGGCGTGTGGTCCAGATTCATCACCGGAACCGCGCCGTGGCGCGCCTTGGTGGAGGCGGTGCCCTTGCCGACCTTCTGGAAGACGGTGGAGGCGCCCTGGACGTTGTTCTTGGTGCGCACCGTGTTGCGCAGCTTGGAGCCCATGCGCTGGTAGGCGTCGTGCACTTCGCGTTCGAACTGCTTGACGAAAGCCTGGGCGACCGAGGTGGACATTGGACTGTATTCCTTTCGCGTTCTGCGGGGTCCCGTCCGGCGGGAAGCATTCCGCCACCCGGTTGTCAGGCGCGCCCGATCCCGGAAATGGGCAAGGGGACGCGCGCCCGGCCGCGGGCGAAGCGCGAAAAAGAAAGAGGCGGGCCGGGCCTTTCAGTTGTCCGGCCCGCCTCCTTCAGGACAGGCATGGAGGGGAGGTTCGGGATGCCGCCGCCCACCGCGTGAGGGGACGCACGACGGGCGTTGGCAAGAGCGTTTCTAGGACATCCGCCCTTTCATGTCAAGAATATTTTCCTTTTTCTGCGGATGATCCTCTTGGCGCGGTACTCCCTCGGGGCACGGAATATCCCCCGGAACCGCGCTGTTGAACGGTTGGCCTCAACGGCCCGAAAAACACGGCATAAAAAAGGAATACGCTTCATGAAGACGATCATCACCGCCTGTGGTGTCGCCGCCCTTCTGCTCGCCACGCCGGCCCTGGCCGAAGGCATGTCCGGAACCACCGCCAAGGAGGTCCCGAACAGCAAGGCGACCGGGCAGGTCGCGGCCACCCACGGCTCGCTCGACCCGGCGGTCGCGAAGATGACCGCGGATCAACTCAAGGGGAAGGACGTCTACGGCAGCGACGGCAAGGACATCGCCGAGATCGAGGGCATCGTCCGCAAGGGCGGCCAGACCTTCGCGGTGATCGACGTCGATCACATCGCCGACATCAGCGACAAGGATGTCGTCCTGCCGCTGGAGCGGCTGCACATGAAGGGCAAGCGCCTGACCGTCGACATGACGGAGAACGAACTTAAGGGTCTGGAGTCCTGGCAGAAGGACAAGTACGAGGACGTCAAGGGCGCGCTGCGCTGACGTCCGCAACACGGCGCGGAACGGTCCGGGGGCGGCTGATGCCCCCGGACGCTCGAAGCGTCACGCCGTCCGGCGCAGACGCACGGCCAGCAGGTCGGCGGCCTGCCCGGCGGGAACCGGGCGCCCGGTCAGCCAGCCCTGGACCAGGGTGCAGTTGTGGTGGCGCAGGAAGTTGGCCTGCTCCTGCTTTTCCACCCCCTCCGCCACCACGTCCAGCCCCAGCATGTCGGCCATGGCGATGATGGTGGAGACGATACCGTTGTCCTCGCGCTCGCTCGGCACGCCGTTCACGAAGGAACGGTCGATCTTCAGCGTCGTCACCGGCAGCCGCTTCAGATAGCTCAGCGAGGAATGACCGGTGCCGAAATCGTCCACCGCCACACGGATGCCCATGGCCTTCAGCGCCGCCAGAACGGACAGGGCGTGATCCATGTCCTGCATCACAGCACCCTCGGTGATTTCCAGCTCGACCAGATCGGGCGACAGGCGATGGCGGTCGATGATGCGGCGGAAATCCTCGGCGGAGCGCTGGCGCAGGTGGCGCGGCGAGATGTTGACGGCCACCGGCACCGGCTCCAACCCGCGGTCGATCCACTCCCGCAACTGGCGGCAGGCCTCGTCCAGCACCCAGTCGCCGAGCGGCACGATGAAGCCGGTGTCTTCGGCGACCGGAATGAACTCGCCGGGGGAGATCATGCCGAAGCCGGGCTTGTCCCAGCGCAGAAGCGCCTCGAACCCCTCCAGCGACTGGTCGATCAGCGACACCTTGGGCTGGTAGTGAAGCTGGAACTCCCCGCGCGCCAGCGCCGCCCGCAGGTCGCGGTCGAGCGCCAGATGGCGGTGCGCCTGGTCGGCCAGCTCCTTGCGGAAGAAGGCGTGGCGCTTGCCGCCGGCCCGCTTGGCCGCGTAGAGCGCCGTGTCGGCGGAGCGGATCAGTTCCTGCGCGCTGTCGGCATGATCGGGGAACAGGGCGATGCCGATCGACGGGCGGACGTAATGCTCCGTCCCCATCAGCAGCACCGGCTCGTCGAAGGCCGCCAGGATGCGCTGGGCGGCGATCTCCGCCTCCTTCGCCTCGCTCACCTCGTCCAGGATCACCGCGAAGTCGTCGGTGCCGATGCGCCCCACCGTGTCGCTGGCCCGCACCGTCACGACGATCCGCGAGGCGACCTCCTGCAGCAGCAGGTCCCCGGCGTGGTGGCCCAGCGTGTCGGTGATCAGCTTGAAGCGCGACAGGTCCAGGCACAGCACCGCGAAACGGCGGCCATGGCGACGCGCCCGCTCGATCGAGGTGTCGAGCAGCGATTCGATCAGGGCCCGGTTCGGCAGGCCGGTCAGCCGGTCGCGCGTGGCGAGCCGCAGCAGCTCCCGCTCGTGGCGCATCCGCTCCGTCATGTCGGCCAGCGCGCAGACGTAGCTGCGCCGCCCCTGCACGTCCAGGCAGGACAGGGAGAGCGAGGCGTCGATCCGCCCATCCCCCCGCTCGATCACCAACTCCTCGGCGCGCTCCGTGCGGCCGCTGGTGCCCGTTCCCGCCGCGCCGTCCCCGCCCGGCGTCCCCAGGCCGAGCAGCCTGGCGACCCGCTCGCGGTCCTCCTCGGCGAACAGGTCGGCGAAGCGATGGCCGTCGAGCCGCTCCGCGGGCACGCCGAACAACGCGACGGCGGCGGGGTTGTGCTCCTCGACCAGACCGTCCTCGCCGACCAGCACGATGGCTTCGCCGATGTTGTTCATGATGCCGAACAGCCGCTCGTCGCGCACGATCAGCGCCTCGGCGGCCTGCCGGAAATAGTCCATGGCGCGGGCCATGGCGCCGAACTCGTCCTTGCGGTCGCGGCCGGGGATGTCGATGCCGGTCTGTCCTTCGGTCAGCCGCTCCATCCGCTCCGACAGCGCCTCGATGGGACCCAGCACATGCTGCGACAGGAACACCGACAGCGGCCAGCTCAGCACCAGCAGAACGGCGATGAAGAGGACGAAGGCCAGGGACTCCATGGCGAATTCGCGGTCGAGGTCGTCGGTCCCGCTGGCCGCCGCGATGGCCCAGCCCCAGGGTTCGAAGGTCAGGCTGGCGCGGACCGAATGGCCCTCGCCCATCCAGCCCTCGGGCACGCGCCCGTCGGTGAACACACTGACATGGAAGGGGTCGCGCCCCAGCGCCCGCAGCGCCAGCCGCGCCTGTCCCTGGCCCTCGTCCCGCGGCAGGGCGCCCGCCTCGATGGCCGTGTTGATCTCGCCAAGCATGGCGTGCGCCGACCCGACCAGCGCGTGGGTCAGCCGTCCCCGTTCCGTGATCAGACCGCTGCGCAGCAGGTAAAGCGCAGGGATTGCCGCCATGAGGCAGCCGATCAGGCCGATCCAGGTCAGCCAGCGGATCTTGCGGCGCAGCGTCATCACGGTTCCGGCGGCAATCGTCGCACCCGGCCTCTGCTTCCGGCCGGTTGTCATTCTGCGCGAAAGCGTCGCTTTTTTATTTCAAACGCGCAACGGCCAAGTTGCCCGCCCCGTCCCCCCTGCGTCCTTTTCAATCCGGCTGCGACATTTTGCCCATCCGGCGCGGCGCGGCTTCGCAAAACCCTCCCGAGAGGCCGCGCAAAGCCACGCCGCGCCAACGGTCCACAGGCTCAGGCGGTCGGATAAAGGCGCCGGAACCCGTCGGTCACCTTCGACACCACCGCCGGGTCGCGGTCCCGCCAATAGCGGGGATCGCGCATCATCGCCTGCAGTTCCGCCTCCCCGCCGGCGGACGGCGCGCCGGCCGGCATGGACAGGGCGGCAGGCTCGCCGCCGGTCATCATCCGGTGAAGCGCCATCACCCCCTCATAGGTGGTCGACAGCCCCTCCACCGCCGCGGGCGGCAGGTTCTTCACCGCCCAGGCGTGGAGCTGCCGCGACACCTCCCGCCAGCGCTCGGCACCGCCGAACTGGGCGGACAGCCGTTCGACCTCCCGTTCCGCCTGGAATTCGGCGGCCAGTTCCTGGATCAGCGGGACCAGCCGCTCGGCGGCGAGATCGTAGACGAGCTGCGCCTGGTCCGGCGTGAAACCGGCGCCGTGCAGGCGGCCGTTGATCGCCGGGTCCGGCTCGAACAGCCCGTGGTCGCAGGCGATGCAATAGCCCTCCGGCCCGTCGGGCACGCCCGGCGCCGTCAGCAGGTCGGGCCGCTCGCCGCCACCGCTGTCGAGGGCCGGGGCAGGTGCGGACAGCTTGCGCTCCAGCTCCAGATAGGACTTCAGCAGCGCTTCCACGCGCACCGCGCCGGTTTCCGGGTCGCGGAACTTCTCCGGCACCGTCGGCGGGGCGCCGGGAACGGGCGAGGTCAGCAGATTGTCGGCCATGAAAAGCTCCTTATCGATGAAGGAATCAGACACCCTGCCCACGGTTGGTCAGGGCGAGGATGAGGGCGACCAGACGGCGCTGGCCTTCCAGGTCGCGCAGCGCGGCGTCGGAGGCGTCGGGGCCGAGCGTGCGTTCCAGCGTCATGGCTTTCAGCGTGGCCAGCACCCGCGCGCCGTCCGGCCCGGCGAAACAGCGGGCGAAACTGGGCGCCGGATCGCCCGCCGGGCCGGACTCGGCGGGCGGCGCGCCCTCCAGCCAGTCCCAGCCGCCGTTGTTCCAATCCACCGGATCAGCCATGGGGCGCCTCCGCCCGCACCAGCTTGGCGGGCACGCCGAAAGCCTCGCCCAGCCAGCGCGCGGTCGCCGCGACGTCCACCGCGGACAGCGCCTCCGGGCCGAGCTGGCGGGCGGTGTCCAGCCAGCGCAGCGTCGCCTGGACGTCCCGCTGCGCCTGCGCCTGGGCCAGCGGCGAACGGTGCTGCAGCGCCACCGTGCGCCCGTCCACCGCGATGTCCGGGATCTCGCCGCGGCGGCGCAGGATGCCGACGGCGCGCAACACCAGCGGGGTCAGCAGCTCCGCCTGGAGCCGCCCGTAGGTCGCGCCGAGCAGACGGGCCATCTCGGCGGAGCGTTCGACCACCTCGGTCGCGGTCATGCGCGGCTGGTCCAGCGGCCCCAGCCGGTCGGCCAGCAGCGCGTGGCGGATGCGCGCCCGCAGGTCGTCCAGCACGAGCTGCGACACGTCGAACCGACCGGGGTTGGCGAGCGGCGTCAGCCCGGCCGATCCCACTGCCTTGGGGATGATCGTCCCCGGCACCAGCCGGATCGTGGCGGGGTTCAGCACCCCGTCGTCGTCGGCCTGCCAGATGCCGGTGACGGCGATGGAGGCGTTCTTCAGCACCAGCTCGACCACCTTGTTGGCGGTCTTGATGTCGGGCAGCGCCTTCATGACCGGCGACCGGCCATAGGTTTCCCCCGGCGCCTTGAGCCAGCGGAAATTGATGAACGGCGATTGCGCGAAGCGTCCCTCGGCCAGCGTGGCGGGATCGGCCGGACCGCTGTCCAACACCACCGTCCAGCGGTAGGCCAGCCCGTCCGGCAGCACCGCCTCGACCAGCGGGAAACGGCCGTCCGGCTCCGCGGCACCGCGCTCCCGCACCTCGTCCGGCAGGGCGGCGCCGGGAAAGCGCCGCTCGATCTGGGCCAGCGTCGCCTCGCTGCGCCGGAAGGTGCCGTCCAACCGCCCGTCCGCCCCCTCCTCCAGCACCGCCTCGGCCAGCGGCACCGCGGTGAAGCGCAGGCTGGACGCGGCGCCGGGCGGGGCCTCCTCCATCAGCAGGCAGGCGGTGCCCACCGTCACAAGGTCGAGGAAGGCTTGGTGGATCTCCACGGCGAAGTTGGAACGGTCGACATGGGCCTGCACGATGCCGGCGGCGCGGTCGAGCATCGGGGCCACGCGGTCGCGCTCCCCATCCGGCAGCGACGGGCCGGGTTGCAGCCCGAACCAGCGCGACCAGGGCGGGGTCAACTCGGCGAGCAGGCTGGCGGCGAGCTGTTCCACCGCGTCCGGCGCGGTCCCGTCGAACAGCCGGTCCACCCGCCGCTCGCCGGGGGTGCCGCCGCCGCGGAAGGGCTGCCCGTTGGGCAGGGCGTGATCGTAGCATTCCTGCCAGTGGCTTTCCCAGACCGACCGGCGCTCCCGCGCCGCCCGGTAGCGTTCCAGCAGGCGCTCCGGCCCGTTCGGCGACGCGGAAGCGGCATCCCCCTTGCGGCGTTTCCGAACTGCGTCGTGTGTGGTGTCGCTCATGGCCTCACTCCCCCAACAGGCGCTTGCGCAGCGGCACCAGCGCGCCGACGTCCAGCGCGCCCCGCCAGGAGGTCTGGACCGTCCCCGCCCGTCCCCGGTTGCGCCGCTGGATCAGCGCCTCGGCGGCCTTGGCCGGGTCCTTCTCCTCCTCCGTGGCCGGAGCCGGGGTGGCCGGGTCGGCGGCGGGCGGGACCGCGGGAGCCGGGGGCTCCACCACCGGGGCGGCCGGTTCCGGGACCGTGTTCCACCAGGGTGTCGCGACGGGAGCCGGCGCCGGAGTCTCCACGGGCGCCGGTGCCGGGGGCGGCGCGGGCTCGGGGGCGGATGCCGGCGCGGGTTGAGGGGTGGGCGCGGGGGCCGGGGCGGGCGCAGGCGGCGCCGTCGGCCGGGGCGCCTTGAACAGGTTCGCCATGGGCGGGGTTTCCTTGTTCGTGGTGAGACAGGGCCGCAGGAAGCGGGGCGGGAGCAGCGGCGCGGATCAGGACGCGACGGCGGTCCGCGACAGCCGCCGGTAGAGCTGCCACGGCGTCAAGACGCCGGGCGCGTGAAGACCCAGCAGGCGCTTGACCGCCTCGACGCAGGTGAAGGGCGCCCAGGGGGCCGGGCACGTCAGGCCGCGCCGCACCGGCGCCGGGGCCACCGCCATGCCCATCCCGCGGTACCAGCCCGGCAGGTCGAAGGCCGCGGGCAGATCGAGGACCGACACGTCGGTGAAGGGCGAGAGCGGATCGACGATCACCCAATGGCGCCCGTCGTGCAGCAGCGCGAAGCAGTGGCGGAACCCCGGTTTCAGCAGGCGCAGCCACCACAGCTCCGCCTCGCCCCGGAAGACCACCCAGACGCGCGGCGCGTCCGCTCCCGCCCGGCAGGGCCCCATCTGGCAGGGCTGGGGCATCGGCATGCTCACTGGACGATGCCCTTCTCGCGCAGCACCGGGCGGAGCCGGTCGAAGGCCTCCTGCCACAGGGTGTGGGCGCGCTGCTCGCGATGCCGCGCCGGGTCCGGCGCCATCAGGCGGCGCCCGTAGTGGACCAGCACGTGCAAGTGGTCGCGGATCAGCAGGCGACGACGATACAGCCGATCCACCGCGCACAGCACGTCGCCGGGCTCGCACGGGCGCTGGACCAGCCCGCGCCCGGCGGCGATGCGCGCCCCGGCGGCCTTGGCGTCCTGCGCCTGGACCGACCAGAACCACGCCTCCTCCGCGCTGCCGAACGGTTCCCCAACGGCGTCGGACAGGACCATGAACGTGTTGCGGTGCTGGACCATGCGTGAGGTCTCCCTGGGAATTGCAGCTTTTGGGTTCGCGGGCGCAGCTTCGCTCTCGGGCGGAGCGCCGGATGGGCCGCGGCACGCGCGGCTGGCGAACACATGTTCACGTTATGTACTGATTAAAGTCCTTCGTCAAGGAAAATATGAATAGGTTCCTAGGGACGGGCCGGCTCGTTTATGTGATTATCCTCCCATGCTCAAACATGCGGACATTTGGCGGGCGATCGACCGCCTCGCGGCCCAGCACGGGCTGTCGGCCTCCGGGCTCGCGCGGCGCGCGGGACTCGACCCGACGACCTTCAACAAGAGCAAGCGGACCACCGGCGACGGCAAGCTCCGCTGGCCGTCGACGGAAAGCGTGTCCAAGGTTCTGGAGGCGACCGGTGCGTCGCTGTCGGAGTTCGTCAGCCTCGTCGGCGATGCCGCGGGCGCCGGCTCGCTCCAGCGGGTGCCGGTTATCGGCTACGCGCAGGCAGGCAACGCCGGTTTCTTCGACGACGCCGGCTTCCCGTCGGGCGTCGGCTGGGACGAGCTTCTGTTTCCCAGCATCGGCGACCCGCACGCCTACGCGCTGGAGATTGCGGGAGACAGCATGGACCCCGTCTACCGCGACGGCGACACCATCATCGTCTCGCCGGCCGCGCAGATCCGGCGCAACGACCGCGTCGTCGTCCGCACCAAGGGCGGCGAGGTGATGGCGAAGCAGCTCCTCCGCGAAACCGCCACGAAGATCGAGCTGATCTCCATCAACCGCGCCCACCCGGACCGCAGCATCCCGCGCGCCGAAGTCGCCTGGATGGCCCGCATCGTCTGGGCAAGCCAGTAAGCGTCTGCCCTGCGGCACTCTGTCCTAGGATATTTATCCTTTACATCGATCAATGAAATGCCTACCCTCGGGGAATGACCGGAGTCACCGGGGCGCCGCCGCGTCCAACCCCCGCCCCGCCGTCCCCCGTCTCAAATCGTTTGGATGATCTCGAACGCCGTCACGACGACGCGCCGCCCCGCGGCGTGCTTCGGACGGCCCTCCTCAACGGGACGGACCGTCATGCCGCCCTGGCCCGCGCCGCGGTGCTCCGGCTGCACGACCGCTTGGCCGGCGAGGCCCGGCAGGGCGCAGCGCAACGCCGCCGCGCTCTGCCTGCCAACCGGACGGCTGGCGACGAATGGCTGACGCGCCTCACCGCCGCCCTGGCCCATCACCGCAACGCCGCCAGCATCCTGTTCGTTGCGGAGATTTGAGCCCGTGCCGCCCTCAAACAGCCGGGGAAGCGCCGGTCTCGTCCGCTTTGGAAACCTCGGTGTCCGCGGCAACGGCACGAACGGACGTCGTCTTCCTTGCCCGCGGCTTGCGACCGGGCGCCTCGGCGGGCGAAGCCTCCGCCGGCTCGGCCACCTCCTCCGCGGCGACCTCCATAGCGACCATCGGCACGGCGACCATCGGCGCCTCGATTCTCTCCGCGGCCTTCTTCAACACCTTGCTTTTTGAAAAGCCGGACTCGCGCAGGGCCGTCTTCAACTCCTCCCACGCCAACCGGATTTCCGTGGCGAACGCCCGCGCATCATCGTCGCGGTGGGTGCGGAAATACTCCGCCGCCTCCCGCATCTGGGCCGGCAGGGTTTCCGCCCCGGCGCGCACCGCTTCGTTGCGCAGGCGGTTGTGACGGTCGTCCAGATAGGTGAGGATCTCCGACAACTCCTCCGGCGTGCAGCTTTTCTGCAGCTTGTCGGTGACCGCCGGCGCGGCCTTGTCGATCTTCCCAACCAGTTCCGACCGCCCGCGCTTCAGATCCGGATCGTAGACGGTGCGGATCACCTGGATCACGCGGCGCCGCTCGCGGAATTGCATGCCCTTCCCCCTTAACATGAGTCCTTCGATGGACCGATCCACCGTTTAAAGAATCATGCCGCGGAACGGGTTGCCCCATCAAGCCGGTTTTCGGGCCGCATACCGCCCGAAAACCGGCGCTTTGGATCGATCGACGCCGATCAGCGGAAGGCAAACTCCCAATAGAGCGCCCGCGCCCGCGCCGACAGGGGGCCGGGTTGCAGGGCGCGCTCCTCGACGCGGGTGACCGGCACCACCTTCGCGTAGTTGCCGGTCGAGAACACCTCGTCCGCCTCCAGAACGTCGCGGGCGCTCAGGGTGGCCTCCTCCACCGCCACCCCGTCGTCGCGCAGCAGGGCGATTACGCGCTGGCGGGTGATGCCGTTGAGGAAGGTGCCGTTGTGCACCGGCGTGCGCACCACCCCGTCCTTGGCGATGAACAGGTTGGCCGTGGCGAATTCCGCCACGCTGCCGATGGGGTCGAGCATGATGGCGTTGTCGAAGCCGCGCTGCCGGGCCTCCTTCAGGGCCAGCCCGGCGTTGGGGTAGAGGCAGGCGGCCTTGGCCTCGGTCGGCGCCATGTCCGGCATCGGGCGGCGGCGGCTGGACAGGCAGGCGGTGAAGCCGGCGGCGCTGGGCAGCGGCGCCTCGTAGACCGACAGGACGAAGCGCGTGCTTTCCGCGTCGGGGGCGACGAACCCTTCCTCCGCGTAGAACATGGGCCGGATGTAGAGCTCGGCCTCCTTGGGGAAGCGGCGGATGCCGTCCCAGCAGAGTTCTTCGATCTCCCCGGCGGTCAGCATGGGGGCGAGGCCCGTCACCTGGGCGGAGCGCACGACGCGGGCGCAGTGGCGATCGAGGTCCGGGGCCACGCCCTGGAAGGCGCGGGCGCCGTCGAAGACGACCGAAGACAGCCAGAGCGCGTGAGTCATCGGGCCGACGATGGCGGGGTTGCCCGCGATCCATTCGCCCTGGATGTAGCTCAACGCCTGACCGGCCGTGCTGCCCATGATCTTCTCCCTTTTTGGCTTCGGGTTGGTTCTATCCGGATGGTTCGCTCCCCCGAAAAGCATACCCCCTCATCGCCGCCGGTCAACCTGCGCAGACGGGCCAGCCGGACGGTTGATGCAGGACACACTCGCAACACCGGGAGCGAACGACCCATGGGCTGGACCTATTCGAGCGCCTTTCCGCAGCCGCTGCGCGCGGCCCCGCCCTTCCCGCCGCCGGGCCAGGACGTTCCCACCCCGGGGCCCCTGACCGACAACCCGGACCTGCCGACCCCCGGCCCGCAGGAGGACATGCCCTCTCCCCTGCCCAATGACGACCTGCCGCCCTCCCGACCCACCGATCCGGACTTCGCGTAAGCCGAGACGCCGCCGAAGGGCCAAAGCAAACGGGGCGCCCCCTTCCGGAGGCGCCCCGTTCTTCATCGGTGAACCGAAACGGACGGATCAGCGGCGCTGAACCATCAGCTTCTTGATCTCGGCGATGGCCTTGGCCGGGTTGAGACCCTTCGGGCACGCCTTGGTGCAGTTCATGATGGTGTGGCAGCGGTAGAGGCGGAACGGGTCCTCGAGGTTGTCGAGGCGCTCGCCCGTCATCTCGTCGCGGCTGTCCACGATCCAGCGGTAGGCCTGGAGCAGGATCGACGGGCCGAGGTAGCGGTCGCCGTTCCACCAGTAGCTGGGGCAGGAGGTCGAGCAGCAGAAGCACAGGATGCACTCGTAGAGGCCGTCCAGCTTGGCGCGGTCCTCCGGCGACTGCAGGCGCTCGCGGCTCGGAGCCGGCGACTGCGACTGCAGCCACGGCTTGATCGAGGCGAGCTGGGCGTAGATGTGCTTCAGATCGGGGACGAGATCCTTAACCACCGGCATGTGCGGCAGCGGGTAGATCTTGACGTCGCCCTTCACCTCCTCGATGGCCTTCAGGCAGGCCAGCGTGTTGGTGCCGTCGATGTTCATCGCGCAGGACCCGCAGATGCCCTCGCGGCAGCTCCGCCGGAAGGTCAGGGTCGAGTCGATGTTGTTCTTGATGTAGATGATCGCGTCCAGGATCATCGGGCCGAACTTGTCGAGATCGACGACGTAGGTGTCGACCCGCGGGTTCTGGCCGTCATCCGGCGACCAGCGGTAGATCTTGAAGGTCTTCGCCCGCTTGGCGCCGGTGGCGGCGTTGATGGTCTTGCCGACGCCGACCTTGGAATTGGCGGGCAGGTTGAATTCGACCATGGTTCGTATCCTTGCCTTGCTCTTGCCGCCTTAGTAGACGCGGGCCTTGGGCGGGAACACCTGCACCTCGTCGGTCAGGGTGTAGAGATGGACCGGGCGGTACCCGATCTTCGTCTCGCCCTTGTCCGACACCTCGATGACGGTGTGCTTCATCCAGTTCTCGTCGTCGCGGTCCGGATAATCCTCGCGGGCGTGGGCGCCGCGGCTCTCCGGCCGGTTCTTCGCCGAGTGGAGCGTGGCGACCGCCTGGTACAGCAGATTGTCCAGCTCGATGGCTTCGACGAGGTCGGAGTTCCAGACCAGCGAGCGGTCGCTGATCGCCATGTCGCCCTTCTTGGCGAAGGTCTGGTCGATGAGCTTGACGCCCTCCTCCAGCACCTCGCCGGTGCGGAAGACCGCGCAGTTGTTCTGCATGGTCCGCTGCATCTCCAGGCGAAGCTCCGACGACTTGATGGAGCCCTTGGCGTTGCGGATGCGGTCGAAGCGCTCCAGCGCGACGTCGGTCGCGGCGGCGGACGACGACACCGACTTGCCCTTCTCGACGATCTCGGCGGCGCGGATGGCCGCCGAACGGCCGAACACCACGAGGTCGAGCAGCGAGTTGGAGCCCAGGCGGTTGGCGCCGTGCACCGACACGCAGGCCGCCTCGCCGATGGCCATCAGGCCGGGCACCACGCGATCCGGGTCCTCGGCGGTCGGGTTGACCACCTCGCACCGGAAATTGGTGGGGATGCCGCCCATGTTGTAGTGCACCGTCGGCAGAACCGGGATCGGCTCCTTGGTGACGTCCACGCCGGCGAAGATCTTGGCCGTCTCGGCGATGCCGGGCAGGCGCTGGTGGATGATCTCCGGCGGGAGATGCTCAAGGTGCAGGTGGATGTGGTCCTTGTGCTCACCGACGCCGCGGCCCTCGCGGATCTCGATGGTCATCGAGCGGGACACCACGTCGCGCGAGGCGAGGTCCTTGGCCGACGGCGCGTAACGCTCCATGAAGCGCTCGCCGTTGGAGTTGGTGAGGTAGCCGCCCTCGCCGCGCACGCCCTCGGTGATCAGACAGCCGGAGCCGTAGATGCCGGTCGGGTGGAACTGCACGAACTCCATGTCCTGCAGCGGCAGGCCGGCGCGCAGCACCATGCCGCCGCCGTCGCCCGTGCAGGTGTGGGCAGAGGTGGCGGAGAAGTAGGCGCGGCCGTAACCGCCCGTCGCCAGAACGACGAGCTGGGCGCGGAAGCGGTGGATGGTGCCGTCGTCGAGGTTCCAGGCCACCACGCCCTTGCAGACGCCGTCCTCCATGATGAGGTCCAGCGCGAAATACTCGACGAAGAACTCCGCCTCGTGCTTCAGCGACTGCTGGTAGAGGGTGTGCAGGATGGCATGGCCGGTGCGGTCGGCGGCGGCGCAGGTGCGGTAGGCCTGCTGCTTGCCGTAATGGGCGGTCATGCCGCCGAAGGCGCGCTGGTAGATCTTGCCTTCCGGCGTGCGCGAGAAGGGCACGCCGTAGTGCTCCAGCTCGATGATCGCCGGGATGGCCTCGCGGCACATGTACTCGATGGCGTCCTGGTCGCCCAGCCAGTCCGACCCCTTGACGGTGTCGTACATGTGGAAGCGCCAGTCGTCCTCGCTCATGTTGCCGAGCGCCGCCGAGATGCCGCCCTGGGCGGCCACGGTGTGCGAGCGGGTCGGGAAGACCTTGGTGATGCACGCCGTCTTCAGGCCCTTCTCGGCCATGCCGAAGGTGGCGCGCAGGCCCGCACCGCCGGCACCGACGACGACGACGTCATAGGAATGATCGATAATATCGTAGGCGGCCATGGCTCGTCAGGCTCCGAACGAAATCTTGAGGACGGCGATGACGCAGGCGGCACCCAGCACGAAGCACAGGGACTTCACGGCCAGGATGCTCAGGATCTTCGCCATCTCATTGTGCACGTAGTCCTCGATCACCACCTGCAGCCCGGCCTGGGCGTGGTGGAAGGTGACCACGGCGGTCAGCACCATCATCAGCGCCGAGAAGGGCGACTCCAGCCACGCGACGAAGGCCGCGTGGTCGGCGCCCAGATGGCGGATCACACCGAAGATGAACCAGACGGTCAGCGGAACCAGGGCGATGGCGGTCACGCGCTGGTGCCACCAATGCTCGGTGCCGTGCTTGGCGGAGCCCAGGCCGCGCGCGATCTGCAGCGGCGAGCGGAGGGTCTTGCTGTTGGACGCCATGTCTTCTCTCCTCACCACACGGCCAGGCCGATGATCCAGGTCAGCACGGTCAGCACGGCCGCCGCACCGATGACGATCTGGTTGCCACGCTCGGCCTCGCTCAGCTCGAACGACTTGCCGGCGTCCCACACCAGATGCCGGATGCCGTTGCACAGGTGATAGTAGAGCGCCAGCGACCAGCCGAACATCAGCAGCAGCCCGAAGAAGGAGCCGATGAAGTGCTGCGCGCGTTCGTACGCGGCAGGGCTGGTGGCGGCGGCGACCAGCCACCAGGTCAGCAGAAGGGTCCCGACGGCCAGCCCCACGCCCGTGATGCGGTGCGTGATGGACAGGAGCGCGGTCCTGGGGAGTTTGTAGACTTGCAGATGCGGAGAGAGCGGCCGACCGCTGCCGTTTGCCATTGCGTCGTCCTCAGTTCGGCGACCGGTCGCGGCAAGGAGGGCTGTTGCCGCGACGGCGGGTGATGCGAGACCGAAAGTTTTAAGCCCTGCTGTGTTTGGCGATTGAATTACGCCTCTACCGCACATGAGTCAACGGCAGGGACTTGGCCGTGGCCAAAATGGCGCACCGCGGGAAGTGCCTGAAAACTAACGGGCTTTGCTGCAGCTGGTATTACCAGGGCTGAAACGCGGTTTTGCGGTTCAGCCTATTACCTGTCGAAGCGGCGAACATTCTCCACCATCATCGAATACATCTGGGTAATCAGCTCCGCCGGACGCAGCCGGCCGAAGGGGATGTTCTCCTTGGCCCACTCCACCAGCCCCTCGGGCGGGCGGACCGGAGCGACCTCGTAGCCGGCCTTCTTCAGCGCGCTCATCACCGAGCGCGCCTGCTTGGTGTAGTCCTCGTTGAAGAAGGACTTGTCCGCGTCCTTGATCGCCTTGGCGATGATGTCTTCGAGCGGAGTGGCCATGCCCCGGTGTGCCGGTCGCGATCGTTCGTGATAGGGGCGAACACCGTGTCACAACGCGGGCGCTGTTGCAATTCCATTGGGAACCGCATACCTCAAGCCCTCTTCGCACCGCATATCACAGGGATTAACCGCCATGGGCTACACAGTCGCGGTCGTCGGCGCCACCGGCAACGTCGGACGGGAAATGCTGGCCACCCTCGCCGACCGCAAGTTCCCGGCCGACGCGGTGATCGCCCTGGCGTCGGACAGCGCGGTCGGCAAGGAGGTGTCCTTCGGCGAGGACGAGGTGCTGAAGGTCCAGGAGGTCGGCCGCTTCGACTTCACGGGCGTGGACATCGCGCTGTTCGCCGCGGACGCCAAGGTCTCGGCGGCCCACGCGCCGCGCGCCGCCGCCGCGGGCGCCGTGGTGATCGATGCCAGCCCGCAGTTCCGCATGGACCCCGACGTCCCCCTGGTGGTCCCGGAGGTCAACGCCGACGCGCTCGCCGGCTACGCGAAGAAGAACATCGTCGCCAGCCCCGGCGGCGCGGCCATCCTGCTGGCCATGGCGCTGAAGCCCCTGCACGGGCAATTCACGGTGAGCCGCGTCGTGGTCTCCACCTACCAGGCGGCCTCGGACGCCGGCAAGGAGGGGATGGACGAGTTGTTCAGCCAGACCCGCGCCATCTACGTGAACGACCCGCTGCAGAAGTCCGTCTTCTCCAAGCAGATCGCCTTCAACGTCATCCCGCACATCGGCCCCTTCATGGAGGACGGCGCGACGCGGGACGAGTGGGCGATGAACGTCGAGACGAAGAAGATCCTCGACCCCAAGATCAAGGTGAGCGCGACCTGCGTCCGCGTCCCCGTCTTCATCGGCCATTCCGCGTCCATCACCATCGAGTGCGTGGAGCCGGTGACCGCCGAGGAGGCCCGCCGCATCCTGCGCAAGGCGCCGGGCATGCAGGTGATCGACCAGCAGGAGAACGACGGCTACATCACCCCGGTCGAGGTGGCCGGCGACGACCCGGTCTTCGTCAGCCGCATCCGCGAGGACTACACGGTGGACAACGGCCTGTCCTTCTGGGCGTCCACCGACAACCTGCGCAAGGGCGCCGCGCTCAACGCGGTGCAGATCGCCGAGCTGCTGGTGAAGGAGTATCTCGACGCGTGATCCCGATCCGCTCCTCCCGCCCGGACGACGCCCCGGCGCTGTTCGCCGTCTGGCTCGCCGCGGTGCGCAGCACGCACGACTTCCTGAGCGAGGCGGACATCGGCTTCTACGCCGACCTCGTGCGCGACCAGTATCTTCCGGCGGCAGCGCTCATGGTCGCGGTGGACGGTGACGACCGGCCGGTCGGCTTTTTGGGCATGACCGGGTGGAAGATCGACACGCTGTTCGTCGATCCGGCGTGGCACGGCCGGGGGATCGGCCGCGCCCTGGTCACCCGCGCGCTGGAGGGCAGGCCGGAGCTGACGGTCGATGTGAACGAGCAGAACGGCGCCGCCCGGTCCTTCTATCGGCGTCTCGGTTTCCGAGAGGTCGGGCGGTCCGCGCTGGACGACAGCGGCCGTCCATTCCCCTTGCTGCATCTGGCCCTTGGTGGCGCCGGCCAAGGCAACCCGACCGGCGCCTGAAGGGCTTACTTGACGAACAGCCGGTACAGCGCGGAGTGGTCCAGCCCGCCGTCGCCCTGCTCGGCCAGCAGCTCGAACAGCTCCAGGCTGAGGCCCAGCGCGGGAAGCTGGATGCCGGACTGCTCCGCCAGCTCCTCCGCCTGTTTCAGGTCCTTGATCTGGGTGACCACGCGGCCGCCCGGCGTGAAGTCGCCGGACACCATGCGCTGGCCATGCAGCTCCAGGATGCGCGACTCGGCGAAGCCGCCGCGGATGGCGTCGCGGACCTTGCCCGGCTCCACCCCCGCCGCCTTCGCCAGGGCCAACGCCTCGGCCACCGCGCCGATGCTCAGCGCGACGATCACCTGATTCGCCATCTTGGCGACCTGCCCGGCCCCACTGTCACCGACATGGGTGATCCGCTGGCCCATCGCCTGGAACAGCGGCAGGGCGCGGGCAAAGGCCTCCTCCGTGCCGCCGGCCATGATGGTCAGGGTGCCGGCCTCCGCCGCCACCGTGCCGCCGGACACCGGAGCGTCGACCCACTCCGCGCCCTTGGCGCGGGCGGCCTCGGCCAGCTTGCGGGTCGCCCCGACCGCCGTGGTGCCCATGTCGATGACGAGATGGCCGGGCCGCAGCGCGTCCATCAGGGACGCCGCTACCGCCTCCACCGCCACGGTGTCCGACAGCATCAGCACGATGGCGTCGGCGCGGACGGCGACCTCGGCGGGGTTGGCGGCGGGGCTCATGCCCTCGCCGGCCAGTTCCTCGACCGGGCCGGGGCTGCGGCTGCTGATCACCAGGGCAGCACCGGCCTTCGCCAGATTGCGGGCCATGGGCCGGCCCATCAGGCCCAGCCCGATGACGCCGACCGTCTGCCCCGCCAGACCTGTCTGTCCGGTCATGTCCCGGTCCGTCACAGGCGGGTGTGGCGCGCCCGCGCGCCGCGTTCGATGGCGGCGGCGCACAGCCGGTCCACGCCCAGCTTGTGCCGGATCAGCTCCAGCATCCGCAGTTCCTCCTGCGAGGCCGACGGGTCCGCCGCGGCGATGTCGCAGGCGAGCGCGTAGGCGGTCTCCGACAGCCTGGACGGAATGGCCTCCTTGACGATCTGGAGCGTCGTCTCCAGCCCGTCGGCGTCGGCCAGCAGGCCGGAGCATTCGCGGGTCACGTCGGTCAGCCGGTCGATGTCGAAATCCTTGAAGATCGGCAGGTAGCGGACGTTCTCGCCGATGGCCTCAAGCTCCGCGTCCGTCATGTCGCCGTCGCACGCCGACACCAGCACCATGACGTAGATGAGCGCGCTGTGATGGTTGATCATCGAAACTCCTGCGGAAAAAGGGCCCCGCCCAATCTTGCCCGCCCCCCGCGCGCCGTCAAGGGAGGGAGCGCCGTCAAGGGAGCTATGCCCGCGGCGGACGGGTGGGTCCCTCGACAGGGGACGGGTTGCCCCTTAAGGTCGGGCCCCATGTCGGTGGTCTTCAACGTGGCGCTCCCGGTCTTCGCCATCATCCTGGCGGGCGTCCTTTCCGGTAAGGCGAAGCTGCTCGGTCCCGCCTCGTCGGAGGCGCTGAACAAGTTCGTCTACTGGATGGCCCTGCCGCCGGTGCTGTTCCTCGGCACCGCGAAGCGCTCCCTGCCGGAGATCTTCAACGGCCCCTTCATCGGCGCCTTCCTCGGCTCGATGCTGGCGGTCTACGCGCTGGGCGCCCTGCTCGGCTGGCTGATCCACCGGGAACGGACGCAGATCCAGTGCATGCAGGGGCTGAACGCCTGCTTCTCCAACACCGGCTACATGGGCATCCCGCTGTTCCTGGCGGCCTTCGGCCCGGACCGTCTGGCCCCGGCCATCCTCGCCACCGTCATCATGAGCGCGATCATGGTCGGCATCGCGGTGATCTGGCTGGAGTTCGCCAACAGCCAGGGCGGCGGGATCGGCAAGGCGCTGCGCGACGTCGGCCGGGCGCTGGTCAAGAACCCGCTGATCATCTCCACGGCCCTGGGGCTCGCCTGGTCGGTCTTCCTGTCCGGCGTGCCGGTGCCGCGCCCGATCGCCATCTACTGCGATCTGATGGGCGCCTCCGCCGGTCCCTGCGCCCTGTTCGCCATCGGCCTGTTCCTGGCGACCCAGAGCATGAAGGCCAACCTGCTGGAGGTCGGCTGGATCAGCGCCCTGAAACTGGTGGTGCAGCCGGCGCTGGCCTGGTTCCTCATCCAGACCCTGTTCCCGCTCGACCCCTTCTGGGCCGGGTCGGCCATCATCCTCGCCGGCCTGCCCACCGGCGCGCTGACCTTCGTGGTGGCCAGCCAGTACCGCATCTATGTGGAGCGCACCTCCGCCGCGATCCTGATGTCCACCATCGCCAGCGTGGTCACCCTGTCGTTCCTGCTGGCCACCTACGCGCCGCCCCTTTGACCCTTGGCCTGCGGTCTTCCGGCCGCGCTCGCCTCTCCAGCCGTTCATCTTTATTAAAAGAAAGATTCCACCTGGGAAAGCGCAAGGCGGACCGCCCCGCGCCGCCCTTGCGTCTTTCTTAATATTTGTTGTTCCATCATTTGATCCCGGTAAGTCCAACGCCCGGCGCATGGGCGTCTGGTCTGCCAAATCCTTTCGTTCAGACTCAATACAATCGATCGCCATGATTTCGCTTCCGGGGAAGAGACACGTGCCATGTCCATGCTGAGTTCCATGACCATCCGGACCAAGGTGGTCGCCGCCACCGTCGCGGTCCTGTTGATGTCGATTGCCCTGGGGCTGTTCGCCGTCGACCGGCTGAGCACCGTCAACCATGCTGCGGAGGAAATACGCTCCAACTGGCTGCCCAGCGTCACCGCCATCGGGGAGATCGATGGTGCGGCGAACGACTACCGCATCCTGGAGGCGTCCCACATCCTGGCGCTCTACCCGGCGGAAATAGCCGAGGTCGAAAAGGAGATGACCACGGTTCTGAACCGCGTGGCCGAGGCCCGGCGGAAGTATGAACCGCTGCTGGCTCCCGGTTGGGAAACCCAGACCTTCAAGCGCTGGGAAGCGGCCTGGGACGGCTATCTGAAAATCAGCCAGGGCAAATTGCTTCCCCCGTCCCGAGCCAACGAGAACGAGAAGGCCACCGGCATCTATCGGGAGGAGTCACGCAAGGCGTTCGACGAGTGCTCCGCGCTCATCAACGAATTGACGGCGTCCAACGTCGCAAACGCCACGAAGGCGGCGGACGCCGGCCGGGCCACCTATGTCGGGGCGCAGAGCTGGATTCTGGGCGCCATCGCGTTCGTGGCGGTCCTCTGCCTGTTCGCCGGCATCGCCATGACGAAGTCGGTCGCCCGGCCCATCGTCACCCTGACATCCATCATGGATCGTCTGGCCAAGCGCGACCTCGGCGTCGCTGTGGAAGGCGGCAACCGGCAGGACGAGATCGGCGCCATGGCCCGCGCGGTGCAGGTCTTCAAGGACGGCCTGATCGAGGCGGAGCGCCTGACCGCCGCCCAGGCCGCCGAGGAGGAGAACAAGCGCCGCCGCACCGAGCGGGTCGATTCGCTGATCCGCAGCTTCGACGGCGCGGTGCACAGCGTCCTGCAGACCGTGGGCGCCGCGGCGTCGCAGCTCGACACCACCGCCCGCAGCATGACCGACATCGCCGAGCACACGCGGGCCGAGGCCGGCAGCGCGGCGTCGGCGGCCGAGCTGACCTCCGCCAATGTGCAGACCGTCGCCGCCGCGTCGGAGGAGATGGCCGCCTCCATCACCGAAATCTCCCAGCAGGTGTCGCAGTCGGCCGGCATCGCCGGCAAGGCGGTGGACGAGGCCGACCGCACCAACGCCACCGTGCAGGGGTTGTCGGAAGCGGCCCAGCGCATCGGCGACGTGGTGGATCTGATCCAGAACATCGCCGCGCAGACCAACCTGCTGGCGCTCAACGCCACCATCGAGGCGGCCCGCGCGGGCGAGGCCGGCAAGGGCTTCGCCGTGGTGGCGAGCGAGGTCAAGAGCCTTGCCAACCAGACCTCCAAGGCGACGGAGGAGATCGCCGCCCAGATCGGCGCCATCCAGGCGGCCACCGGCGGGGCGGTCGGCGCCATCCGCGGGATCGGGGCGACCATCTCGTCGATCAACGACATCTCCTCCTCCATCGCCGCCGCCATCGAAGAGCAGGGTGCGGCCACCCAGGAGATCAGCCGCAACGTCCAGCAGGCGGCGCAGAGCACCCAGGAAGTGACGAGCAACATCGGCCGCGTGTCGCAGGCCGCGACCGAGACCGGCAGCGCCGCGACCCAGGTGATGTCGGCCTCCGGCGACCTGAATCAGGGGGCGATGCGCCTGAAGAGCGAGGTGGAGAACTTCCTCGTCGCCATCAAGGCGGCCTGAGGCCAAGCGGCCTGAGGATCGTGTGATCGGGGCCGGTGGGCGGAGCGGGGCCGCCCACCGGCAGCCCCACTCCTGTTGCCAAGCCGCCGCTGCCCGTATAATGTGCACCGCGCATCAAGAGTTGAGCGGACGCTCAACGCCAACCTGCTTTCCCGAGCAAGGTGGCGTCCCGAAGGGGGATGTGGCCGGACCGGCAAACAAACGGGGTTCGCCATGACGTCTGTTCCGACCGATGCACCGACAGCGGAGCCGGACGAGTCATGCCCATCAAGATACCCAACGATCTTCCCGCCTTCACCGCCCTGCAGGCCGAGGGCGTCATGGTCATGCGGGAGGCCGACGCCATCCGGCAGGACATCCGGCCCCTGCGCTTCGGCCTGCTCAACCTGATGCCCGACAAGATCCGGACCGAGACGCAGATCGCGCGCCTGCTCGGCAGCACGCCGCTCCAGGTCGAGCTGTCGCTGATCCGGATCACCAACCATGTGCCGCGCAACACCGCGGCGGATCACATGAGCGCCTTCTACCGGTCGTGGGAGGATGCGCGCCGCGAGAAATTCGACGGCTTCATCGTCACCGGCGCCCCGGTCGAGACGATGCCCTTCGAGGAGGTGTCCTATTGGGACGAACTGTGTTCGGTCTTCGACTGGACGCAGAGCCACGTCCACTCCTGTCTGAACATCTGCTGGGCGGCGCAGGCCGCCGTTCATCATTTCCACGGCGTGCCGAAGCATCTCCTGCCGCGCAAGGCGTCCGGCGTGTTCCGCCACCGCAACCGCGCCCCCGCCTCGCCCTACCTCTGCGGCCTGTCCGACGGCGTGCCCATCCCGGTCTCGCGCTGGACCGAGGTGCGCGAGGAGGACATCCCCCCCGAAAGCGGCCTGCGCGTGCTGCTGGATTCCCCGGAAACCGGCCCCTGCCTGCTGGAAGACGCCGTCCACCGGTCGCTCCACATGTTCAACCACGTTGAGTACGACACCGACACGCTGCGCAACGAGTATGTCCGGGACGTCGCCAAGGACGCGGCCACGCCGGTTCCCCAGGGCTATTTCCCCGACGACGACCCCAGCCGCCCGCCCGAAAACCGCTGGCGGAGCCACGCCCATCTGCTGTTCGCCAATTGGATCAACCGTATCTACCAGACGACGCCCTTCGATCTCGCCCGCATCGGCACGGCCGGATAGGCCCTCACCAGCCTCGCAGGAACTCCGCCGTCGCTTCCACCGCCTCCTTGATGCCGACGCGGCGGACCTCCACACCCTCGGGGAAGGCGCCGAACAGGCGGCTGGGCATCATCGGGTCGAGCAGGACGAACACCCCGGTGTCGTCGGCCCGCCGCACCAGCCGGCCGAAGGCCTGCTTCAGCCGCAACCGCGCGATCATGTCCTCGTAGCGCCGCCGCCCGAAGGCGTCGCGGCGGGCGCGGTGCAGGATGTCCGGGCGCGGCCAGGGCACCCGGTCGAAGACGATGAGCCGCAGCGAGCGGCCCGGCACGTCCACCCCGTCGCGCACCGCGTCGGTGCCGAGCAGGCAGGCGTGCTCCTCCCCCCGGAAGATGTCGATCAGGGTCGCCACGTCCAGCGGGTCGACATGCTGGGCGTAGAGCGGGATGCCGGTGGCGTCCAGCGGCTCCACGATGCGGTCGTAGACGGCGCGCAGCCGGCTGATCGCGGTGAACAGCCCCAAGCCCCCGCCGCCCGCCGCCTGGAACAGCGTGCGGTAGGCGGACGCCACCTGCCCCAGATCGTCCTTGCGCACGTCGGTGACCACCATCACCCGCGTGCGGTTGGGGTAGTCGAAGGGCGACGGCACCTGGGCGCGCAGCGCCGGCTTCGGCAGGTGGCTGGCGCCGCAGCGGTCCTCCGCCGCCTGCCAGTCCATGGCGACGTCGCCGGTGCCGTCGGTCAGTGTGGCGGAGGTGACCACCATGCCGTGCGCCGGCCCGGCCAGCGCCTCGGCGAAGGGAACGGTCGGGTCGATCCAGTGGCGGTAGAGCCCGACGTCCACGTCACGCCCGTCGATCCGCTCCACCGCGAACCAGTCCACGAACTGCGCCGGCGTCTCCACCGGCAGCGTCTTCAGCATGGCCCGCCACGCCTCGACCGTCAGCACGCCGCGCCGGGTCAGGCTGCGCGCCATGGCGTCGATGCGCCGCCGCTGGTCGCTGTCCAGCTCCGCCGTCTCGGCCTCCAGCCTTGCGGCCAGCCGCTTCGCCAGTCCGGCCAGCGGTTCCGCCAGCCGGACCAGCGCCGCCTCCAGCGCCTCCGCGGCGTCGAGCAGCCCGTCCACCGGATAGGCCTTGTCGGCCTCCAGGCTGTAGGGGCCGCCCTGTCCCGCCGTCCGCGAATAGACCTGCCGCCGCGCGGCGAGCAGGAAGGCCTCGGTCGGCCCCTGCGGGTTGTCGGCGGACAGCCGCGCCGCCCAGCCCTCCGCCGGCAGGACGCGGGCGCCCAGCATCACCGCGTCCATCAGTTCCTGCGCCCGCTCATCGCTGGCGACCAGATCCTCGATGCGGCGCTTCAGCCCACGGGCGCGGCTGCGCCCCGTCTCCTCGGCGCCCAGCAACCAGCGCCGCAACTCCTGCGTCTCCCGCCCGGTCAGATGCCCGGCGAAGGCGCTGTCCGCCGCGTCGAAGACATGGTGTCCCTCGTCGAAGACGTAGCGGGTGGGCAGCGTCGGCTCCTCACCTCCCCCAAGGGCGGCCTGCACCATGACCAGCGCGTGGTTGGCGATCACCACGTCGGCCTTGCGGGCGCGGCGCACGCTCTTCTCGATGTAGCAGCGGGCGTAATGGTCGCAGGCGGAATAGATGCACTCGCCCCGCCGGTCGGCGAGGCCCAGCGTCCGCCCGCGCCCGGCGATGTCCACCAGCCAGCCGGGAAAGTCGCCGCCGGTCAGGTCGCCGTCGCGCGTCGCCGCCGCCCAGCGCGCCATCAGCCCCACCCCGATGGCGTGGTGCGGCTGCATCGGCATGCCGCGAACCGCTTCCTCCAGATTCAGCAGGCACAGGTAGTTTTCCCGCCCCTTGCGCAGCACGACCTTGCGCGCCTTGGTCGCCGGTTCGGGATAGAGGCGGTCCAGCTCCGCGTCGATCTGGTGCTGGAGGTTGCGGGTGTAGGTGGAGATCCACACCGTGCCGCCGTTCTTCTCCGCCCACACGGTGGCCGGCGCCAGATAGCCCAGCGTCTTGCCGACGCCCGTTCCGGCCTCCGCCAGCACGACGTTCGGCGTGTCGGGCGCGGGGCGCGGGGCGAAGGCGGCGGACACCGCGCTGGCATAGTCGGCCTGCTGCGGGCGCGGCTCGGCCACCTTGCCGGGCACGCTGGCCGCCAGCATCACCGACAGCCGGCGGCGCGCCTCGTCCGGCTCCACCGGGTGGTGGGCGGGCGGCGGTTCGGGCGGGCCGTCCTGCCACTCCTTGATGCGGGTCCAGACGCGCAGGCCGGCGCGGCCGGCCCCCTTCTCCGGCCCGTCCGGCTTGCCCAGGGCGGCCAGAACGGCGGGCCCCCACAGCCAGCCGGCGCGCCCCATCTCCCAGGCGAAGGCCACGGGGTCGGACGCCTCCTCCCGCCCCGGCGTACCGAGCAACCCCAGCAGCTTGCGCACCGCCCGGTGCAGGGCCAGCGCGTCGTCCTCCAGCCCGTCGGGGATCGGCAGGTCCAGCGCCTCGGCCAGACCGCGCGGGGTCGGCACGCAGAAGCGGGCGGGCAGGACGAAGGCGAACAGCTCCAGCAGGTCGAAGGCGGCGAAGGGCTCCGTCCCCAGCCGCCGCGCCATCGCCCGCGCGTGGCAGACCAGCGGCGGCTGGCGGCGCGCCCGCTTGGCCGCGGCGGGGGGCGGCACCTCCTCGACCTCGCCGTCGCCGGTCAGCAGAACCACGCGCCGCGCGCCGGCGACCAGGGCCGGCGCGTCATCGAGGCTGAAGGACGGGAGGGAGGGCGCCGAGGTCAGATCCATGGCGCGCAGTATAGTGGCCCCCGCCGCCGCAATGCGAGCAAACCCGTGTTGACCGATCGGCCCGCCCCCTCGAAAGTGCTCCCCCGTCCTTGAGCGTCGCAGAGGAGAGGTCGAGCGCATGCGGTTTACGGTCCGGCGTCTGCTGAGACTTCTGATGGCCCTGGCCGTCGCCCTGGTAGCCTTCAGCGTCGGCTGGGCGGCGCTCTACCGCGTGGTGCCGGTGCCGGCCACGCCGCTGATGCTGATCCGCGCCGCCGGAGGCTCCGGGCTGGCGCACGACTGGGTGCCCATGTCGCAAATCTCCCCCCACCTCGCCCGCGCGGTCATCGCGTCGGAGGACACGCTGTTCTGCGGCCATGGCGGCTTCGACTGGGCGGCCATCGAAGGCGCCTTCGAGGACAACGAGGAGGGCCGGCGCCTGCGCGGCGGCAGCACGATCAGCCAGCAGACCGCCAAGAACGCCTTCCTCTGGCCGGACCGCAGCTGGACCCGCAAGGGGGTGGAGGCGTGGTTCACCCTGCTGATCGAGACGCTGTGGCCCAAGAGCCGCATCCTGGAGGTCTATCTGAACAGCGTGGAGTGGGATGACGGCGTCTACGGCGCCGAGGCCGCCGCCCGCCACCATTTCAAGAAGCCGGCGGCGGCCCTGACCCGCCGCGAGGCCGCCCTGCTGGCCGTCGTCCTGCCCAACCCCCGCAACTGGTCCCCGAACCCGCCCGGCGCCTATGTGGCGCGGCGGGCCGGCGTCATCGAACGGCGCATGGCGGTGGTGGAACGGGACGGGCTGGCCGATTGCGCGCGCTAGCCGCCTGACCATCGCTACTCAACCTGCGAACTTCCAGATCGACCATCAATACATCCTGTGGTAAACTGACGCGATTGCTATCCATGGTTTCGAAGAGGGTCGGCGCGCCAATACTCTCCAATCATTGGCAAGCCTCGGCAACGGGAGAGCCGTCAGATGAACGTCACGGAGCCATCGGTGGGTACGGCCCGGCAGCCGGCCCCCCTGTCCGCCACGACACCCTCCGCTTCCAAGGGCGCGGCGGGGACAAAGGACACGGCCGGCGGCTCCTCCAACGGCGCGCGCGATGCGGCCGCGGTCGTCACGCTGTCGGAGACGGCCCAGGCGTCCCTGGTGACCCAGACGGCGACCCAGACCGCGGGCAAGAAGGATTTCGCGACCGTCGCCAAGGACGCGCGGGCGGCCATCGACGCCAAATACGCGGAGCTGGCCGCGAACGGCAAGCCGATGGACTACATGCACGCCACCCAGGAAAGTTGGGACACCGTCTATGGCGGGCTCGACCGCCGCGCCCTCTTCGCCATCGCCAGCAACAGCGACGGCAGCTTTTCCAAGGACGAGCAGGACACCGCTCAATCCATCATGTCGCAGCAGCAGGGGCAGGCCATGATGGCCGCGGACCCGACGGGCAACGATCACGCCGCCCGCTTCCGGGCCGGCGTCGCCTTCCTGGAGGGCGTCAGCGACGAGGAGAAGGCATCGGCCAACTGGGCGGTTCAACGCGCCGCCACCCAGTTCGGCTACGAGCAGTCAATGCGGAGCAGCGGCCGGGAACCGGACGATCTCGACAGCGAGAACCCGGTGGTCACCATGATCAAGGGCGCCATGGACCGCCTCAAGGACAAATCGCCCGAGGCCGTCGCCACCGGCGGCTACGTCAAGGATCTGAAGGACATGCCCCTGTTCCGCGATGGCGTGCCGGCGGTCGCGGCCGGCCCTGGTCCGTCGCTCGATATCCGGGCATGAGGATCTACGCCCCGCCCCCCGACATCCGGAGGCTGACCACCCCCGCCACGATCAGCAGAATCCCCGCCAGCTTCAGGAAGCTGAGCGACTCCCCGAACACCCACACGCCGATCGCCGCGATGGCCGCCGTGCCGACCGCCGACCAGATGGCGTAGGCCACGCCCACCTCGATCTCGCGCAGCGCCTGGGCCAGCATGGCAAAGGCCACCAGATAGCAGGCCACCACCGCCAAGCTCGGCCACAGGCGGGTCATGCCGTCGGACATCTTCATGGCGACGGTGCCCACGATCTCGAAAGCGATGGCGACGGACAGAAACAGCCAGCTCATACGGGTCCTCGACGGGTGATCCACATCCAGACATGCGCCCGAACCGTGAAACGGACAAGCGGCGCCCGTTGACGGACGGCGCGGACCGCCCTAGGGTCGCTGCCTTTCTACATATCCGTCGAGTTTTGAAGGGGCTCTACCATGACCGGCGAGCGGGAATTGGCGTTGCAGGCGAAGGCGTGGCCGTTCGAGGAGGCGCGCAAACTGGTCGCGCGCTTCGCGAAAGAGCCGCCGGCCAAAGGCTACGTCCTGTTCGAGACCGGCTACGGTCCGTCGGGCCTGCCGCACATCGGCACCTTCGGCGAGGTGGCGCGCACCACCATGGTCCGTCAGGCCTTCCAGCGGATGAGCGACATCCCGACGAAGCTCTTCTGCTTCTCCGACGACATGGACGGGCTGCGCAAGGTCCCGGACAACATCCCGAACAAGGAACTGGTGGCCGCCAACCTGGGCAAGCCGCTGACCCAGGTCCCCGACCCGTTCGGCACGCACGACAGCTTCGGCGCGCACAACAACGCACGCCTGCGCGCCTTCCTCGACAGCTTCGGCTTCGAGTACGAGTTCCAGTCCTCCACCGACTGGTACAAGTCGGGCCGCTTCGACGAGGCGCTGCTCGGCGTGCTGCGGCGCTATGACGAGATCATGGCCGTCATGCTGCCGACGCTGGGCGAGGAGCGCCAGCAGACCTACAGCCCGTTCCTGCCCGTCTCCCCCTCCACGGGGCGCGTGCTGCAGGTCCCGGTGCTGGAGCGCGACGTGGACGCCGGCACCATCGTCTTCCAGGACGAGGACGGCAGGAAGGTCGAAGTCCCCGTCACCGGCGGCCATGTGAAGCTCCAGTGGAAGCCCGACTGGGGCATGCGCTGGTACGCGCTGGGCGTCGATTACGAGATGTACGGCAAGGACCTGATCCCGTCGGCCGAGCTGGCCGGGAAGATCGTCAACATCCTCGGCGGCACCCCGCCGCAGGGCTTCAATTACGAGCTGTTCCTGGACGACAAGGGCCAGAAGATCTCCAAGTCCAAGGGCAACGGCCTGACCATGGAGGAGTGGCTGGCCTACGCCCCGCCGGAGAGCCTCGCCCTTTACATGTTCCAGAAGCCGAAGTCGGCCAAGCGCCTGTATTTCGACGTGATCCCGCGGGCGGTGGACGAGTATCTGGCCTTCGTCGCCAAGCTGCCGGTGGAGGAGCCGGCCAAGGCGCTGGAGAACCCGGCTTGGCACATCCACAACGGCACGGCGCCGGCGGTGCGGTCGGACGTGTCCTTCAACCTGCTGCTGAACCTCGCCGGGGCGGCGAACGCCGAGACCAAGGACGTGATGTGGGGCTTCATCAGCCGCTACGCGCCCGAGGCGACGCCGGAGAACAGCCCCTTCCTGGACAAGCTGGTCGGCTACGCCGTCCGCTACTACCAGGATCAGGTGAAGCCGACGAAACGCTTCCGCGCCCCCACCGACGCCGAGCGCGCCGCACTGGAGGACCTGCTGAAGCGTCTGGACACCATCCCCGCCGACGCGGCGGGCGACGTCATCCAGAACGAGGTCTTCGCGGTCGGCAAGGAGCATGGCTTCACCGAGCTACGCGCCTGGTTCCAGGCGCTTTACGAGGTGCTGCTCGGCCAGACCACCGGCCCGCGCATGGGCTCCTTCATCCAGCTTTACGGCCTGGATGAAACGAAGGCCCTGATTCGCGAGAAGCTGGCCGCCTGAACGCCGGCCCCATCCTTTTTACCCCTCCCCCGCGCCGCCAGCCCGCTGCGGGGGAGGGTTTTCCCCAGCGGACCGGCAAGCCTCACAAACAATTCGCCCGACACGCAAACCACCCCCAAGGGAGGTGGTGCCCACGGGCGTGTCCGGATGGATGTCGCCCAGCGTTCGGCCAGACTTCGCCCGCCATCGTTCCGGTCGCAAACAATATTCCAACTCCAATCGTTTGCAATTCCATCATCCGCCTGTGCGGCTCGAATGTGTGCAAACGGTCGAAATCCTGCCCTCCCGCTGGGCAAACAACATTTTATTCCCACATCGCCATGCGTACACCGCACCGCACCAATACCAACTTGGTATTACCATCCGCCAAGGTCAGAGCCTATGATCCGCCCCGTTACTGCTTTTGCAGTGCGTTTCCTCCCTAAACTCTTCAAGGCCGCGCCCCATCGGGGTTGCGGCCCTTTTTCTTTTCAACCTGTGCCTTCCGACGCTTTGACGGCGTCAACCGATGGCAGGACTGGCGGCGCAGGGTGTGGTTGCGCACAGCGGACGCCGGTGACAAGTTCGGCCCCATTAGCGGCCCGTTAACCGGCCCACCGTTGGATATCCGGATGCAGCCACGTCAGGCCCCACCCTCCGATCACGGGGACGACCGTCCCGGCGCGGCCCGCTCGGCGCCGCGGGCGGACCCCTCCGTGGACGACGGGGTGGACCCGGACCTGCTCGGCTATCTGTTCGACGATTCTCCCCCCGCTCCTCCTGCGCCCCAACCGGCGCGCCGCCGCGTCGGCACGGCGCTGGTCGAATCGCGGCTGGCCGGGATGGGCGATGCCGGGGTTCGCGCGCATCTGGCGCGCAAGCTGTGCCGGCTGCTTCCCGATCTGCCTCCGGACCGCCAGGACAAGGCCACCGCCACCGCCCTGCGCACGCTGGAGCGGCTGGCCCGCGATCATGCCGCCCATGTGCGGACGGCGCTGGCCGGGGCTCTGAAGGACGTCGCCTGCGCCCCGCCCGCCGTGGCGCGCACGCTGGCGCGTGACGTGGAACGCTCGGTGGCGGAGCCGATCCTGCATTGCTGCGCCACCCTGACCGACGAGGACCTGCTGGAGATCATCGCCGCCCATCCCGCGGGCTGGGCGCTGTCGGCCATCGCGCGGCGGCAAGCGGTCAGCGCGCCGCTGTCCTGCGCCATCGTCGACACGGGCGACGCGGAGGCCACGGGCGTCCTGCTGGACAACGACGGCGCGGTCATCCCTGAAGACCGGCTGGAGGATCTGGTGGAGCGGTCCGCCGGCCATCCGGACTGGCAGGCCAAGCTGGCCAGCCGCCCCGCCCTGTCGCAACGGCTGGCCCTGCGGCTGGCGGAGTCCGTCGACGACTCGGTTGCCGACCTGCTGCGCCGCCGCACCGATCTGGACGCCGCCACCGCGGCGGAGGTCGCCGCCGTGACCCGCCGCCGCGTCGCCTGGGTCGAAGGGCGTGACCCCGCCGAGTCGCCGGGGCGCCGCGCCGTCCGCCTGCACCGCCAGGGCGCCTTGGACGAGACGGCGCTGGGCGACGCCCTGTCCTGGGAGGAAACGGACTTCGTCCGCGCCGCCCTGGCCCTGCGCGCCGCCGTCCATCCGGGGATCGTGGACGACATCCTGCGTTCCGGCGACCCCCGCGCGGTCACCGCCCTGGTCTGGCGGGCGGGCTATTCGATGCGCTGCGCCATGAGGGTGCAGATCCGCGCCGCCGGCATCCCGCCGCGCGCCGTGCTGAACGCCCGCCAGGGCACCGACTATCCGCTGCCCGCGGCGGACATGACCCGCCACCTCGCGCTCTACGGCGTCCGTTCCTGACGCCGTAGAGCGCTGTTCCCGAAATTTCCGTTACTGGATCTCCAGCGGCCGCCGGGCCGGCGCGCGCCGCGTGTCGGGAGCCAGCGTCGGATCGTTCTGATACAGCGGGCGCGACGGATCGGTGTCGATCAGCTGCGGCGGGGTGACGATCTCCTCGCCAGACCCGGAATCGAACTGGATCACCGCCATCCGGCGCACCGTCTCGCACAGGTCGCGCTTGCGCAGGGTCGCCGGGTCGGCAGGCCCGTCGAAGGCCACGAGAGGCACCACGATGCCGCTGCGCTCCCCCGGCGGTACGGAGGTGTACACATAGTTCGACACAGGCCGGCAATAGAGCACATCCGTGGCCGACGGCGCATCCGACGGGGTGCCGGCCGCCGCCTCGCCCAGCGGCGCGCTGGCCAGCGGCGCCTTGGCCAGAGCGGCCTCATAGTCTGCGACGGTTTGTCCCAAGGCCGCGCCGCCGCTTCCCAGGGCCAGCGTCACGGTCAGGCAAAATGCCGGTGCAAAGCGAATCATGGTTCTTCCCCCCAATCCCGAACGGCCTTCAAAACCTATCCAAAGAATAGTGCGCCGCACCCGCAACACCAAATTCCTGTTTGCCGTTGCGGCCATTCGCCGTAATCGATTGCACAGTTCCGCGCCCCGTGCTTGCGGTCACGCTTGCTCTCGGGCCGGAATCGCGCTAGGAACCGCCCTCGAAATCTCAGGGCGCTGGACCCCTAGGACGCTACACTCAATCGGTTCTGTCCTCCGCTGAATGGGGGACGCTCACGCTTAGGGAAACGCTCCATGGCTCGCAAGAAGATTGCGCTCGTCGGCGCCGGCCAGATTGGCGGCACGCTGGCTCTGCTCGCTGCCCAGAAGGAACTCGGCGACGTCGTCCTGTTCGACATCGCGGAAGGCATGCCGGAGGGCAAGGCCCTCGACCTGGCTGAGACCTCGCCGGTCGAAGGCTTCAACGCCAAGCTCAGCGGCGGCAACGACTACTCGGTCATCGAAGGCGCCGACGTCGTGATCGTCACCGCCGGCGTGCCGCGCAAGCCGGGCATGAGCCGCGACGACCTGATTGGCATCAACACCGGCGTCTGCCAGACCGTCGGCGAGGCCATCAAGAAGCACGCCCCGAACGCCTTCGTCATCGTCATCACGAACCCGCTGGACGTGATGGTGTGGGTGCTCCAGCAGGCCTCCGGCCTCCCGCCGGAGCGCGTCGTCGGCATGGCCGGCGTGCTCGACTCGGCCCGCTTCCGCTACTTCCTGGCCGACGAGTTCAAGGTGTCGGTCGAGGACGTCACCGCCTTCGTGCTGGGCGGCCACGGCGACACCATGGTCCCGCTCGTCCGCTACTCGACCGTCGCCGGCATCCCGCTGCCGGATCTGGTCAAGATGGGCTGGACCACGCAGGAGAAGCTGGACGCCATCGTGCAGCGCACCCGTGACGGCGGCGCGGAGATCGTCAAGCTCCTGAAGACCGGCTCGGCCTTCTACGCCCCGGCCGCGTCCGCCATCCAGATGGCCGAGTCCTACCTGAAGGACCAGAAGCGCGTCGTTCCGGTCGCCGCCTACCTGACCGGCCAGTACGGCCAGAACGACCTCTACGTCGGCGTCCCGACGATCATCGGCGCCGGTGGCGTCGAGAAGATCATCGAGATCGATCTCTCCGAGGAAGAGAAGAAGATGTTCGATCACTCGGTCAGCGCTGTGAAGCAGCTCGTCGAAGTGGTCAAGAAGCAGCAGGCTGAGAAGGCCGCCTCCTAAGGCGGCCTGATTTTTTGCCTGCGCGGCGACCTGCGGCCTCATCGCCCGGGGTGGACGGTTGAACCGTCCGCTCCGGGTGGTACAGTGATCGCGGTTGTTCGCGCCAGCCGGCGTAAGGCTTCCTGAAGGACTCGTCCCCCCGAAGACTTGCGCCCTGGCGCGTCCGCCAGCAGGAAACGCCTGCCCGATCTTCGCCCATCGTCAGCCGACCACACTCTGTCAGCCGACCATAAAAACAGATGGACGCCCGATGAACATCCATGAGTATCAGGCCAAAGGCCTGCTGAAGAAGTACGGCGTCGCGGTGCCCCGCGGCGGCGTCGCCTACACCCCGCAGGAAGCCGAGACCGTCGCCCGCGAGCTGGGCGGCCCGGTGTGGGTCGTGAAG